>NZ_JAHMHG010000002.1 GCF_018913965.1 Mycoplasma sp. CSL7491-lung
GTTCCGAAGAACTCCGCTCGACATGCATGTATTAGGCACACAGCCAGCGTTCATCCTGAGCCAGGATCAAACTCTCGAAAAAATTGACTGTCATGTTTATTGTATATATCTAGTTTTCAAAGAACTTCTATTGCTTGCTAACACTTGAAAGTTTCCATTTCTTGGCTAGTTAGCAAAACTATTATACCACTACTTTTTTTAAATACAAAATATTTTTTTACTTTTTTTGTTTAAATTAGATCTAACGCACATATATTATATATGTTTGAAAAAATGCCTAAAAATTTACTAAATATTTTTAAAATTATCCTTGTTTTTCTTTTGATAGTTATCGGGATAATTGTTAGTTCTAAAAAAAATAATACAAACGCCTCTAAAAATATAGAGAAATTAATAATAACAAAAATTATAGACGGAGACACTGTAGAAGCAAAAATTAAAAGTAAAAAAATTAAAATAAGGTTGTATGGAATTGATACACCTGAAACACTTAAAAAAAATAATAAAAATAAGTTAGCTAAATATGAAAATTATTATGCTAATATCGCTAAAGAAATGTTAAGAGACAAAACCTCAAATCAAGATTATTTTTATTATAAGCACATTGATAATGACGAATATGGTAGAGATGTTGGACTAATTTACACACAAAAGTTTGATGAAAATATTTTTGCAAATACCTTAAATTCTTTTTTAATAGAAGAAGGATTAGCTAGAGTTGCATATATTCAAAACTCTAATTTTAAGCAAAAATATTATACGAAAAATAAATTTCAAAATGACTTTTATAACTATATCATAGGGTTAGAAGAAAAAAGCAAAGCACAAGAAAAAGGATTTTGAAGTTTGGAATTGGAGGAAGTGTTCTATAAATATAAAAAAATGGTATAATATATTTAAATAAATATATTAAGGAGTTTTGATGAAAGAAAATTTAAATAATAATTATGACGCTTCAAATATTAAACATCTTGAAGGTCTTGAACACGTAAGAAAACGTCCTGGAATGTACATCGGGAGCACATCTAAAAGCGGTCTTCATCATATGGTTTGAGAAATAGTTGACAACTCCGTAGATGAGGCTATGGCTGGGTTTGCTAATACAATTAACATTACAATCACTAAGAACGAAGAAATAATTGTGGAAGATAATGGCCGTGGTATACCGGTTGGTTTACATCCAAAATTTAACATCAGTGCACTCGAAGTTGTTTTAACAAAATTGAATGCGGGTGGTAAATTTGAATCTAATGCTTACAAAGTTAGTGGTGGTTTACATGGTGTTGGTGCCTCTGTAGTTAACGCTCTTAGCGATTACATGGAAGCTTGAGTTAAACGTGACGGAAAACTATATAACGCAAAATTTGCTAATGGTGGACAAATAACTCAATCTACAACTATTATTGGTGAAACAAAAGAAAACGAAACTGGTACAACAATAAAATTTCATCCTGATTACAAGGTTATGGAACAAATTAAGTTTGACAAAGAACTTATTATTGACCACGCTAAACAAATAGCTCACTTGAATAAAGGTTTATTTGTCTCTGTTACAGATCATCGTGATAACTCTTACAACGAATTCAAATATGATAATGGTATCGTTGATTACGTTAAAGAAATAAATGAAGGTTACAAACCAATTAACCAAGAAGTTATTTACGCCTCAGGAGAATACAAATATAATAACGACTTAAACGGAGAAGAAGTAATTATAGGAGTAGAAGTTGCAGCTCAATATTTAGAAGATATGTTTAGATCAAATATAATAACATATACAAACAATATTTCTACTCACGAAGGTGGTACTCACTTGTCTGGGTTCTACGATTCATTGATGAGATTAATAAATAATTATGCTATTGATAAAAATTTAATAAAAAGTGAAACTGATAAATTCACAAGAGACGATTTAATCGAAGGACTAACAGCAATTATTTCTATAAAACATCCAGATCCACAATTCGAAGGTCAAACAAAAGGAAAATTAGGTTCTAAAGACGCTCGTAGAGCGGTTAATGAAATATATTCAGAAGCACTTGAGAGATTTTTAAATGAAAACCCTGATATTTCTAAAAAAATTATTAATACCGCAATACTCGCTAGAAAAGGAAGATTAGCATCTAGCGCAGCAAGAGATAACGCAAGAAGAAAAAATGTTTTCGAAAGTGGTGGATTACCAGGTAAACTTTCTGATTGTACAAGTAAAAATGCGGAAATTAGTGAATTATATATAGTCGAAGGAAATTCTGCTGGTGGTTCAGCTAAAATGGGAAGAGATAGAAAAACTCAAGCTATTTTACCATTACGAGGAAAAATCTTGAACGTTGAAAAAACGAGACAAGAAAAAGTGTTTAACAATGAAGAAATAATGTCATTAATAACTGCATTAGGTACAGGGTTAGGAGATACTTTCAATATCAACAAATTGAGATATCACAAAATCGTAATAATGACCGACGCTGATGTTGACGGTGCGCACATTAGAACATTATTACTAACATTTTTCTTTAGATACTTTAAACCGTTAATTGAATATGGTTTTATTTATATAGCACAACCTCCTTTATATAAAATCCAACAAAACAAATTTGTCGAATACGCTTATAACGATGAACAAAAAAATGAAATAATGGAAAAATTAAATCCAAATTCTAAGATAACTATACAAAGATATAAAGGTCTTGGTGAAATGGATCCAGAACAATTATGAGAAACAACAATGAATCCAGAAAATAGAAAAATGCTTCAAGTTCAAATAGAGGACGCTTACAAGGCGGACAGAACATTTGAGATACTAATGGGGGAAAATGTTGCACCTCGTAAAGAATTCATAGAAAAAAATGCAAAATACGTAAAAAACATTGACTTATAATTATGAATAAAATACTAAATTGAGATCAATATTTTATGGCACTGACTAAATTAAGTGCCCTACGATCAAAAGATCCTAACACAAAAGTTGGCGCATGTATAATAAATAATAGAAAGAGAGTTATTGCTTTAGGTTATAATGGTATGCCTTCGGGCAATGATTTTGATTTCCCGTGAGCAAGAGATAAAAAATTAGAAAAAGACAATAAATATCCTTATGTTGTACATGCAGAAATTAATGCGATATTAAATTCAACAACACAATTAGAAAATGCGATATTATATACTTCTTTATTCCCTTGTTCAAATTGTTCGAAAACTATTGTTCAATCAGGAATAACAGAAATTGTTTACTTAGAAGATAAATATCACGATACTGATGATGCATGAATTTCAAGAAAAATTCTAAAAGATTCTAATATTAAAACCAGAAAACTTGAACCTCTAAATATTACGTTAGAATTATAAAAAAATACGAATTTGAGTAATTCGCATTTTTTAATAATCATTTTTTCTATTTATCTTGAACTGAAGTAACACCCGGTAATTCTAAACCTTGTAACAATTCAAGTGAAGCACCACCACCTGTTGAAACATGTGTAAATTTGTCTTCCATTCCCAATTTTTCAACGGCGGCAACCGAATCTCCACCACCAACTACTGTATATGCATCGGTAAGTTCAGAAATTGATTCACAAACAGCGTATGTACCTTTTTGGTAATTTTTGAATTCTGCTACTCCCATAGGTCCATTTCAAACAACTGTTTTAGCATTGTTTAAAGTACTTTTTACTAATTCAATTGATTTAGGCCCTAAATCTAGACCCATATACCCTTCTGAAATTTCTACATCTTGGAAAACGGGTTCAACATCTTTAAATTCTGTTGATGTAGCATGATCAATTGGTAAAATAACTTTTTCTGAATATTTTGATAAGAAGTCTCTAGCTAAATCTAAATAATCATCTTCCACCAAAGAAGTTCCTGTATTTAATCCTTGAGCTTTTAAGAAAGTGTAAGCCATAGCTCCACCAATTATCATTTTATCAGCAATTTTAGCTAAATTTTCTAAAACTTGAATTTTATCAGATACTTTAGCTCCACCAATTATTGCAACATATGGATGTTCAGGTTCACCAATAACTTTTTGAAGTGATGAAACTTCTTTTTCCATTAAATAACCTAATGCTGATTCGGTGATATTAGAAGCTATCCCAACATTTGATGCATGTTTTCTATGAGCTGTCCCGAAAGCATCATTAACAAATACATCACCTAATGAAGCTCAATATTTACCTAATTCTTCATTATTTTTACTTTCAGCTTTATTATTCAAATCTTCATATCTTGTATTTTGAACTAATAAAACTTCACCTGGTTTCATATTTTCAATACTTTTTTCTAATATTTCACCTCTTGTTTTTGTTACAAAAATAACTTTTTGACCTAATTGTCTTGCTAACTCAATAGCAACTGGTTTTAAACTTTTAGATTCCAAATCTTCTTCAGTTTTAACTCTACCTAAGTGAGAAAATAAAATGGCTTTTCCACCTTCGGATACTATTTTTTGAATTGTAGGTAATGCTGCCTTAATTCTTTTTGTGGATGTGATAACACCATTTTTTAAAGGAACATTAAAGTCAACTCTAACTAAAACTTTTTTATTGTTTAAATCTAAATCATTTATAGTTTTTTTCATTTTTATCCTTTCGAACTACTAAATTAATTTGTTATTTAAATTATATAAAAAATAATACTTTTTTAAAAAATAAAATTATAAAAATTAAGATATTTATTTAGTTTTAAAAAAAGTAAATTTTTATTACAAAAAATATAATTTTAACATCTGCCCCCCTTCTTCTACAACTCTTATAAATAATATTTATTTATAAAATATGATAAAATAATAATATATGTTTTATGACTATTTAACAATAAATTTTAAGGAGAAAAAATGAAATTAAGTATTGTTTCTCTTGTTGGTGATTTATTCAAAGATATAGAATGATTCTTAAAGGATCTAAAAGATCAAGATAATCAAGATTTTGAAATAATTTTATTCATTAATAAGAAACAAATCAACATATTAGAATCTCTAAAAGAATATTTTCTTTTATTTGGCTCAAGATTGAAGGTTGTTTTTAATAATAAAGTTGATAGCTATCAACTAAATTTAACTAGTGCATTTAAAATTGCGAGAGGGGACTTTCTAGTTGTCATCAATTCAGAGAACACGTTAAGAAAAAAATACGTTTCAAACATTATCAACGAAGCAGAAAAATATTCAGCAGATATATTAGAATTTAAACCTAGACTAATTGGTTCTATAAGATGAAAACCAAAAGCTAGATTAAAATTAATTAACAAAGTAGATATAAATAAAATGCAGAGTACTTACGCTTATACATTCCCTTTTATTTTTAATAAAGTTTATAAAAAAAATCTATATAAAAAGCTTGTTAAATATATGCCTTCTAATTTAAATGACACCAAGATGTGTGTTGAATTAAATTATATATTATTCTCCGAAGCAAAAACATATATGTATCTTGATTATAGAGTTTATAGAGAATTTATAAACTCTAATACTTGATTTAATTCAAGGCACGTTTTAGACTCATTCAACATTGTTGAAAATTACTTCAAGGAAAATAACCCCAAAATTTTAGAAGAAATTAATTACGCAAAAATATATACAATAAAATTATTGTTAACTGGTTTTTTAAACGAAACAACGTTTACATATAAAAGAATATATAAATACGAAAAGGAACAAATCCAAGAAAAAAGAAGTCTTACCTTTGTAAAAAGACATTATGAATTAATTGATAAACTAGAAAGTAATGCAATAAAAAATGATTTTTTTAAATCTAATATTTACTTAGCAAGTGACAATGATGAATCTAAGTTACTAAAAAAACCTTTATACAAAATTAAAAAAATGAAAATTTTGGACTTTTTAGAATAATATGAAAAAATATCAAAACTCTTTTTTTTACAAGAGGTTTTTTTCGGAAATAATAGATTTCATCCTGTTTTTGCTAGTTTCTATTTTTCTAGTTTGAGCTATCGGAATTTTTAATTATGCAAAAAATATACCTACAAACAAACTTGTTTGATCCACTCTAATAGGAATATTTAATAATAGTATTTTTTTTATAATTATACCCTTAGTTTTAAAAGGTAAAAGTATCGGTAAATATTTATTAAAAATAAAAATAATTTCATCAAAAAATAATGAATTTGACTCTATTTCTATTATTAAAAGATCTACATTAAGTTTTTCTTTAATGTCTCTAATGTGAGTTTTAGTATTTTTGGTAGCTTACTACAATTCATATTATGTGGATGAAAAAAAGAGTAACCTAACTCTAGAAATAATTAATAAATTTTTTCAAATTTTTACATACGCCATAAGTATCTTTAAATTTATCGATTACTTATTTATAATTGTATATAAAAAGAAATTATCCGTAATAGATATTATAACAAAAACAAGAGTAGTTAATAAAGATGAAATTATTGTTGATGATATTGAGTTAATAAAATTAGTACCGTTTTACTCAAAAAGAAGAAATATTGTTTATGTTAATAACAAAGCAAATTTAAAAGATGAGGAGAAATAATATGACAATTAATACAAAAAAGATTGATTTACTGAGTGATTTGAACGAAAAGCAAAACCAAGCCGTAAAATACTTTGACAAACACCTAAGAATTATTGCTGGAGCAGGGACCGGTAAAACTAAAGTCTTAACACGTAAAATCGCCTACTTAATAAATATATTAGGGATACCTGCAAAAAATATATTAGGTGTTACTTTTACTAATAAAGCGGCTCAAGAAATGTCTATAAGAGTTGAAAAATATTGTAATAATTTAGAAACAAAACTAAATATTAAAACTTTTCACTCTTTTTGTGCAACTATTTTAAGAAATGAAATTCATAACTTGGGATATCGTAATAGTTTTACAATAGTGGATGAGCCGGATAAAATTCAAATTTTGAGTGCAATTTATAAGAAATTAGGAATAACTAGTTCCGAAATTAGTTATAAATCGGCAATACACTATATTTCGACTCAAAAAAATAATACAACCGATTATAATCAGTTTTATAATATAAAAAATATGGATCAAATTGAAGATAAAATATATTTTGAATATATAAACGAATTAGCTAGAAATGGTGCTTTAGATTTTGATGACCTAATCATTAAAACAAACATTTTATTTCACACTAGACCAGATATAGTAGAAAAATATAAAAAACTATATTCATATATTCTTGTAGATGAGTTTCAAGATACTTCAAAATTACAATATAGAATTATAAAAAGTTTAATCGGAAAAAATACACACTTAACTATTGTTGGTGACCCAGACCAAACTATTTATAATTGACGTGGTGCGGACGTTAATTTAATATTGGATTTCGAAAAAGATTTTAAAGAAACATTTACGGTTGTTTTAGATAAAAATTATCGTTCCACACAAAAAATACTCGACGCTGCAAATAAACTTATAAAAATGAATAAAAAAAGGTACAACAAAGACTTAGTTACCGAAAACGGAGTGGGTGCTGACATTGAATTTATGCATAGTTTTAGTGAAGAAGGTGAAGCAAAATGAGTAGTAAATAAAATCAATCAGTTAAAAAAGCAAAAAAACCAATTAAAATCTATTGTAATACTATATAGAGCAAATTATTATTCAAGAGCCTTCGAGCAAGCTTTAATTGATGAAAATATACCTCACAAAATAATAAACGGGGTCAAATTTTATCAAAGATCGGAAATTAAAGATGCAATCGCTTTTTTAAGATTGTTACATAATAATGATGAACTATCTTTTTATCGTATAGTTAATGTACCAACAAAAGGAATTGGGCATAAGGCAATAGAAACAATTAAAGAATTTGTCGCAAAAAAAGGTAACTTAAACACATTTGAAACAATTACAAATAAAAGTAATTGATCTGAATTTAAAAGAGAACACCCCAATCTTGCTGTAAAATTATTTAAATTTTTACAAATAACAATACGATACAAAAAGGAGTTAAGAAAGTTAGAAATAACAAAACACTCAATTTCTAAAATACTTGATTTTTATTTAATGGAATTAGATTACTATCATTTTATCGAGAAAGACACTAGCCTAAGAGGAACAGCAATTGAAAACGTTAAAGAACTAATCGCTTCGATCAAAACTTGAGAAGAAAAAAATAAAGAAAAAAAATTAGCCGATTATTTAAATTATATTAATTTATTATCTGTTACAGATGATTACGAGGGAAACACTAATTATGTAACACTTATGACTATTCACTCCGCAAAAGGTCTAGAATATGATAACGTTTTTTTAGTAGGTTTATCGCGTGGTGTATTCCCTTCATATAGAATAATAGAAAAAATTGATTCTGACCCTGAAACTTTCGAAGAAGAAAGAAGGTTGGCATACGTCGGAATAACAAGAGCTAGAAACAACTTATTTTTAAGTTCATCGCGTGGGAAAATATTTGGGACAGACCTTTCTAAAGAACCCTCTAGATTTATAACTGAAATGGGTATAAATGTTGATAATTATACAAATATAAACGATGATCACGGGTTGGACTTAGATTATTCTCCTGATGAGATTTCTTTAATAAATTCTAAAATGATAATTGGAGATATAATTTCTCATACAATTTTTGGAGAAGGTGAAGTTGTAGATTTCGGCTCAGGTAATGAAGTTTTAGTAAGATTTAGAGACGGAAAAGAAAGAACATTAAATAAAAGACATCATTCAATTAGGATCATAAGTATCAAGGAATAGAATGAACTATTTAGTAATATTAATTTACATTTCAATTATTCTATTAATATTTTTAATATCATCGTATTTAGTTTTTAAGTTTATATATTTTTACAAACGAACTTCATCTGGTGTTGTAATTTTTAAAATTGATAATATTAACAAAAGAGTAATTAGAAATAATAAAAAATATAACTTCCTCTCAACATATTTAGATTCAAATAGTTTTAACTTTAACAAATACAACTATATATCTATTAACGAATTTTTAAATTTTTTTAATAAAGATAGTTCAAATAAAATAAAAGAGATAATAAATAAGAATTTACAAAATTACGAGAGTAAAATAGATGTTTTTTGAAACAAGGATTTCAACATTAAATTAAGACTTTTTGAAAAAATTATAAATAAATTTAATAAAAAATTATTAAAAAATAAACCAATGAAAATGGTTATAAAAACAATTGACGGGAATAATTATCATTGCTCTCTTAAATGAGGTGTAGAATATAAAGATAAAATAAACAATTTAAACAACATAACCTTAAACAACCAAACTAATAATGATTTTTTAAAAAATAAAAAAAATATCATTATAGGATTACTTTTAAAAAATTTTTATTTTTTAAATAAAAATAATGATAATACTGATTTTTTAAATGATTTATTTGGGTTAAATGATCAAATTGTTAATTTGTTCAAGAGCGATGATTATATTTACTTAATACTTAAATATACATCTAAAAATCAATATAATAATTTTTTAAATAAAATAAACGAAATAAATAATTCAACTACATTATCAAGAATATATAAAAGAGCGACAATTATACAATACCCTAAAATAAATAATTATGAACAAGATTATATAAATGATTTAGTGAAATATTCTCTATACAATATAGACTATGATTCTAAAAATTCTTCAAAATATTACTTTAATAACACCGATGATAATATACGCAAAGAAATTGAATTATTCAATGAGGAATACTATAGATATAAACAAATAATAACAGATAATAAAGACCCTAAAAAATGAGTTAATATAAAAAATATAGTAAATTATATTTCAAAGAATAAAACACAATTTAAAATAATTGAACCAAACTACGATAGATTGAAAGTACTTTTCCGTTTTTACTATTTATTTGATAAAAACGAGTATTTATCTCATTTGAAGGAATTAAATTGATTTAATTATTTTTCAAAAAACTCAGAAAACTTAGGGACAACTCAATTAATTTTCAAAATGTCTCAAGCTAATTATTTGTTTATAAAAGAAGAGGAATTTAAATCTAAAAATATAATCCCAATGATTTATGATTTAGGAGTAATGTACGATATTAATTTACTAGAAAGCAAAATATTATCTAATTATAATAACGAAATATTGACATTCTTTTATATAGAAGACATAAATAGAAATATATCCTTTTTGCTCGAAAAATTTAAAATTAAAGCAATCATTATATCTAAATTAATATCTTCAAAACTTTATAATTCTAATATTTTTTTGAACTGTTTAAATCTTTCTACGCAATTAAATAAAAATAAAAAAGTTGTAATATATGAAAGTCCACCTGAAAATTTAGAGCAAGAATTTATCAATAAAATTAAAATTAATTATAATTATTAAAAAATAAACAACACATTTATTTTAAAAACATGTTGTTTATTTTTTTATTTATCGTTTTCTTCTACTATTGTAGCTGTTTCTTCATCGTTAGAATTATTATTTGTTGCGTTTTGTTGTGCGGCATAATTAGCAAAATCACGCATCATATTTTCAACTTGATCTAATTTTTCTTTTAAAGCAGAAATGTCTTTTTTATCAATAAGTTCTTGTAATTCTTTAATTAATTTTTCACTTTCTTCTTTTGATTTAGGATCTAATTTATCACCTTGCTCTGCGTTGGCTTTCTTAATTTGATCAATTAAACTTTCGGCTCTAACAATTGTTTCAACTTCTTCTTTTTTCTTAGCATCTGCTTCTTTATTTGCTTCTGCTTCTTTAACCATTCTTTCAATTTCTTCTTCTGTTAGTTTAGTAGAATTTGAAATTGTAATTTTTGCGTCTTTATTATTTTTTAAATCTTTTGCAGTTACTGTTGTAATACCATTAACATCAATTGAAAATGTAACTTCAATTTGTGGAACACCTCTTGGAGCGGGTTCAATTCCACCTAAATTGAATGAACCAAGTGTTTTATTATCTGCCGCCATTTGTCTTTCACCTTGTACAACTCTAATTGTAACTTCTGTTTGATTGTCAGCTGCTGTTGAAAAAATTTGACTTTTTGTTGCTGGAATTGTAGTATTTCTAGCAATTAAAGGAGTAGATACCCCTCCCATTGTTTCGATACCTAATGTTAAAGGTGTAACATCTAATAATAAAATATCATCAATATCTCCCGCTAAAACAGCACCTTGAATAGCAGCACCAATCGAAACTACTTCATCAGGATTTATAGAACGATTTGGTTCTTTATTTAATGTACGTTTAACCATATCTTGAACTGCTGGCATACGTGTTGAACCTCCAACAAGTAAAACTTCATGTAAATCCGCTGATGTTATACCTGCTTCTTTTAATGCATCTTCAATTGGTTTTCTTGTTCTATCTAATAAATGAGATGTCATTTCTTCAAATTCATTTCTTTTTAGTTCTAGTTCAACGTTAAGGGGTCCATTTTCAGTCATAGCTAAAAAAGGTAAATTAATTGTAGCTACCGATTGATTAGATAAATCTATTTTAGCTTTTTCTGCTGTTTCTTTCAGTCTAGCTTTAGCCATTTTATCCTTTTCAACATCATAACCGTGTTCTGATTTTATTTTTCCAATCATTCATTTTACAATTTCATTATCTCAATCGTCACCACCTAGATGATTATCACCGCTAGTTGAAAGTACTTCAAATGTTCCATCTTCCAACTCTAAAACAGAAACATCGAATGTACCACCACCAAGATCGTAAACTAAGACTTTCATTGATTTATTTGTTTTTTCTAAACCAAACGCTAATGCCGCAGCAGTAGGTTCATTAATGATTCTTAATACTTCTAAACCTGCTATTTTACCTGCTATTTTAGTGGCCTCACGTTGTGAATTATCAAAGTATGCAGGAACTGTAATAACCGCTTTTTTAACTTTTTGACCTAATTTTGCTTCAGCATAGTCTTTCATGTATGATAAAATCATTGCTGATATTTCTTCTGGTTTATATTCTTTTCCGTTTGCACTTACTGTTTTTCCTGTACCAATTAATCTTTTAATAGAAACTATAGTGTTTGGATTTGTTTCAACTTGTCTTTTCGCAACATCACCAACAACTATATCACCATTTTTAAAACTTACTACTGAAGGTGTTGTTCTTTTACCGTTTGGATTTTCAAGTACGACAGGATTTTTACCTTCAATTATGGAAACAACAGAGTTTGTTGTTCCTAAATCTATCCCTAATATTATTTCTTTTGCCATTTTAATTCTCTCCTAATTATTAGTTAATTATTTATGTCTTAAATTATTTATTATCTACATGGCTTCTTTTTTTAACGAAGTCATAATTTAATTATAACATATTTTTAGCAGCCAAAGCATTTAATTGCTAATTTTTTTACTTATTACAACTGAGGCAGGGGTAATTACTCTTCCGGAAAGCTTAATACCATATCTAACTACTTTAGTTATCTGATTATCTTTATCTATTTGATTATATGTTTGAACTACATCTACAACTTGTTGTGTATTAGGATCAAATTCAGTATTTAAAGTAGGTATAATCAATTCAGCATTATTAGATTCTAAAATATCAATTATTTGTTTAATTACAATATTAAAACCTATTGCGTAATTTCTTAACTGATCGTTTTCTGAGTTTTCAGCAACCTTTTGAGCCATTACAAAATTATTAAAAGGATTTATAAAATCTTCTAAAAACCCTTGTAAAGCAAATGATTTTATCTCATCTTTTTCTTTTTTTGCTTTTTCGAATAAAATTTCTTTTTCTTTAGCTATTTTTTCCTCTATTGCTTGAGATAATTGCTTTGCTTTTTCTACAAAAACAACTTCATTTGCTTTTAGTTTGTTTTCTAATTCTAGCACCCTCTTCTCTAACTCTAAATTTCTTTCTTCTACCTTTTTTAATTTTGATATTTCTAAATTGCGGGCGTCATAATTTATTAATTTAATATTTTTTAAATAAATTTTAACCTCATTACCAGAAATAATTTTATTTTCAAAATTTTCAGGAACATTAATAGATAATTCTAATTCTTTTTTTATAGGTAATCCAATAATAAATTTATCTACTTCTAAGCCTTCAATATATTCGTTCTTACCCAATGTAATTTGTTTTTTTATTTTAAAATCCGGAAGAGACTCTCCGTTTAAAAGTATTTCAAAATCAGCTTCAATTATATTTCAATCCCTAAAATGGTAATGTCTATGTTTATTATTATTCTTAAAATTCATTTATTTCTCCCTTTTTTCCTTTTCTACAAAAATTTCTAAAGCATTAAGTGCTGTACGCATTTTATTATAATCTGACGTGCTTGAAGCTACCACTGATATTTCAGTAGTTGTATCATTATTTATAATACGTTTAGACATAAAAGAACCTGTATCATCAACTGATATTTTTATTTTTTCATTTTCATCAAAATGTGACTCTATTTTTTCTCAAATAGAATAATTTTCAATTAATTCAATCATTTTATTCAAGTTATTTCTATTAATTTTTTGACTTAAAATAATATTATTTTTACCATATATTTTATTTTCTTTATATTTTCTAATTTCACCATTAAAAACTTGTCTAACAAAAGAATCTATTATACTTTGGTAATTCTTAATTGATTCGGATAAAATATCTTTTAGTAAAAAAACTCTTTGTGCAAGCTCAGTTACCAAAACGTCTATTAATCTCTCTTTGAAAATTTTTAAAGCTATCTTTATATCATTTAAATTATTATTTCTATCTATAGTTATAACTTTATGATATACCTGACCTGTAGAAACAACCATAACAATTGTGGCTCTTTTTTCATCTAGAACTGTCATATCAATGCTTTTTAAAGTTTCGTTATTGTTATAGTTAGTCTTAACTAAAGTTAATCCTGTCATTTCTGAAATTATATTAGCTGCTTGATCAACGGTGTTATCAATATCAACTTCTTTTTGTTTAAATATTTTTTCTAATTTATTTATCATTTCTTTTTCAAATGATTGACTTAAGTATATTGCATAATAATTTAAACCTAGCAAAGTAGGAGTTCTACCACTAGAACAATTTGCTTTTTGTAAATATCCTATTTCTTCAAGTTTATTCATTAAATATCTAACTTTAGCTGAAGAAAAGCTAATATCATTAAACCTATCCATGAGGGCTTGGCTACTAACGGGTTCGCCTTCCTCAATAAATAATTTAACTGTATACTTTAATATTGGTTCTAATTTATTATCTAATTTTTGATTCATACTTTATAATTTTATCAAATTTTTAGCAGCCTAAAAGTTTTTTTGCTAAATTAAAAATAACCCTAATAATAAGAGTTATTTAATACCCAAATTTAGATAATGTTTTTTCATCATCATTCCATTTCTTAGCAACTTTTACCTTTAAATATAAAGAAACAGGGACTCCAAATTGATGAGACATTTTTACTCTTGAACTTTTACTTATTTCCTTGATTTTAGATGCATTCTTTCCTATTAACATCCCTTTTTGAGATTCTTTTTTTACATACATTATCGCTTCAATAATAATGTTATTTTCTAATTCTTGAAAAATTTCGACAGACACAGCAATAGAGTGTGGCAATTCATCGTATAATCTTTCTATTGCTGATTCTCTTATGATTTCTTTTGCTAAAAAACGCATGCTTTTATCAGTAATAGAATCAGGATCATATTGTAATTCACCTTCGTTAGAGTATTCTTTAATAATATCAATTAAGGAAACTATTGAAGAGTCGTTATATATGTCTGTTGATACAATTTTATCAAATCCAAATTCGCCCAATTCACGGATTTTTTTTGTTAATTTTTCAGGATTTTTTTTAATTTTATCTATTTTAGATATAACCGCTATTTTATTTTTAATATTTTCTATTTTAGATAATATTAATTTATCTCCAGGGCCAATTTCTTCATCAGAAGGAGACAAAAATAACAAAAGATCAATTCCTTCTATAGAGTCAAAAGCATTTTTATTTAATACTTCACCTAGCTTATTTTTTGGTTTATGTATGCCAGGAGTATCCGTAAATATAATTTGATGTGTTTCGTCGGTATAAACTCCAGTGATCTGATCTCTTGTTGTTTGTGCTACATTAGTTACAATTGCAACATTGTACCCTAAAATTGCATTTAGCAAACTACTTTTACCTACATTAGGTCTACCAACTATACTAGCAAAACATATTTTCATTACTTAATATTCTCCATAAAAATTGGATAAGGCACAAGTTCTGCAACAGTGTTCACTCTCATTTGAGTTCCATCATTTGAATATTGGTAAACCAAGCCATTTTGCGGCATAAATTCAGTCATAACTTGACGACAACCTGCGCATGGGGTTATTATTTCATTTTTTCTAGAAATGATATGTATTTCTTTAAATTTACCGACATGTCCGCCATATGCCACAGAGCCAAATAATGCACTCCTTTCTGCACAAAGACCAGAAGGATATGCAGCATTCTCTACATTAACACCTCAATATTCTTTTCCGTCAAAATCAACAGCAATAGCAGCCACCTGAAAATTAGAATATGGAGCATATGCTTTTGACAATAAATTTCTTAATTTTTCAATCATTTTAATCCTCTCTTTTTATTTTTAATGGTTCAAAAATTTCATCAACAATTTTGTTCATAACAACTCTTTCTTCTTCTAATTCATGATCATAACCGTATAAATGAACTAATCCATGAGTAAATAAATAACAATACTCTCTTTTAATACTATGATTAAATTCCTTTGCTTGTTTTTTCATTTTATCTCAACTAATTATTAATTCACCCAAATGAATAAATGGCATCTTTTCATAAAATTCTAAATTTCCAAAGTCAAATGATAAAATATCAGTTACATAATCCTTATTTCTATATTCTTTATTTAACTTACGAATTTTAGGTTTGGAAACAAATGTTACATCCAATATTATCTTTTTATTTGGATCTATTTTAAAAAAGTTTCCAAAATTATTAATTATTTGGATCATTTCATCCTTAAATAACTCAACATTTTTCACTTCTTTTTTTATGTTTAATGAAATATCATAATTATTTTTCATATTCATATTTATATTATATATTATTTAGTGATAAGGGTTATTTTTTTAAAAAAATACTAACCAAATTGTCATAAATTATTTGACTTAAGGTTTCTGTTTTTAACTCTAATAATGAATTTAAAAATAAATTATTTTTATCTATTAAATATTTTTTTAATTCGTCATTTATTATTTCTATTTTATTATTACTAATACCTGAAATTATAATCGGATATTCGATGCTATTATTTTCATCAAAAACTACTAAATTATATTTTTCATAAATTAATTCATTGGGTTGTATATTTTTTAGTTCTAAATTATTATCATTAAAATATATTATTACACTCTTATAGCTTTTTACCTTATAAAAAAGACCAAAATATATTAAAAAAGATAACAAAACCAATAATACAATTAAAAAAAATATTTCTAATTTATAAAAATTTAGTAATTTCTTCAATTTTAATTATCCTTGCATTATCAAAAATATATTTAGAATTATGGCTGATTTCAAGTGTTAATTTATTATTTAATAATTTAGTTAATTTTTCTTTCAAAAAAATGAAAACATCTTCGCTTATCGCTTCAAAAGCTTCATCAAAAATAAATACATCATAATCATATAATAACAACTTCAAAAACTTGACTAATTGTATTTGTCCACTCGATAATTTCTTTACCATAACATCTTCTCTTATTTGCATATTAAGAGCTTTAAACGCTTCATAAATTTGAAATTTATTTAAAATATTAGTAAAATTTTCCCAATCATCTATTAACAAATATTCTTTTAAAGTAGAATTAGGTATATTTTTGTTATCTCCAATATAACAAATTCTTTGTTTTATAAAATCATTATCATATAAATTGACCAAATTATTATTAATAAAAATTTCACCATTAGTAATATTATACTTACCCATTAACAAAGATGACAGTGTTGTTTTCCCGCTACCGTTATTACCTTTTAATATATTATTACCTTCTAAAGTTAATCTCGGAATATTAACTGAATATTTTTCTTGGCTTTTATTATATTTATAAGAAACATATGATAATTTTATTTGCTTTATTTGTCCAATATTATCAAAATTTAAAGTTTTAGTTTTACGTTTATTTTTTTTAAAAATATTTAATATATTTTTGTTTAATTTGAAGTTTTGAGTCTCTTTTATAATAGGTTCTATTTGTTTGATCGGTGATAAGAACATTTTTGTTCCCGTTAAGAAAAATAATAATTGATATAAATTTATTTTATTATTTCAAATTTGTAGAGATCCGAAAAATAGAATCAAAATGGGAATTATGATGTCAATAAATTTATTAATACTATCAAAATAACTTTCACTAACTATAAAAGACTTAAAACTGCAATTATGACTTTGAAAATTTTTTATCATTTTATTTTTAAATTTTTCTTCTTCTAACAAAAGAAAGTTAGTCTTTAATATTTTAATATAATTATCTAAAGATCTATCTAAAGATATTGATTCAGAAATTAAAAAATTAGTTGATTTTCGATATCATAAGTAATATAAAAAAGTAAATGTTCCTATCAAAGCTCCTATAATAATCATAATCAAAGTCAACAAATAACTAGTTATTAAAATTAGTGTAAGCGAAATCAAAAAGGAAAGTAGAATATATAAAACTCTTGGTATAAATGTCATCTTATATGCTTCAATTTGGTATATATTATTTATTCTCTGTTTAATTTCTATTTCGTTTAAATTATTAATTAAATTAATATTTTCTTTAGAAAATGTTTCTAGTATATTTAAGAATTCTTTTTCAAAATTCTTTAAAACAATTATTTTAGTCGTTTTATTTATTATAAGGCTTATCAATAATGAAAATGAAGTAAAAGTAACAAAAATAATTATTAAATAATAAAATTCATTTATTTGCCTAGTTGGAACTAATGATTGTAATATATATTTAGTAACAAAAGGATAAATTAAATTTAAAATCAACTCTAAAAGAAGTGAAAAAAATAGAAAATAAGAATATTTATTTATGTTAAATATTTTTTTGGGTTCCTTATATTTTTCTAAAGGAGATATTTTTTTATTGAACTTAACAATTATATTTAAAAATATATTTTTAAAATCTATGATTTTTGAATTTATAATTTTTCCAGAGCCGGGATCATAATATTTGACATAATCATTTTCTATATCTTCAATAAAAACTATATGTTGAAATTCTTCATTTCTAACAATTGCCCCAAAAGGATATTCACTTTTTTCTAATTGTCTTAGTTCACTAATTTTACAATAGTAAGAAGTTAAGCTATATCCATATGAACTAATTGTATCTTTTAAATTGGTTAAACTTATTCCAGTATCATCATACATTACGTTAATTTTTAATTCATTAATGTCATAATCTTCGTTATGATATTTTTTAGCGTAATATTTAAATACATATAACGAACAATCTCTATAATCGTATTGCTTTTCCATACTTAATAAGGAAATTAAAAATAAAAAAGAACTATAAATGTAAAAATAGTTCCTTTTTTCATTATTATTTACCTAATGTTAATAATTTTACAAAACTTTCAACCTCTAATGAAGCTCCACCAACTAAAAATCCGTCTATATCTTTTTGAGATGATAGTTCATTTATGTTATTAGGATTAACACTTCCACCATATTGAACTTTTAAATCATTTGATGTAATTGAGTGGATATATGCACATACATCTTGTGCAATTTCTGGTGTTGCAACTTTACCTGTTCCAATCGCTCAAATTGGTTCATAAGCAACAACTACTTTAGTATAATCTAAGTCTGCAATTGACTTCTCAATTTGATTTTTAACAACTTCTTTAGTTAAACCTTTTTCGTATTCTTCAAGGGTTTCCCCTACACAAATAATTGGTGTCATACCAGCTTCAATTGTAGCTTTTGCTTTAGCATAAACCTCTTCATTTGTTTCATGATAATATGTACGTCTTTCTGAGTGACCTAAAATTACATAATCAACATTTAAGTCATTTAGCATTGATGTTGAGACTTCACCTGTGTATGCCCCTTTTGGTTTATCACTAACGTTTTGAGCTGCTAATTTTAAGTCTGTTACTTTATTTAATCTAAATGCTGATAAGTTAACAGATGGTACTCCTACACCAAATTTAACGTTTTTATAAATTAAATCTTTTTTTGATTGGTATTCTTTTGAAAAATCACTAATAAATTTTTCTGTTTCAGAGAAATTTTTATTCATTTTTCAGTTACCGATTATTATTAATTCTTTCATTTATACCTCTTATTTTTTTATTTTAATAATTATAAAATATTTTCTTTTATTTTATTGAAAAAATATTAGCAATTTTAACTTTGCTAATATTTTAACATTATTTATTTTTAATAGTTTCGGTTGGATATGTCATCTTATCACCAATATAATTAGTTGCTCCGAATTCTAAAACGAATTCAATAGCCAATCTTATAGTATTTTTTAGGTCGCTTTCGTCATATTCATTAAAATCTGCAGTTACACTTAATTTTTGACGAGCACCTTTAAGCCACATAGCTCAAACACTTCTTCCGTTTTCTCATATTTTTCGATTATACATGAACTCCTTCATCAATTCGAAATATTTAGGCGAATGTTGGAAATCATACTCCACATTTCTACCACCTAAAACAGGCGCAAAAGTATTTGTTCCATGAATGACCATTCCAGTATATTCTTTGTAACTATTAGGGTCAATACCTAGTTGTATAAATGAAAGTGATCAACCATCACCTCAACGTCTATTAGTTGGTATGGTTGCATAATATTTATCTTTATTATATTTATCTTTATATATTTGTGTCAATTTATTAATTAAATAATCTTTTCATCTTTCTCTTAAAGATACACTTGTTCCATCTTCTTTTTTGTATTGATGATTTCCTAAATTGCTTCCTATATCAGGAACAAAACTATTTAGATATCTAAATAGACCAGAAAAAGCATAAATATCTCAACCATCATTAAATTCTAAAATAGATTTATAACTTTGATTATTTGGATGCTCTTCTTTAACAGTTAATAATTTATCCCTATCGGATTTCTTTAATTCAAATAATCATGAAATAGCTTCATTTGTATTTTCTTTATAACTATAATTTTCAGAATAATTTATAGAATTTTCATCGTTATCTTTTTTAACCTTATTATAAACATAATGTTTTATTATATGGCTTCTATTTATATCAAATTCAATTTTATCAAGATTATAAACATATCCTGCTTTCATTCCTTTGGCTTTTAAATCAAAGAAAATATAATCAGTGTTATCGACCTTACGTACTAAAATATTAGAATTTTCATTTGTAAGTTCGAGTCTATCTATTAAAGTAACGTTATTAAATCTATCATTTGTAAATGAATTACCAGTGTTAGCTTCACCTTTTAAATGAATTCTAATATTTTTAATACTACTAATATCAATATTTTCGGCTGTAAAACCATTTATTTGCACATTAGCATCAACACTTTTTTCGATCATTTCAGCACCTTGTGGCCGAGAATTTTCATCTAATATTGCTTCTTCTAAATTATTTCATGACATACTTACATTGTTAGCGGTTATTGTACCTAGTTTGATATTAAAGTTATAAATAGATGCATATTTATTATTTATTATATTTTTACTACTTAGAATAACATTTTTATCATTAGCATCATAATCTAATACTACAACTTTATGTAAATCATAATGTCCATCATCAATAAAATTTTTAATTGGGAAATTAAATTTTAAATTACTATTATTTAATAATATTGGTTTAGATACAACATAATTATCACCTTTTGATGATTTAACAACTAAATAAATATATTTATCCTTATAATCACCTTCAACTTTATTTAATTGAATTTCACCTACAACATCTTCATTGTATCAATTAAACTGACTTATACTTGAATTATTATCTTTTTTTGGTTTGAAAATAAGTAATTCATAATATTTATTTAATTCATTAATTAATGTATTTAAATCACCCAAATTAGCTGCATTTCTGAATTTTTCATTAAATTCTAATTTCTTTGAAGGGTCTTTAATTTCGTAATTTACTAACCTTTCGGCTATTTTGTGTTTTTCGTTATATATTCCATCTATTTCGCTAATAAGAGTATCGTATTGAGTTTCGGTTTTATTTAAAAAGTCAATTTCGCTTCCTAGTTTTGTTTTGTAAGTTTCTCGTTCTGAAGACCCGTTTAATATGTTTAATTTGTCTTTTACATCATTATATTTTCTCTTTAATATTTCTTCAACTTTTTTAGAATCATTATTAATTTTAGATTCAGTTACACTATCATCAACATTGTTGTTTGAGTCAAAAGTAAATTGAGATAAATCATTTGTTTTTTTAGTAGTTTCCTTTAATTTTCCTATTAATATATTTGTTTTTTTAGCTTCACTGTTTAAGAAATTAATAGAATTATTAATTAGATTATCATATTCACTTTCAGTGTTATAAATAGTTGTTTTGGATGTTGAATTACTTCTTATTGAATTATCTTCATTTAATCTTTCTAAAGTTGAAATTGCCTTTTGTCTTTTGGATTCTAAATATTTAGTAGCATCAGTTATAACAGTATCTATTTGCTCGCTAGTGCTTTTTGCCGAATTAACTATGTTATCTCAATTTGTTTTTTGGTCGCCATTATTCAATCTTGCTTTTAAAGACTCTCAATCATTCTTTGCCTTTTCTTGTTTAATTTTACTTCTAACATTTTCTGCCGCTTCTTTTGTTCCTGCCATATCTAGTTCAGTTTGTAATGATTGTTTTTGATTACTTCGATTATCTAAATTATTTAATTCTTGTTGAACACTAGCTAATGTTGTTTTAAATGAATTAACCTTAAGGTCTAAGGTTTCCTTTTTACTTAATGTGTCAACTTTTTTTCATTCCTCTAACAATGAGGTTCTATTAGACTCTTTACCTATTGAATTAATAGTATTTTTTAAACTTTGTAAGTTATTAAATAAATTATTTGCATTTGTAACAAGAGTTTCTAATCCTCTTTCATCGTTTGAAGTTAAATTATTAATATCGTTTACTGTTGTAACGGTTTGATTTTGATCTTCAAACTTATCTTTGATGGCCTTAATTGCATCATTTTGTTTTTTTCTAAAATTAATTTTTTCGATGATTGAATCTAACATTGAATTAACACTATTATTACCTATTATTTCTTTATTTAGGTCTTTAAAAGCATCGGACACTAATGAATCGAATTGATTTTTATATTCAACGCCTAGCTCTGCTTGTTTTGTTCTTAATGTTTTAAGTTTGTTTTTGATGATTTCAAAATCATTAGATAATGATTTGATTTTTTCTTTAGAATCAGCTATTGAACTATTAATTTTTGAATCAAAAAACTCTTTCGCTTCTTGTTCATTAGAAAATTCAGACTCATTTTTTTCTTTCAATTTATTTGATTCTGATACTGTTTCAATCGCTATTTCCTTTAACGATAATAATTCATCACCATTATCTAAAACGGAATCTTTTTTGTCACTTAAATATTTTCTAGCATTTAAAGGCATTTTTTCAATTTCATCTTGGACTTCTTTTCTTAATGTTCCCATTCTTTGAATAACACTTTGTTTAATAGTATCAATTTGATCTTGTGTTGTTGCTGAATCTATATTATCATTTTTTGTTTTTTGCTCGCTTAAAGGTAATTTTTTAACTTCTTCTCTTGCTTCTTCTTTATATAAATTGATTGCATCTTCTTGTTCTTTAAGTTTTCCCTCTACATCTGTTTCTAAGGTATCTAAATTTTCATTATCAGAATTTGCTCTATTATTTAAATCGTTTCTAACATTTTCATCATTTATTTTTGAAATTTTATCTTTAATATTTTTGACTCTTAATTCTCTATCAGCTTTTTTCTCTAATTTAATAATTTTTGTGTAAGTATTAGTATCACCAGAGTTTAATTCATTAATTAACTGGTCTTTTGTATCTTTATCTAAATCAAGTGAATTAATATGATCTCTTGCTTTATTTTTTCTTGATAATATAGCTTGGTCAACTTTTGAGCTTATTAATTTATCATTTTCTTCTGTTCAATTTGAGTCATTTATGGAATCAAATTCAAGTTTTATTGCATTATATTTAGAATTTTCATCATTCATTTTATCGACTGTTAACAATCCTTTTTCTGTAACGTGAATTTTTTCCAAATCAGAACTTGTTTTTGAAATAATTTGTGTTTTTTCATTTTGAAGATTCTTAATTAATTTTTCAATTTCTTTCACTGAATTTTTACTTGCATTTTCGACATTTTTCTTAACTTCATTACTATCTAAGAATTTATTTTTTAATTTTGTTAATTCTCTATTTTTATCATCAACTTTTGCTTGAATGTCTCTTTTTATAGCATTTACTTCTTCAATGGTATTAGCTTGAGAAATTTTAGTATTAAATGATTCTAAATCTTCATCACTTAATTCGTTCTTTGCAAGTTCTTTAGCTTTTGTTTTTGCATTTTCAAGAGCGTTTTCTCTATCTAATTCCGCAACCGCTAAATTGTATACTTCGTTTATATCATCAACTTGTGATTTATTTTTAAGCATTTGTTCTAATTCTTGCTTTTTAGTCTCGTCAGCGACTTCAGTTATTTTAGAATTTGTATATTCTAAGGCCTTAGGAATTATTGTATTTTTAGAATAATCTTTTAATTTTTTAACAGTATCAAGACCATCTGTCGACATTAGATCTTTATCTAAAATTAATTTGTTAATTTCAGATCTAATCTCATCTTTTTTATTATTGAATGTTTCGTTACTTAATCTGATTAAATTGTTTAATTGATCTTCATTATCCGCTTTTGCTAGATCTTCTTTTGATTTTACATATGTTAAATCACCTTCTAACTTAGCAACCGCAGCTGTAGCTTCTTTCTTTTTATCGTTAATTATTTTTTCGGCTTCTGCTTGTTTTGTTGCAATGTCTTGAAGACTATTTGAAGAATAAATAAAATTTAATAATTGATTTTTTTGTTCGTTTGTATCAGATAATTTTTTTATTGCATTTTCTGCTTTTTCTCTAGCTATTGTTAAATTAACTCTATTTTCTAATTCTTTAAGTTTTAAACTTGTGTCGGCACTTTCGATTAATTCTTTAATTTTATTTTTTTCTTCTTGATCATTAATTTGTTCTAAATTAGATTTAGCTCATGTTTTAAGTTTTTCAATTTGTTTTTCAACTTCGTTAACTACATCTTCATAAGCCTTTTGAGTATCTGTTGTTTTAGCACCATTTAACTTAGTAACAAAATCTGAATGATTATTTTGACCTTGAATATTTTCGCTTAATCTCTCAAGAGCTATTTCAGCATTATTTTTAAACTTATTTAATTCTGCAATTGCTTCATTTTTAATATTAGCAATTTCTGTTTCTGATGTTGCATTATTAAGACTTGTTTTTAATTTATTTTTTGGGTTTTTATTTTCGGTTAATTTGTTAATTAAATCATTTTCAACCTTTGTTTTTTCATCACTAATAAATTTATTTACATCGTTTATAACGTTTTGAACTTCTTCTTTAGTGTTAGATTGATTTATTCTTCCGATAAATTCTTGTTGTTTTTCGCTACTTAAGTTTACTTTTTCTTTTATTTCTCTTTTAGCATTTTCTTTTGCTAAGTTAAGTTCTGCTAACTCACTTCTAGCTTTTTTTCTTGCTTTTTGTGCAATTTGTTCTAATGCATTTATTTTGTTTTGTTTTTCATCATCTGTTGAAGGTCTATTTTTTAATATTTCTTCAACTTGCTCAAGCATATTTTCTTTATCAAGAACTTTATTTATTTCATCTTTTACATATTTTGCATATTTCTCTACTTCTGCAGTGTTTTCTATATTATGTAACTCAGAAAAATTGTTAGCATTTTCTGCTTCAGCTTGTAATTTTTCTTTTTTATCGTATTGATCCACAATAACTGTATTGTTTTTGTAAGAACCTTGTTCATTTATTTTGTTCTTTGTATTTGATTTTAAAGTATCAAATTCTGAAATTAAATCATTTTTTAATTGTTTTAATTCTAATTCATTAGCTTCGTCATTGTTTCTGAGTTCGAATGCATCATAATTGTTTGAACCTTCAATTTTAGCTAATAAAGGTTTAATTTCTTCTTTTAAGGATCTAATTACTTCAATAGCGTCATTTTTTATTTTATTAACCGCTTCTAAAGTTGTTGCGTTTTCGATATCAGTTAATTTATTATTTTTGTCTTCTAACTTATTAACAGCAACTCTCGCTTTTTCTTTTACTGATTTCAATTGAAGATCTTGTTCATTTTTATCGTTATTTATTAATTTTTCAATTTCGTTCAATTGTTCTAATGTTGTTGCAACTTCTATATTATTATTGTATTCTTTTTGATTTCAAAGCTCTTTTACTAATTCTTTTAATTCTTCTTTTTTAGCTTCTAATATTGCTTTATTTTTTACGTTATTTAAATCTCCAACATTTTGGGCGGTGTTTTTCTCGTTTTCCAATTCCGCTTTTTTGTTAGCATCATGAACTAAAGCTATAGAATCTTCAGTAGATTTTTTATTTTTCTCAAATTCTTCAGAAGCTTTTTGTTGTATTAATAAAATTTCCTGTTCAGTATCTATGTTAATTGAGTTAATTTCTTGCTTTAAATTATCATATAAGTTAGAACCTTTTGTTTTTTCAACCACTTGTCTTGCAACTTCTTTGATAGAATTGATTTTTGAGTTTAATTTTTTAAGAACTTCATTTGCTTCACTCTTTGTTGAAGCTGCATCAATTAACTCAAGTAATTTTGCTTTTGAATTGTCGGAACTATCGTTTTGATTATCGTTTAAAGAATTATTAATTTTATTTTTAATATCATTTCTTAAATCTTCTAATTCGCGTTTTTCGTTATTTCTAAATGAAGTAGCATCATCATAAATTGATTTTAGTTCGCTTAATTCATTTCTTCATTTTGTAATTGTTGGCTCAACATTATCATTTGAAGTGGCATCAACTAATCTTTGTTTTAACTCATTTTTCTTATTAGTATCTTCAATTGTGTTTAATAATTCATCAATTGCAACTTTTGTTTTTTTGTTAGCATCTTTTAAAACAGCATCTAAATCATTTATTTTTGTTTTAGAAACTAAATTTGTTTTTATTTCTTCTCTAATATTTTCTATTGGTAAATTAGCATCAACATATTTTTTATATAAGTCTTTAACATCATTTACGTATGTTATCATTTCGCTAGATATATCTCTAAGTCTTTTTTCTGTTGTTGCAGATTCTAATAGTTCATTAAATTCATTGTATTTTTCAGTGTGAGATGGAGATTCTTTATCACGACCTCTTGGTTGAATGTTTTGTTTAGATTCTTCTTTTATTTCATTTTTAATTTTTTCTAATTCAGCAATTGCATCTTGCTCTACTTTTTTAACCTTTTCAGAATCGGTTTGATCGTTTGTATATGTTTTTAAAAGACCTTCTAATCTAATACGCTCATTATTAGTAGGTAACAATTTTTCAAGTGCTTTAGTTGCTTTTTCTTTTGAAATCGCAAAATCACCTTCTTGTTTGGCTCTCGCATTATCAACTTTATCTTTTAAACTAGTTAACTTAAGTTTATTTGTTTTATCGTTCGAAATACTATTTAATTCTTCTTGTAATGATTTTTTTTCTTCGCCATTAGATAATTTATTAATGTCTCTCTGAATTTCTTCTCTTAATTTTTGATTATTAATTTTATCTTTAATATCATCTAAATTCTTAAAGTTAATTGCATTTTCAATAGCATTATTAAAATTATTTTTAGCTGTTTCATCTGTTAATTCTTCTAAAGTTTCTTTAGTGTTATCTTGTTTATTAGAAAATATTTTCTTGGTTACATCGAGAATACTTTGAATTTCTGTTTCTGATGTTGCGTTTTTAAGTTCTTCTTCTTTAATTTCTTTTTCATTGCTTCCGACTAATTTTTCGATAAAAGTAGCAACTTCAGATTTTTTAGATTTAATAAATTCATTAATTTGTCTCTTTATTTCAGAAACTTCTTCTTTTGTTCGAGAAGAATCTAAAGCTTTTTTAAATTCATTGTGTTTTTCTGTTGTAACATTTATTTTATCATTTAATGCATTTACAAATTCAAGTTCTTTCAGTAATTCACTGTTGTATATTTGTTTGTCATTAATTTCTTTTTCTAAACCTGTTTTAGGGTTTGTAAGTTGATCAATGTTTGTTGAATTATTAATTCTATTTTCAAAATCAAGTTTTTGATCTTCAAAAACAATTTTTGTCGGTAAAGAATTTATTAATTCTTCTTTTTTATGTTGTAAATCTGCTTGTCTTTGTAATTCATTTAAATCTTCAATATTTTTGGCTTCCAAAAGTTTTTTATTAAGTTCTAACTTAGTATCTTCGTTTGTAATACTTTGAATATTTGCACTAACAATATCTTTTCTAGAATCAAAAATATTATTCATTTCATCTATGTATTGATCTAATATTGCTTCACTTACTTCTGCTTTATCTAAAGAAGTTAGAATATCTTCATATTTTTTATGATTATTTGTATCACCTTCTAATTTTTTAAGAGATTCTAAATAGTTTGTTCATTTCTTGTTTATTATATTTTGAACGCTATTTCTTTGATTTAGTGAAATATTTTCGTTTGTTCAATTTTCTATTGGTAAAATACTTGATTTATCAACAAGTCTATTAACTTGATTTTCAGTTTCTCGATTAAAATGGAATAATTTATCATCAATTAAAGAACTTAGTTCGTTTAGTTTAATTTCGTTTTCTACAGTATTAATGTTGCCTTGAATTTCATCATGGATATCAGTTGATACATTAATTTTTTGATCCAGTTTTTCTAAAATGGCTTGTTTTTTAGAATTAAACAGTTGAATAGCTTCAGCTTTAATTTGATCGATAGTTTTTTGAGTTTTGGCTTGTTTAATGCTTGTGAGCATGTCACTATTTGAAATAAGTTTCTTAGCCTCAATTCTCGCTTCTTCTTTTAATAGTTCAATTCTTTCGTTAAGTTTTCTAAGTGCAACATCCACTTCATCTAAACTCTTTGAGCTTTCTGCTTGTAATAAAATATCGTTTCTTTCTGGACTTTCTAGTAATGTGTTTAATATTTCGTTTTCTGCTTCGTTTATTTTATTTTTAAGTTCATTTTGTTCAACCGCAATTGTTTTTTCAATGTTTTCAATAAGTCTTCTTGACTCTTCTAAACCTAAATCATCTTTTGAAGTTTGTTTATTAAATAAGTTAATATTTTCGTCTTTATATAATTCTTTAATTTTTTCATTAACAATATCTTTATTAGCTTGAATTTCGTCTTTTTCTTTTTGAATTTGACCATCTATTTGTTCATTTATATTAGATAATTCTTCTCTAGAATTAGCTTGATCAATTAAATTAGATAACTTTTGTTTTTCGGACCCTTCTTGTACTTGTTCCATTTTTTTTCTTAAGTTATTTTTAATTGTCTCAATATTATTTGCGTTTTTTACTTCTTCTAATAAATCATTTAAATCTGAAATATTTGACGCGTTTTTTAATCTATCTTTAAATTCCTCTTTAGTTGAATGATTATCATCTAATATTGAAAGTTCATCGATAACTTCTGTTTTCTTATTAGAAAAACTTTCGTTTGCTTTTTTGATTATATCTTTAAGAAGTACTTCGTTTTTGGCACCACCTAAGTCAGCATTTAGCTCATTATGAATTTTATCATCACCTACAGTTGTGGCAATAGCAGTAATAGCTTTTTCTTTTAGTTCATTTAAATAATTATCTACTTTTTCTACTATTTTAGCCACAGATAATTTTGTTTTTGCCTTTTCAACAGCATCAAATAATTCAGCCTTTAACGCATTACTATCTGCTATGTCTACTATTTTTTCTAATGCATCGTCTTTAGCTTCTTTTAATTCTTGAGCCTCTCTCTTTAAATCTTGATCAATTCTTGAGTCAATGTCTTTTAACTGGTCAATAGATGTCGCATTATTCGATTCATTTAAATAATCTTTTTTATCTTCCAATTTTGAAACTTTTTCTTTTATGATTCTTTTTGTCTTTTCAAACTCTAATTGTTGATCTACTTTTTCTTGTAATTTTTCGGCTTGTTCAATAGTTAAAACATCAATTAACTCATCGTTAAATTGATTCGCTTTGTCTTTATCGTTTATATTTTCAATATCTGCTTTTATTTGCTCTTTTTTAAGCCTTAAAGCTTCTGCAGCATCTTTTTCAGCCTTAATTAATTCATTTATTTCGTCACGAATTTCTCTAAGTTTTGTTTCTACTTGATCTTGATCTATATTATTTTTTCCTTGTTGATCCACCATTGCATCATCAAGTTTCTTCTTAAATTCTTCTTTTTTAGATTGATCTCCAACATTTTCATCAACAAAGTATTTTAATTGATCATGAGTAAGTTTATTAGATTCTTCTGCATTGTGATAAGCATTAGCTTCTGATGTTAAAATAACCAACTCATCTGATGTTGTAGCATCATTCAATCTTTTAGTGAAATCAGATTTTTTATCATTATGAATAACGCTTTCGATTGCTTTTTTTGCTTTCGCTTTATCTAATTGAAATTGATACAACCTATCAATTTCCGCTTTAGCTTTTAAAGTGTCGTCTAAAGTTTTTGCATTTTTTAGTTTTTCCTTTAAATCGGCACCTTTTTGTTTATCATCTAATAAATCTGCTATTTCAGAACCTTTTTGTTTTGAATTAACATAATTTTTCAACGCATTAGCTTTTTCAATAATTTCAGAATATTCTCCTGCATTTCCGGTGTTTGATAAATTTTCTAATTCTTTTTCTAATGAAGATTTAGAAACTGTTTGTTCGCCAATTATTACAGATGTACCATTATCTAATGAATTTACAATTTCATTTGCTTCATCTATTAGATCGTTCATATAATCATTAACATCTGAAGCTACTTCTTGAATATCACCTTGTGTCTTTGCGTCTGATAATATCAACTCAAAGTCATTTTTCAAACGAGGAAGACCCTTTAGTCTTTGTATAACTTTTCTGGTTTTTTTGGTTTCTTCACTCAAAATTTTTGTTGCTTCATTGGAAATTCTATCTATAACTTCTAAATCATTAGTTAATGATAACTCCCTTAAAAGTTCGTCTTTTTTAGGATTATTTAATAATTTAATAATTTTTTCGACTTCTTTTTTTCTTTTGTCAATTGCTATTAATTCATCAATCTCTCTCTCGATTTTAGATAGTTCATCTAAATTGCTTGAAACCTTAATGTCATCTAAATATTTTTGTTTTATCTCTTCAGGTAAATTAGATTCATTAATTTTATTATTTAACTCTTTCTTTTTAAAGTTAATTAAACCTTGTAAACCTGAATTAGATTTTAAGTAATTTTCAACTTCTTTTTCAAGTTCTAACAATTCAGGCATTGTTTTTATTTTGTCAATTTCATCTAACTTTTCTAAAAAATCGTTTTTAGTGCCTTCATCTTCAACTACATTAATTAAATTTTTAACTTGATCTTTTTTACGGTCGAATTCGGATAAATTTTCACTTTTTAAAATTTTATCAATTTTATCTTCTATTATTGGTAATTCTTCTGTTTCTGCATTATTAAGATCTACATAAACTTCAGATTGTTTAAAAAGATTTTTAATTTTTTGTGCTTTTTCAACAATTGGTTCATATTTTTCTAATTCTGATTTTAAATTTCTTAATGAATTTAAATTATTTTGCGAATTATCTAATTTTTTATTAAATTTATCTCTTAATATTTTTGGAAAAGTGGAAATGATTTTTGAAATTTCAACTTTATTTTCATTTATTTCTCTTTGTTGCTCTTCTAAAACTTTTTTAAGATTATCGAGTTGTAACTTTGAATTTTGAGATCTTGTATCTTTTAATAAGTTATCAATTAACGTTTCTTTTTCTTTCGGATCTTGAACATTATTTATTAAACTATCAAATTCATTAATATAATTCAAACTATCATTATAATCCATCATATCAAACTCATCTTTAAATTCTTTACGATGAATATTCAATGTTTTTAAATTTTTTTCTTTTGAATTAATAGATTTTTTTAAACTAGTTAGTATTAGTTCAACAACTTTATCAAGTTGTTTAAATTGATTAATACTTTTGTAGTTAGGATCTATTGAATTAAATTTTTTCTCAATATTTTTCTTTGGTAAATTTAATTTTGTTAATATATTTTTAACTTGTTGATATCTAAGGTTGTAATCTTCCTTAGTGTTTGATCATGTTCACATGATTACAACACCAGCCGAAATCGAAGTGATAGCAGCAATAGTTGCACTCGCAAAAATAGTATTTCTTTTTTGTTTATTAAACATTTTTCCTCCTTAGTTTTTATTATTTTGATTAACAAAATATATTTTTTCTAAAACTTATTTATATAATTAAAAAACGTTAAAATAAATTCAAGTTTGAAAAGGTATTAATAGATATAATACAATTTGTTATTCAAATATACTTTAAGTTATGTAATTATACATAAAAAATGAATTTTTATGCTGAAAAAACTGATTGCTTTGTTTAGAATGTAAATATAGCATTATATATTAAAATTCTAAAAAGCATTAAATATATAGATTTAGTAATAAAAATTCAAGCATGAATATCACTTGAATTTTTATTTTTTTTAATACTTAACCACTTGAATTGAATTGACATCAGCAGATGCAGTATCAACTTGTTTAGGGTTGTCTTCAATTAGCTGAGAAATTGTCTTATGTTTATCGCTATTTGAAATAAATATTTTTTGAAAAATGTTATATTGTTGACTCTTTTGCGCAAATTGAACACCTGAAAATCTGAATTTTAAAATACTACTATTTAATTTGATAGGATCTGAAAGTGCAAAAGAACCATCATCTCCTTGTAATACTATATAAACAAATTTATTTTCAGGAAATTCTAAATGTTCATTAAATTCTATAACACCAGTTTTCTCCGTATCACGCCCTACAAAAAATTGTGAGTTTTTTCTTCCGTCTCTCATACCTTGGAATTTTCTCAATTCAAAATAATTTTTTAATTCATCTATTAAATTATCTAATTGTTCGATTGTAGTAGCATCGTTTAGTTTTTTGATAAATTCTACTTTTTTATCTCTAGAATTTATCGTTGTTCCATCAAAGATAGTTTTAGCGATATTTCACTTTGTGTTATATTGTTTAATATCTTCCAGTAAGGTATTTAATTTTTCTAAGCTATCAGATTGACTTAATTGAGTTTTAAAAGTCTCTTTTTTAGAATTATTTTGAACTTTATTTATTTCAATGTAAATTTCATTTATTTTGTCATCATATTTACTAATCTCAGTTGATAATGAGTTTAGTGCACCTAGATTTTTCGCTGCATTAAATTGAGTATTAAAATTAGACTTAATTGTTGAATGCACTTTTGAGCTATTTATTTTGTTTGTAATTTCTGCTCGTTTATCGCTATATAATCTGTTTATTTCAACAACATATTGATCTAAAACTTCTTCGGATGGTCCATTTGGATTGATATTTTCGTTAGTAAATACATTACCAATCTTACCACTATAATCATTTAAATGTGATCGATCACCTTCTAACAAAGGTAATGATTTACGAGCATCAAGTATTTTAGAATTCCAGATATCTAACCCAACCTTTAAACTATTGTTAATAGTTGTTTCGTTTATATTCTCAGAAATTTCTTTTGGAGCATTAAATGTATAACTTTCTGGTAATCCTTTGTCTGATTTAGTAGTTGTTTTTAATTTTCCTAGTATAACATTCGCTTTATCAGCGACAGTTTTTAATATATTAAGTGACGACTCGATAACTTCATCATAATCTCTTTCGCTATTAGTGTCAGAAACTTTATTTGATAATCGACTTTTTTCATTTATCTTATTCAGGATTCTTTCTGCTGTAGTTCTTTTTTCATTTAAATGTGCTTCAGCAAGACTAATAACTTGATTCATTTGATCTATTGTAGAATTATCATCATTCATAGTATTATCTCATTCTCTTTTTTGTTTATCGTCGTTTAATCTATTTTTTAAAGGAATCCAATTAATTCTAATTTTTTCATTTCTAATTTTCTTTCTGACTTCTTCAAGTTTTTCAACTGTTGTTGCTTCATTTAATTCTGCTTCTAAATTAGATTTATTTGGATTTTTTTGATCTAGACCATTTAAATCCGCTTGTATTTCTGCTAACTTAGCTTTAAATCTTTCGACTTTTGCTTTTAACGCTTTCGCATTATTTAGATTGTTTATACTATTTCATTCTTTTTCTAATTCTATTCTATTAGTTTGTTGTCCGACATTATCGATTAATTCTTTAGTTGAGTTTAATGATTTTGATAATTCTGTTACATCAGTTAAAATATTGTTTAATACTATTTCGTCGTTATTTGTTAAATTATTAACTCTATTTAAAAATACTTTATTTTGCCCATCTTGAGTTAATTTAGTATTAATATCATTAATTGCTTGATCTTGTTTTAATCTAAAATCAATTTTTGAAATAATATTGTTTAATGTTGAATATAAACTATTATTACCAAGTATTTCTTTATTAGTGTTCATAAAGGCTTCGTTAACTAATTGATTAAATTTAGTTTTATCTTCTTGTCTAGCTAATTGATTTTGTTTATTTCTTAAATTTTGTAATGTTGTTTTAATTTTATCTAAATTACTACTAATTGTATTAATTTTAGCTATATTATTTGCTTTTGAACTATTTATTTGAGAAGCAAAGAATGTTTTAGCTTGTGCTTCATTGGCAAATGAATTATTATTTTTAGTTGTTAATTCATTTGATTTTGTAACAGTATTAATAGCAGTTTGCTTCAATGTGAGTAAGTTATTACCATTGTTTATTCATTTATTTTTTTCTGAATTTAATTCAGACCTTGCATTTTCAGGCATTTTATTTATTTCATTTTGAACTTCTACTCTTATATTTTGCATTCTAGTAATAGCATTTTGTTTAATTGTATCTAATTGTGCTTGAGTTGTAGCATTTTCAATCTCAATATTCTTTGCAGATTGTTCTGAATTTGGTAATTTATTAACCTCAGCTTGTGCCGCTTCTCTTGCTAATCTTATATTATTTTTTTGTTCTTCTAGTTTTTGGTTTACATCTCTTTCAAGAGCAACTAAATTTTCGTTTTCATTTTCGACTCTCTGGTTATAATCTCTTCTTAAATCATCATTATGTAATTGGTTTATTTTTTCTTTAATTGATTTAATTTTAGCTTCACGATCTGCTTTTTGTTCTAACTTAATTATTTTAGTTAAATTATCTGTATTTCGAGAATCTAATTCAGTTAATAATTCGTTTCTTTTTCCGTCATCTAGAGTGAGTGAATTTATATATTGTCTTGCTGAAGACTTTCTCTCTATTAATTTTCGTGAAACCTTACTAATAATTATGTTATCTTGCTCTTCGGTTCAATCAGATATCTCATTTAATTCATTTTTTATTTGATTATATGATTGGTTCTCTGAATTCATTTTTTCTTGAGAAACAATAGTATTATCAGTTAAATGAATTTTTTCAATTTCGTCTTTTGTTGCTTTTGATAATCTAGCTTTTTCGGTTTCTAATTTTTTAATAGATTTTTCCATTTCAGGAATTGAATTATTTGAATTTCCTTCTACTTCTTGTCTTACTGCATTATTAGATAAGAATTTTGATTTTAGCTTTGTTAGTTCTTTTAACTTATCATTTACTTTTGTTTCAATTTGTTTTCTAATTTTATTCACTTCTTCAATATTTGGAGCTTCGTTAATTTTGGTTTTAAATGAATTTGCATCATCTTGTGCAAGTTTTGTTTCAGCAAAAGTTATAGCTTTTGTTTTAGCATTATTAAGAGCGTCTTCTTTATGAATCTCTCCCATGGCTTGATTATAAATTTCGTTTATTTTATCAACACTATTTTGTTTAGCTAAAGCATTTGATAATCCCTCTTTTTTAGTAGCATTATCAATTTGATTTATTTTTACTTTTGTATATTCTTTTGCTTTTGCAATAATTTGATTATCATGATAATTTTTTAAATCTTTTATAGTATTTAAGTTATCTACTGATAAGTCTTCATTTCCTTCTATAAGTTTATCAATTTCACCCTTAATTTCTGACTTTTTAGTATTAAATACATCATCACTTGTTGCAATTAAAGTATTTAATTCATCTTCTGTTTGAGCGGATTTTAAATCAGTTTTTGCTTTGATTCAACTATTATCTCCTTCTAATTTAGCAACAGAATTTTTTGCCTCTGTCTTTTTAGCGTTCAACATAGTAATTGCTTCATCTTTTTTAGAATTTATATCAGCAACACTTGTTGAAGATTCGATAAAAGCTAATAATTCACCTTTTTTATCATTATTTGAAGATAATTTATTAATTTCAGTTTTAGCAGCTTCTCTAGCGATAGTTACAGAAACCAAGTTTTCTAATTCTTTTAATTTTTCGCTTGTATTAGCTTGCTCTATTTGATTTCTTAAAGATTCTTTATCTTGATCATTTGCAACTTGTTCTAATTTAGTTTTCGCTCATGTTCTAAGTTTTTCGATTTTTTCATTAACTTTGCTAACTACTTCTTCATACGCTTCTTGAGTATTAGTTGATTTAGCAGTTTCTAACTTATCTTGAAATTCAGAATAATTATTTTGACCTTCGATATTTGTGCTCAATCTTTGAACATCTTCTTGTGCATTATTTTTAAATTCTTCTAACTCTGTGATCGCTTTATTTTTGACATTAGCAATTTCTGTTTCACTAATAGCGTTTGATAATTTAGTATTTAATCCGTTTCTTGGTTCTTTATTTTCAGTTAATTTAGCAATTTCTGCATTTGCCGAAGCTAATTGAGTGTCCATATGATTTTTTAATTTTTTTAATTCGACATCAACTTGATCTTTTGTTTGAGCATTATTTACTTCTGAAAGTAATGTATTTTTTAACTCAGTGCTTGAATTTAATTTTTCATTAATTTGTTTTCTTGCTTCTTCTTTAGATGTTTCTAGCTCAATATATTCTTTTCTAGATTGTTGTTTAGCTCTTTCTAAAATTGCATTTAAAGCAGAAATTTTTTGTTCTTTCTCTTCGTCACTATTAGGTCTTGTAGCTAAAATATTATTTAAATCTGTTTCCATTGTACCTTTATCAAGTACTTTTTTAATTTCATCAGAAACATATTTACCAAGTTTGTTAACTTCTGAAGTATTTTCTAATTTATGAAGTTCTCTATAATTTGTTGCATTATTAGCTTCTGTTAATAATAATTCTTTATCTTTGTATTCAGAAATAGTAACACTATTATTTTCAAAATGAGCTGGTTCATTAATTTTATTTTGAGTTTGTTTTTTTAATCTATCAAACTCATCGTTTAAATCTGTTTTTAATTGTTTTAAAGTAGTTTCATTTGCATCCGGTGTATTTCTATTTTTGAATAAATTGTAATTTTCAGAATCTTCAATTTTTTTCAGCAATTCTGTAATTTCACCTTGTAAATCACTAATAATTTTTTTAGCTTGGTCTTCTACCGTTTTAACATCTTCTAAAGTTTTTGCAGCATTAATAGCATTTTCTTTTTCTGTTTTATCTTCTAATTTATCAACAAATTCTAATGCTTTTTCTTTAGCTTGTCTTAATTTTTCGTCTTGAACTCTTTTATCGTTATTAATTTGAGATTCGATTTCATTTAATCTATCTAATGTTGTAGCAGAATTTATCTCATTGTTATAGTTTTTCTTACCTCATAAACCTTCAGCTATTTTTTTAAGATCTTCTTTTTTAGCTTTTATTAATGCATCATTTTTTATTTCATTTAATTTAGCAATATTTTCAGCAGAATCTTTTTGAGAAATTAAGTCATTTTTATTTGTTTGATCATCAACTAAATTAATAGCATCTTCTGTTACTTTTTTAACTTTCGCAAATTCAGCAATAGCTTGTTTTTGAATGCTAAGAATTTCCTCTTCTGTATCAATATCATTAGAATCGATTTTTTCTTTTAATGAATTATATAAATTAGATCCATCAATTTTTTCGACAGCAGTTGCAGCAATTTGTTTCATTCCGCTAATTTTTGCATTTAATTTAGAAAGAACTTCGTTCGCTTTAGCTTTTGTTGTAGCTGAATCAATTAATTCAAGCAATTTGGCTTTAGAATCCTCTTGAGTATCATTAGGGTTATCGTTAAGCGAAGTCTCAATTTTATTTTTAACTTCTTGTTTTAAAGCACTTAATTCACGGTTTTCATTGTTTTTAAATGCACTAGCTTGATCATATATATCTTTCAACACCTCTAATTCATTTCTTCATTTTGTTGGTGTTTCAGAAGAAACGTCTTTATTGGTAGCATTGTGAATTTTTTCTAAAAACTCTTGTTTTTTATCGTTATCTTCAATTGTATTAACTAAATTTGTAATAAAATCTTTGGATTTTTTATTAGCATCTTTTAAAGCTTGATCTAATGTATTTATAGTTTTTGCGGAATCTAACTTAGTTAAAATTTCGTTATTAGTATCATCGAAAGAAAGATTTGATGTTACATATTCTTTATATAAATTTCTAACTTGATTTATATAAGTATCCATTTTTTTAACGATATCATTTATTTCTTTTTCGTTTGATGCAGAATCTAATTCTCTAGCAAAATCATTATATTTCTCTAAATGTGTAGGTGATTGAGTATCACGTCCTCTTGGTTGAATTTTATCTGAAGAAGTGTTTTTAGCTTGATTTCTTATTCTTAATAATTCAGCTTCTGCATTTGTTTTAACTGTTTTAACTTTTTCTAAATCTGTTTGATTATTATCGTATGAATCTAATAATCCTTGTAATTCGATACGTTTTGAATTATCTTGAAGCAATTTATTAAGAGCTTCTTGAGCTTGTTCCTTAGCGATTACAAACTCACCTTCTTGTTGTTTTCTTGCTTCATCAACTTTAGATTTTAAAGTTTGTAATTTAGACTTATTAGATCTATCATTTGTTAAATCATTTAATTCATTTTGAAGTTCTATTCTTTTTTCGTTTTCAGTTAATTTATTAATTCCTTTTTGAATCTCTTCTCTTAACTTTTGATTATTGATTTGATCTTTAATTTCATCTAATTTTCTAATATTTTCAGCATTATCTATTGTAGTTTCAAACTCTTTTTTAACCTGTTCATCTGTTAAAGATTCAAGAAGAGTTTTTGTACTATTTTGTTTATTTGAAAATAACTCTTTTGCATTATTTAAAACACTGTTAATTTCAGATTCAGATGTTGCATCAGATAATTCATTTTCTTTTATAGTTTTTTCGTTGCTTCCAACTAATTTTTCAATAAAAGGAGTAACTTCACTTTTTTTGTTAGAAATAAAATCGTTAATTTGAGATTTGATTTCTGCTAATTTTTCATTAGTTCTAACAGCTTCAATCGCTTCATTAAATTCATTAAACTTTTCTGTTGTGACATTTATTTTTTTATTTAAGGATTTTACAATTTCTATTTCTTTTAATAATTCATTATTATAAGCTTGCTTGTCATTAATTTGTTTTTCTAAACCATTTTCACTATTTATTAATTGTTCAATTTCAGTAGCTTCGTTAATTCTATTTTTAAAATCTTCTATTTGATCTTCGAAAACAATTTTTGTTTTTAACGATTCAATCAATTCTTCTTTTTTATGTTGTAGTTCTATTTCTTTTTCTAATTTATTTAAATCAATAACTTTTTTAGCTTCATCCAATTTTTGAGTTAAATTAGATTTAACTTCTTCATTTGTTAGTGTTTCAAGGTTTGATTCAACTAAAGTTTTTTTAGAATCAAATATACTTTTCATTTCATGAATATATTGATCTAATGTTGATTCGTTTACTTGCTCTTTATTTAATGAAGATAAAATATCTTCATATTTTTTATGATTTACATCATCACCTTCAAGTGAAGTTAATTGGTCAATATAATTTTGTCATTTTTCGTTAATCTTATTTTTAACAACATCTCTTTGACCTTGAGAAATTCTTTCAGATGTTCAATTATCTTTTGAAATAACAATCGATTTATCTACTAACCTATCAATTTCTCTTTCTGTTACTAAATTAAATTCAGATAATTTTTCATCAATTAAAGCACTTAATTCATTTAAATTAGATTCATTTTCTGCGTTGTTAATATTTGACTCAATTTCATCATGTAACACCTGAGAAACATTTATAGTTGCATTTAGTTTCTCTAAAACTTTTTGTTTTTTAATTTCAAATAATTTTATTGCTTCGTTTTTTATTTCGTCAATTTGTTCTTGTGTTGTAGCATTATCAATATTAGATAACATATTATTGTTTGATAGTAATTTATTAGCTTCAGCTCTAGCAGCATCTTTAAGTTGTTCGATTCTTTGATCTAAATTAGAAAGTGCTTGATCAACTTGAACAAGATTTTTAGCTCCTTGAGCTTCTAATAAAATATCATTTCTTTCACTACTATCTAAAAGCTTGTCGTTTATCTCTTTTGTTGCTTCATCGATTTTATTTTTTAATTCATTTTGTTCAACAGCAATTGTTGTATCAATATTTTTAATTAATTTTCTAGATTCGTCTAACGTTAAATCTTCTCTTGCTATTTGATCATTAAATAACTTAATATTTTCGTCTTTGTATAATTCTTTTATTTTTTCGTTAACAATATCTTTGTTAGCTTTTATTTCATCTTTTTCTTTTTGAATTTGAGCATCAATTTTACGATTTATTTCTGTTAGTTGTTCGTGATTTGCAACATCTTCAATTTCTTTTGCTAATTTTTCTTTTTCGGATTCTTCTTGAACTTGTTCCAATTTTTTAGTTAAATTTTTTCTTACATTTTCAATATCATTTGTTCTTCTTATATCGGTTAAAAGAGAATCTAATTCAGAAATATTTTTAGCATCCTTAAGGCGTTGTTTAAACTCCTCTTTAGAAGGATGAGTTTCATCTAAAATATCAAGCTGATCGATAACCTTGCTTTTCTTATCTCCGAAAGCCTCACCAGCTTTTCTGATTATATCTTTAAGTAAAACTTCATTTTTTGCTCCACCTAAATCATCATTTAATTCAGAATGTATTGTATCATCACCTTTTGTTGTTTCAATAGCTTCGATTGCTTGAGTTCTTAAATCACCTAAAAATTCGTCTACTTTTTGAATAATTTTAGCAACTTCAGATTTAGTTCTTGATTTTTCAACTTCTTCAAATAATTCACCTTTTAATGGGTTACTATCTGCAATATCAACTATCTTATCTAAAGCGGCATCTTTAGCTTCTTTTAACTCTTGAGCTTCTCTTTTTAAATCTTCATCAACTTTTGTTTCAATTTCTTTTAATTGCTCAATATCTAACGCTTTTGAAATTTGGTCTGAATAATCTTTTTTATCTTCAAGTTCTAATACTTTTTCATCAATAGTTTTTCTTTTCTTTTCAAACTCAAGTTGTTTGTCAACTTTTTCTTGCAATTTCTCAGCTTGTGTGATATCTTCAACATCAATTAATTCACCATTAAATTCATTAGCTTTTGACTTGTTTTGAATTTTTAAGATATCAGATTTAATTTGTTCTTTCTTAAGTCTTAAGGCCTCTGCAGCGTTTTTTTCAGCCTTAATCAATTCATTAACTTTATATCTAATTAATCTAAGTTTTTGTTCAATTTCATCTTGATTGATATTAGGTTGATTATTAGAATCATTCATTGCAGAATCTAATTCTGCTTTAAAATTATTTTTCTTTTCTAAATCATTTATATTTTCATCAACAAAGTAAACTAATTCATCATGTGTAAGTTTATTTGCCTCTTCAGCATCATGATATGAATTAGCTTCAGTTTTAATTAATATTAATTCATCAGAAGTAGTTGCTTCTTCTCATCTTTTTGTTAATTGTTCTTTTTTGACTGTGTGTTTTACTTTATTTATTGCAATTTTTGCTTCTTCTTTATCTAGTTGGAATTGATACAATCTATCTATTTCAGCTTTGGCTTTTAATGCTTCGTCTAATGATTTTGCATTTTGTAATTTTTCTTTTAATTCTTTCGCCTTTTCTTTATCGTTTAGTTTTTCACTTGTATCAGAACCTTTTGATTTTGCTTCAACATAATTTTTAATAGCACTTGCTTTTTCAATAATTTTAGAATATTCTCCAGCGTTACCGTTCTTATTTAAAGAAATTAATTCATTCTTTAAACTTTTCTTATTAACTGTTTCGCCTTCAATTACTAATGTTATATTTTCGTCTAATGACTCAACTTGTCTTGTAGCTTCATCAATTAAACCATCCATATATTCTTTTACATTTGAAGCCACTTTTTGAATGTCAAATTGTGTTTTTGCTTCCGATAAATTTAATTCATAATCATTTTTTAGACGTGTTAGACCTTTTAATCTTTTAATAACATTTTTAGTTTTTTCGGTTTCATCACTCAAAATATTTGTAGCTTCATTATAAATTTCATCCATTTTACCTAATTCGTTTGTAGACGAAAGTTGTCCTAAAAGTTCATCTTTTTTAGGATTATTTAATAATTTAACCACCTCTTCCACTTCTTTTTTTCTCATTTGTAGAGAAATTAAGTCATCAACTTCTTTTTCAATATTAGTTAGTTCATCTAAATTAGTTGAATTTAAAATATCATTTGTGTATTTGTGTTTAATTCCATCAGAAAGATCAGAATCATTAACTTTTTTAGATAATTGATTTTTCTTGTAATTTATTAAACCTTCGATACCAGAGTTAGATTTAAGATAATTTTCAACTTCTTTTTCCAATGAAATTAAATCATTCATCGATTTTGTATTGTTTATTTCGTCCAACTTATCAATAAAATTATTTTTATCATGTTCATCATCGATTACATCAATTAAATTTCTAACTTGTTCTCTTTTACGATCGAATTCTGATAAATTTTCACTTCTTAAAATTTCATCAATTTTATCTTCTATAGAACCTAAATCACCTAATGTCGAATTATCTAAATCTACAAACACTTCTGATTTTTTAAAAAGATTTTTAATTTTTTTAGCTTTATTAACTACAGGAACATATTTATCTAATTCATCTTTTAATTCTTTTAGTTTAGATAAATTATCTTGACTATCATTTAGTTTTTCATTAAATTTGTTTCTTAATATTTCCGGTAATGAAGAAATAATTGTTGATATAGAAACTTTATTTTCATTAATTTCTTTTTCTTGATTATTTAAAATTTCTTTTAATCTACTAAGTTGTGTTTTTGAATTATCAGTACTTGTATCATTTTTTAAATCACTAATTAATCCATTTTTAACATTAATATCTTGTACTTCATTTATTAATTTATCAAACTCAATAATATAATCAAGACTATCATTATAATCCATCATTTCATTCTCGTTTAAAAAACTAGTGCGATTTAGTTCTAAATTTTTCAAAACATTTTCTTTTGCTTTAATAGAATTTTTTAAACTATTAATAATAATCTCAACAATTTGATCAAGTTGTTTAAATTGATTATTTGTTTTTAAATTTGAATCTATTAACTTAAATTTATTTACTATGTTTTCTTTTGACAATTTCAATTTATCTAAGATGTTTTTAACTTGTTCATATCTTATTTTATAATCTTGCTTTTGATTATATCAAGATCACACAACGGTAACTGCCGTTGATATAGAAACAATGGCCGCAAGCCCAGAGCTTGTGAACATTGTTCATTTTTTATTATTTTTAATCATTTTTACCTTATCTTTATTTTATAATCTTAATTATTTAATTTTTAACAAACATAAACTTACTTTGTAAGTTTATAAAAATATTATAAACAAAAAAAAAAAAAAAAGAAATTAAAAAGTGAAATTCAGCTTTTTTGTAATTTAACATCGGTAATTTCCTTTTAAGCCTACATAATATGTATATTAGTAATTTTTAATTCCATTTTTAACTTTATAATCAAAAAATAAAAATATCATTTTAATTTCTAGAAAATACATTACAGTAATGTGTAAAAGTAAAAAATATTTATATTTTTAATTTTAAGCGTTGAAAATCAAAAATATAAATATTAATTTTTAGTGCGAGTTAAAAATCATTTTTAATTTTTAAAAATATATAAATAAAATTTTTATTCAAAAACTTGATATTCTTAATTAAAAAAATGTGGATTTGATATCATAAAAAACTTTTTTCACTAAAATTAAGGCTTTTTTAAAAAAAATATGTATAATAATAAAATATATAAAGACCAAAAATATTAGGAGTAAAAATGACAAAAAAAGAATTCATTATCGAAGTTGCCGATAGATTAGAAATGAAATCAAAAGACGTAGAACAATTTTTAGATGCATGTGTTTTTGTGCTTAAAGAACAATTAATTGCTGAAGATACTGTTAAACTTGCTCAATTAGGTATTTTCTCAACAGTTGTAAAACCACAACGTACAATAACAAATAGATTTACAAAAGAATTACAAGTTGTTCCTCAAAAACGTGTAATTAAATACAAACCATCAAAATATCTACGTGATTTAATTGATTTAAAAGCTTAATATATTCAATATCCCAGGAAATTCAAGAGTTAATTCTCTTGAATTATTTTTTATCTCTTGATAATTAATTGACTTAATATTTGAATTATTATAAATATAGTCAAGATAATTGATATCTACAAAATAAAATTCGTTATAATGTGAAAAAAATAAAATTAAGAAAGAAATACCTCCATTTAAATGTATTGATTTCAAATATTCAAATTGATGTTTTTTAATGTTATCTAGAGAAAAGCGATCTATATTAACACTTTTAGCTTCAAAACAAATAAATTTTCCGTTATAACAACCAATATAATCTACAGTGCTTTTTCTTGTAACTTTCGCATCTAATAATCTACTTTTCTTATAATCTTTTTCTACTCCTTTAAAAACTATACTAAGGGATTTCTTTTCAATAAATGCTATATTATTTTGTCATAATCAGGAAATTGTCTTATTTATAACACTTTCCAAAAACATTCCTCTATTCTTATTATTTAACATAACTATAATGTGCTAAATTTTAAAAATAAAACAAAAAAAGAAAAAATAATTAGTTTTTAATGTATAGAAATATACTATCAAACTCAGTTAAATTAAGAATTTAAAAAGCATATGATTAAATTAGGTAAAAAATAACACTTTAGAAATAATAGAGTTCTATTTTTATAACAATGAATTTAAATTTAAATAAAAAGTTAGATATTAAAAATCATTGATTAATTTGGTTTTAAATCCAAACCATTTGAATAGCAAATATAAAAAATACACAAAAAAATTAAAAACAAATACTATTTATTGGTACTCGAAAACAAACACGATTTTAAAATAAAATTTATAATAAGTCAAACATCTAATGATACAATAATATTATTAAAAGTTATATTAAAAATTAAAACTCTAAATACTTCTATAATTATCATGGTATAGAATAGGCCGATTTGATGTGAAAACAGCCTAGCAAAAATAATTTAATTGATATTAACTCGCTAGAAAATTACACTTTAGAATATTTATTTATAAACCTCGAAATAGAGAAAGAAGATGAAGTAATTTTATTAGGTATTTATAATAAAATAAATAAATATTCTATTTATTATAATTGCAAAAGATTATTATAAGAAGCAACTCGAAACTCTTAATGGATACATAAATATTGATATGAATTTTTCGTCAAATTATGATTAATTAACTTACTGTTTTAAACATACTTTACTTGATTGATGATTATTTCACTTACACAAAAAATGATAATGATATCAAAGTTTCTCAAGAAAAGAATTTAAACAAAGAAAATAATTAGAATATTTCAAATAAATCAAGAATACATATTAAATTTTTAAATTACTTTTATTCAATAAAAAGAATTGAAAAATATATTAAAAAAATGAATTTTGATTTAAAATCTAAAATAACACCATATTCTGAATTTGTAATTCAAAAAGGTACTATGGCTATGGAAGCAGCAATTTTAAGACATGTTAATGCTATTTCTGATAATGTTTGAGAGCAAGAGGTAGTACCTGAATTGAAAAAAATATTGCGAAAGTGATGTAAGAGCAATGATTATGGTTTATGAGTTTATAATGTTTTTATTTAGAAAAAGATTTCCCGAAATTGATCAATTTGAATACAAATTAATCGATGTAGAAGGCGAAGACAACTATTATTCATATAATTCAGGAAAACTAGTTTATGGATTTAAAAAATAAAACTTAATATTTTTTTGCTTTACCATTTATAATTTTATTTTAAATTAATCCACCCACTTTTATTTTATATTCTTATAAAAAGAGGGGTTAAAAATAAAATAGGTTAAACGTATTTTTTCTTTGCTATTATACATTTATTTTAACGAGGTCAACACACTTTGGTTTCAAGGTCTTTATAAAAAATCTAATTTAGTATTTAATTAATTGTTTTATATGATATAATAATATTACATTTTGATGGAACAGTACTCAAGAGGCTGAAGAGGCGGTCCTGCTAAGACTGTAGGGGAGGCAACTCCCGCGGAGGTTCGAATCCTCTCTGTTCCGCCATTTTTTTATACTTTTTTGTGTTTTGAATATTATTCAAAACTTTTTTATTTCTTTTATTCTTATAATTTTTTATTAAAAAATCAAAGCAAACTAATGCTTTGATTTTTTTATAAATTATTTAATCATTATAATTTAGCAAAGTAAACTACTGTTCTAACTAATTGAGAAACGTATGACATTTCATTATCATATCATGAGAATAATTTGTACACATTACCTTCTGAAGTTTTTTGAACTTGTGTTAATAATGAATCGAAAATTGATCCGTGTGTTTCACCAACGATATCTGATGAAACAATTGGGTTTGTTTCATATTTAAATGATTCACTTTCAGCTTCTTTCATAGCTGCGTTTACTTCTTCTAATGTAGGTTGTTTTTCTAATCTAACTGTTAAGTCAACGATTGAACCTGTTAAAACAGGAACACGAATTGCTGAACCGTCTAATTTACCTGCTGCTTCAGGAACTACTAATCCAATAGCTTTAGCTGCTCCTGTTGTTGTAGGAACCATGTTTGATGCTGCTGCACGTGCTCTACGTAAGTCACGGTGTGGAGCATCTTGTAATCTTTGGTCTCCTGTGTAAGCGTGAACTGTTGTCATTAATCCTGAAACAATTCCAAATTTATCTGATAATACTTTTGTTAAAGGTGCTAAACAGTTTGTTGTACATGAAGCTGCAGAAATTAATTTGTCATCTGCATTTAAAATGTCATGGTTAACATTGTAAACAACTGTTTTAACATCTGAATCAGATGGTGCAGAAACAACAACTTTTTTAGCTCCAGCTTTTAAGTGTTTTTCAGCACCTTCACGTTTTGTAAAGAAACCAGTTGATTCAACAACAACATCGATTCCTAATTCACCTCATGGTAAGTTTTCTGGATCTCTTTCAGCGAATACTTTAATTTCTCTACCATCAACTACAATAGCACCTTCTTTTGCTTTAACATCTGCATTTAATGCTCTAAATGCAGTATCGTATTTTAATAAGTGTGCTAATGTTTTAGCATCTGTTAAGTCGTTAACTGCAACAACTTGTACATCTGATTGTGATTCTAATAATCTACGGAAGAATAATCTACCAATTCTACCGAAACCATTAATTGCTACTTTTTTCATTTTATCCTTTCAAAGTGTTTTATTTTTTATATAAGAACATAACTTCTTTGTTATGTTTTAATAATTATAAACTTTTTTAACTTTTTATTTTATTTTTTTTAAAAATATTTCTTATATAAAAAGATTTTTAAAAAAGTTATAAAAAATAAAAAACATCTTTTTATGACGTTTTTTGAAGTAAATTAATCCTTTTTTTAGATTCGAATTGGTAATCAGTTGCATATAAAAATCCATTTTTAAATTTTAAGATTAAAGAATTATTATGTTTTTTCTTATTATGAGCATAAAAAATTTTTACTCTTTTTTCATTAAGTAAAATATAAGCCCCTGGATTAGAACTAAATGCTCTTATTTTATTAAAAGCATCTTCAACAGTCAGTGACGAATCTAAAAAAGCATCTTCTTTCGATAATTTAGGAGATAATGTGGCTAAATCATTATTTTGTCTTTCAATTATAAAATCATTTTTTTCAAATTTATTCAATCAATCTACAATTTTTTCTTGTGCCAATATACTTATTTTTTTAAACAAGGTATCTGATGTATCAAATTCAGAAATATCAATTTTTGCTTTGAAGATAATGTCTCCAGCATCCATTATTTTATCCATGAATATTAAACTAATTCCTGTTTCTTTATCCCCGTTTAAAAGGGAATATTGTATTGGGGCCGCACCTCTATATTTTGGCAAAATAGAACCATGAATATTAATAGAGCCTAATTTAGCAATTTTTAGCACACTTTCTGGAATGTATTGTCCGAAGGCACATGTTAAAAAAATATCATACTCTAAATCTTTTAAATCTTGCTCGATATCTTTAATTTTAGTTGGTTGAAATAACTTTATATTGTATTTATTTGCAAGCATTTTTGTTGGAGTAGGGGTTACTTTGTTACCCCTTTTGTTAGGTTTATCTGGTTGTGAAACTATAGCAACAACATCAAAATTATTGATAATTTTCTCGAAAATAGGTACCGAGAAATCAGGTGTACCTGCTAAAACTATTTTCATTATTTATCCTCCAAATACTTATCATCAATTCACAAAAATTTCGGTTCTGATAATAATTTCATTGTCTTTATAATTTTTGTTGCCAAAGGTTTTAATTTTTTAACTTTTTTTGAATTAGAATCTGAAACAATATAAGCGTCATCTTTAAAAATATATTTATGTAAAAAAGACAAGCTAAAATAAGCTCCAAAATATACTTTTTTATTATTTGATAGTCGATTTGAAATTATATTTAAAAAAACTCTTTCTAAAAATCATGAAGATAATGTTTTCAACCCGATTTCGTCGATAGCCAAATATTCAATTTGACTAAGTTCGTAAATTAAATTATTAATAATTTCATTTGAATTCTCTTTTTTTAAACTATTTTTGACATAATCATCTAATAAATTTATATCAATATAAGCAACATTAAAATTTTTTTGAGCAATTAAATTAACATAAGAACTTAAAAATTCTTGTCTAACACTATCTACATCACCATAAACATAAAAATTCTCAAAAAACTTATTTTTATCTTTTTTAAGATTTTTTAAAAACTCTCAAACGGCATTTCCTCTTTTTATTTGACTTATATTTGAAGAAATAACATCTGTAGTTGGTTTAGAAATTTCGGTAAATGCAATATTCTCTTTCATCATATAATTTTTTGTGATCGAATTTTTCGAAAAAGTAGAATAAAATTCCAATTTTTCGTTTTGATTTCTTCTTACTTGAATAAGAAAAAATACATCCTTCGATGAATTATTTTTTCGCATTATAGAAAAATCATTTCTATTTTCAATTATTTCCTGATCTGAAATATTATACTTATCTAAGTACTTAATTAATTCAGAATCACTTTTTATAGAATCGATGAAAGTTTTATCATCAACAACTAAATTAGAATTGGCAAAATTAAGTTTGGGATCAATAATTTTTAATTTGCTATTCATTTCTACCTTGAATATTATTTTTTAAAACTATAAACTCGTCGTATATTGGTCTTAATTTACTATTATTAAACATTTTACCAATTAAATATTCTTCAGCCTCGTAATAATCATTAATATTTTGTGTTTCTAACTCTTTAATTAAAGTATTAACATACTTTGTTCAAGAATCTGTTTTGCGCGCTTTACGACCAATAAACATTGCTAGATTTAAGACTTTATAATCTGTAACTTTACTAGCTCAAAATGAAATTAAGTCATTATCCACCATTGATAATGAAATTTTATTAATTTGTGAATAAAATTCATCTGGTTTAAGATTTATTATCGCATCATAAGTATTTGTGTAAATAACACTCCCCGCTTGAAGAGGTATTTTAATATGTTGATTTTTAGTCATTACTCTTAATTCATTTTCTGTATATTCTTTTTTACCAACATTTGTGTAATGTTGTTTAATATTATTTTTAGAACTTGTTTCATTAGGATTAAACATATCAAAGAAATTTGTTGTAATGTCTTCATAATTAGAATCATCAATAACGCTAATTTTATGTTTTTTGGTACTTATTAAGTAATTCAAGTTAGATAAACCAATATTATCTTTTATTAAATTAGAAATATATTCATTATTTATAATACCGTTATAATCGAGTGGCTTTTGTAAATCAAAGATAGAAATAGCTTTTGAGTTGTCGTTATATAAATTAATTAAACCTACTGCCTCTAATTTTTTACGAGCAACATTTAAACTATCTATATTAATATTTAAATATAAACTTAAGAGACTAAATGGAAACTCAACCTTACGTCAATTAGATTCCTTCACAAGATCTAATAAATACTCATATAAGTAAACTGCCTCAGCACCCAAAAAAGGCCCGTAAAAAAGTCTAAGATTTTCACGATCCTCATTGCTAATAATAGTTGTTTTACTTATTTCGAAATTATCATAGTCTAAATTTACTTTTTCCATTATGTCCTCCTAAAATTTAGTAGCTTTATTATTTTATAATTATTATTGAGTTTTTAATAATATTTTTTTTATTTTTTTAGTTATCTCTCGATTATCATTATAGATATCCACAAATATTAAGTTTTTATTTTTTCTTTTTAAATCTATTATATAGTCATTTTTTTTATTTAGTCAGTCTACAAGAGGGTTTTCCACAACAAATTTATTTTTTCTATGAATAACAACAACATATTTTAATAATTTTGAAAAATCAATTATTTCAGAGTCTAAAACGGGCAATTCAATAAAATCGTAATTATTATTTACTAAATGTTCATAAATGTAAGGATAAATAATATTTTCAATTTTATATATATTATTAAAATTGTTTAATATTCATTCTTTTAATAATTGTTTACTAATAATTTGATCTTTTACTATAAAATCACCAATTTTTTTCTTCATTTCATAAATTAACTCATTATTAGTTTTATATAAATTAGAAACATAATCATCTAAAATTAATGTACTATATCCCATTTTTTTTAACTCTTGTATTATGGTGGTTTTTCCAGAACCAATTTGACCACAAATAGCTATAGGTTTATTAGAAGTTTTTTCTAAGTTCATTTATAACTACGCTTAATTCCAGTTCCATTAGTATATCCATGGCATTATTATAATTTAGTTGTAATTTATAAAATTCTAAATTTGTTTCAAAATTTTCAACATCACAATTTAATATAGATAAATTATATGACATTAAACCGGTTTGATATCCATTAATTAATTTATTTTTGACACTTTTAGTTAGATCGCTATTATTTTCTAAATTTTTATATATATTTTCAAAATTATTATACTTTTCAAGCAAACTTATAGCGGTTTTTTCGCCAATTCCGAACACCCCCGGAAGATTATCTGAAGAATCTCCTTTTAACCCTTTGTATGAAGTTAATTGATTTGGTAGAAATTTAAAAATTTGAAAAAAATTATCTTTATTAATTTCTTTGTAGTTAGTTTTATCTTTGCGAAGAATTGTTACATTTTCATCTACGAGTTGTAATAAATCATTATCTGCTGAAAAAACATATTTTTTTCCATTAACTTTAGAACAATATGTCGCAATTAAATCATCTGCTTCGTCTCCTAACTTTTCTTGTCAAACAACATTTAGTCCGCTTAATATTCTTTTAATTCAGTCAAATTGAGGGTAAAGTATATCCGGAGCTTTAGTTCTTCCTGATTTATATTCTGAAAAAATTTCATGTCTTTTTGTGGGGCCCTTAGCATCAAAAGCAACAAAAATACTATCAGGTCTCACAAATTTAATTAGTTTTAAAAATTGCATCATAAAAGCTTGAATTGCATTGGTAGGCACACCAAAAGAATTGCTTAAAATTAAACTACCTTCACCTCTATATGTTGCATAAAAAGATTGGAACATTAAATAATTACCGTCAATTACTAAACTCTTTTTGTTATTCTCCATAAATCTCCTCGTAATTTAATATATTGTAAAATCTATTATCTTTTTTAGAAATTAACACTCTTATTTTTCTTCTTGTATCTAAATTTATTAAATTTCTTATTTTGCTATTAAACCCATTTGCTGTTACAGTTGTTGAAAAGTCACTTATTTTCAAACTAGTTTGTCTTTCGTTTTTGAATCCAACCTTAACACTAATGAGTTCAACCTCTAATCATATTTTTTCTTCACCAACATTAGCTAGACAAGGCACATTATGATCTATTTGTTTATTATGAACTTTATGATAGGAAGTGTTGTAACTATTGCCTAATAATTTGATCTCTAATTCTTTTTGTTCTTTTAAATCGTTCGACTCAATAGGTAAATTTTTAGTATACATCTCCAAATTTAACTCTTTTATAAAGTCTAATAGATACGAATTATATTCTTCTTGGTCAATATTATTTCTTTTTATTCTAAGCACTAAGTCAGAATAAAAAGTTTTTGCTATATTAGTTCAAGAAAGTAGAGTATTTATATTATTAAATTCTCTCATTGAGCCAGACTTAATTAAAAGATCTATATTAGACTCACTTAAACCATACAGTCTCATTCTTAAGTATGCTTCAATAAAATTATTATAAAAACCATTAATACTACGTTCATAAACAATTTTATCAATTGCAACCTTACCAAGACCTTTAATCATTAAAAGCGGTAAAAAAATGGAATTATTATGAATATTAGCATCGTCACTAGAATAATTTATTGATGGTGTTTCGATGTTTATATTGCACAAAAAAGCTTCGTCCGAGTATTTTTTAATAGCGTCTAAATCACCACTACTTTCACTAAGTAGAACTTTAAAAAATAACATTGGAAATCTCGCTTTATAATATGCTAATTTATATGCAATTAAAGCATACGCAACGGCATGTGATTTATTAAATCCATAGTTAGCAAATTTTTCTATATTAAAGTATATTTTTTTTAAAATTTCGAAATTAATGTTATTTTTTAGCCCGCCTTCAAAAAACATCTTTCTGTAAGAATGTAATTTTGACTCATCTTTTTTAGAAATTGCTCTTCTTAATAAATCGGCTTGTGCGAAAGAAAGCCCTGATATCTTTTGGACTATTTCCATGATCTGTTCTTGGTAAACAATTATTCCGAAAGTTGATTTAACTATTTGATCATAAATCGGATGTATTTTTTCAATTAAATATGGATTGTTTTTATTTTTAGCATAAATCGGTATATACTCAAGAGGTCCGGGTCTAAATAATGAAATAATAGCATAAATATCGTCAAAACTATCAATTCTAACATCCTTAATTGTTTTTTTCATACCTGGAGATTCCAATTGAAAAATACCGTTTGTATTTAAAGAATTTAGTAAATTAAAAGTGATTTTATCGTTAAATAATGAAACATTGTCCTCTAAAATTGAATCAAAGTGATTTTCGGGTTCTAGACTTTTTTCTATATTATTAATAAAAGTTAAGTTTTTTAGACCTAAAAAATCTATTTTTATTAATCCATATTTTTCTAAATTATCAAGTGTCATTTCAACTTGTTGTAAGGTTTGTTGGTTTTTACGTACAGGAACAACATTATATAAGGGTTGATTACAAATTATTAAACCTGCGGGATGAACTCCGGTTTGCCTTGGTAATCCTTCAATTCTAGAAGCTAAATTATGTAACTGCGGATATTTATCTGCTCAAATTTTATATTTTTTGTTACTTTCATAATTTTCAATTAAATTTGAAAATTTAGAACTTATAGAAGCTGAAATTTTATCAATTTCATCTTTTGGGATTATAACTTCATTATGATTAATAAATCTAGCAGTGTCACGAATAGAATTTTTAGAAGCTAAAGTTTGAAATGTAGAAATAAAAGAAACATTTTCTTCGCCATATTTATTTTTCACGTATTCGAAAACTTCATCACGTCTTGTGTCTTGTATATCGATATCTATATCCGGTAACGTAACGCGTTCAACATTTAAAAAACGCTCAAATAATAAATTAAACTCTAAAGGATTAACTGAAGTAATTTCTAATAAATAAGAAATTAATGAACCTGAAGCACTACCACGTCCTGGACCTATTTCAATACCTTGTTTACGTGCAAAACTAAGAGCGTCTTGAATTATTAAAAAATAGTTTATGAATCCCAATTGTTTAATTACGTTAAACTCATAATTTATCCTATCATTAACTATTTTTACATCATATTCTTTTATTATTTTTTTATATCTTTTTCCAAGAATTAATTTTTTAAAAAAATCAATATTATCATTAGAAAAATTAGCTAATTTAATTTCACTATTTGGTTTAGTTATATTTATACTTTCAACAATATTGACCATTTGATCATAAACCTCTTGGTCTAATTCTTCAAATTCATTATCTAAAAAATAATCGTTGTATATCTTATTTACAACATCATTATTTGGATTGATAAAATTAAGAAGAGGCAACAATTCATTATCTTCTTTATGCAAAATTCTTTTTGTAGGTGCATAAACCACTTTTCTATTATTGATATTTTTCTTAGAATTAAAGTAAAAATTTTTGGGTAATTCGCTTAAAATTATTTTTTTCGCAACCATCCCAAGTTCAAAATGATCTATTACAAATAAATCATTGCTTTCAAAATCAAAAAGTGACAAATTATCACCTTTTGATTTTTTATAAATTAATTTTTGAATAAGCCTTAAACCTTCATTATTTCTTGCTAAAACAATTATCGCAAAATTCTCATTTAGATAAAATTCAGAACCAATTATAGGTTTAAAATCATATTTTTCTTGAAAATTTCAATAATATTGAAGTCCAAATAAATTTTCTTTATCTGTTAAAGGAATATACTTAATATTCTTTTCTTTTGCAAGTTCTAAAAGTTCTTGAACTCTTATGGTAGAACTCAAAAATGAATATTCTGTATTTGTGTGTAGATATATTTTTTCTCTCATATATTAATTTTATATTTTTAATTAATAAATAAAAATATTTAATATTTTTTTAGAAAAAACTATTTAAAAGTAAAGAATAAATAATTCATTTTAAAATAATTTCAATCACCATAAAATTTATAAAATATAATTTTTTTATGAAAAAAGTAAAAAATAAAATTCTATTGTTTGTTTTCCTAAATCTTATCGCATTACCAACAGTTACAATTTCATGTTCTCAAACACAAAACAAAGAAAATAATAACCAACATGTAAAAAGTACTAACTCTAAAAAAACAATAATTAACGAAAAACAAAATCAAAGTTCAAATCACAAAGATAACGAAACTAGCAAAACTACCGAAACATCTAATTCAAAAGAAAATAAAACAACAAATATTAACAATAAATCTAGTTTAGATTTAGATAATTTAAAAATAGTCGCTACAGAGAATATTTCCCAAATATGAAATTCCAAAAATAGAATGGATAATATAAATAAAAATAATTTTAGAATTATTAATATTCCTAACGGATATAAAGCAGAAGTAATTTCAATAGATAAAATAAAAGGAAATTCTAAATATAGCGATAAAATACGAATAAATTACACATGAACAAATACAATTTCTAATGAAAAAGGAACTCAAAATATCTTTTTTTATAGACCTTGAGATTTAAAAATAAATTATACTAGACCTCATTCTGGTTTAGCAGAAGGTAATAATGAAGAAAAAGAAATGCCTGAATTTAAAATTAATGAATTTGAAAATTTTATTTCAGGAATTAGTTTTCAAGTAGAAAAAAGTTTTTTCGATGAAAACTCAAACTTAATCATTTTCAATAAAGAACAATTAATTAATAATATATATAATTTTATTAATAGTAAATTTATCAATGGAGACGAAACAGAAAAAAACTTATTTGAAAACAATCCCGATCAATGAAAAAACAATTTTATATCTCAAAAATATAATAAAAAATATTCATTGGACAAAGTAAAGACACAAATAAAATGAGGGGAAAAAATTAATCCATTCAAAATGATTGATAATTCAAAATTTTTAGAAACAGAAATCAACGACTTAAATAAAATGTTAGTTGACAGATTTGATATAAAAACCACTTTTTATAAATTAAAATCAAATAATGAAGATATTTTTTATTTAATTCCTTCATTTGATTTTGTCGATAAATGAACAAATCAAAAAATAGTTAAAGTCGTGAATGTATATAATCAATTCTTTTATAATAATGATGATATTAGTTGATTATCAACCGAAAAATTAAATAATTATTTTAATAAAATAGCAGAAGAATCAAGTGAAAAATGAAATGACGACAGAATTAGTAGTCAAATTCCAATCGTTAACGCAATAAATTTCACAACAATGAATAATATATACGATGAAATAATAAACAGTTTAATCGATAAAGTTAAAAATATTTCAAAATAAATTAAAATCATCTCCATATTAAAAGGAGATGATTTTAAAAATAAAAATCCCAAACGGGATTTTAGGTCAATTTCTTGAAATGGAGCGAGTAAAGGGAATCGAACCCTCATAGTCAGCTTGGAAGGCTGAAGTTCTGCCATTAAACTATACTCGCAATTGCTTCTATAATATTATACACATTTTTAAAAATATCAAAATATTTTTATTTTTTTTATTTAAACACGCACTTATTTCGTTTGCGTAATAATATTTTATCATAACTTTGAATATTTGTATAAAAAAATAAAAAAATATTGCATATAGCAATATTAGTAATCATCTATCGAAATAACAAATAATCTTGAATAGTCTTCAAAACCTAATTTGTAATATAAATTTCCCGCATGCGGATTATCAAAGAATAAAACTGGTGTATAGTTATTTTTTAATAAATAATCAGATAGTTTTAAAACACAATCTTTTGCATGACCTTTTTTTCTATATTCTTCAAGTGTAAAAACACCACCAAGCATAGCAACATTCTTTATTTGTGCACTAACCGAAGCATGGGAAATAACAATATCATTTTCGTATTTTATAAAACCTTTATAATACCCTTTATTAAGAGATGTTTTTAAGTAATCAATATCTAAAGCTTGAGAACTAAGTCCTTCAAATTCTTTAATTCTTTTTCTAGAATTTATTACATTTTGCAAATCTTTTTCCTCAATAATTTTTGAGCTAAGATCTTCTAAATTGTTTAAATCATAAAACTTTTCTTTATTTATCTTCAAAATATATTCTTCTCTTACTCTAAAATTATTAAAGTTATTTGTCATAGCTATTTCTAAATCATTTCTAATAGTAGAAGAATAAATGATATTTTTTATTTTTTTATCCTTAATAAATTTAATTAGTGAATATATATTAAATTTAAAATCTTCTTTTGAGTATATCAATAAATTATTATAAAAACGCATAATTATTACCTTATATTCATCAACAAAATAAGTTTCGGTAACCTCTGAATGCAATCCAAATTCCTCAATATCTGATATTAAAAATAAATATTGTATAGGATCATCATTATATAGCAATTTTAATATAACTTCTTTATCTTTTTCGATGGCTTTTTTAAATTCAATCATTTTAAAACTCCTAACTATTTTTAATAACTTTTCAAGAAAAAGGAAAAACGCTTGGTGTGCTTCTTAATTTAATTATTTTAACAATTTTATTATCTCTATTTTCTTTAGTGTCGATTAAATCAGTAACTTCTAAATCAAATTTGATCTTTTTAAATATTTCTTTTGCGTCTTCTATTTCTTCCAAGACATTCTTACCTTTTAATAAATTTAATTCACCATTTACTTTTACTAAATGAAATGATGACATCAACATTCCTTTTACGCTAGCAACCGCTCTAGCAGTAACTATATCATAAATATTTTTGTCTTTAACTTCTTCAACTCTATATCGGTATATTTTCACAATATCTTCTAGTTTTAGAACATTTACAACTTCATTTAAAAAATTAAATCTCTTCAATAATGGTTCATAAATTGTAATTTTATGGTTTGGTTTAGTCAATGCAAAGGGTATAGATGGGAAACCTGCCCCTGAACCAACATCTAAAATGCTTAAATCTTTTTTATTTTTTGTAATTTCTAACATATATAAAAGAGATTCTCATATCCCTTCAGATCATAATCTTTCATTGCTAAACCCGGTTAAATTGATTATTTTATTTTTTTCTTCGATTAAATCAACGTATTTTTTAAATAACTCAAAGTCTCAATTGTTTTCTAAACATAATTTTTGTATTTCTTCTTTTTTTGTGTTTGACATAATGTATTTATTATATCAATATTTTACGAAAAAAATGTTAAAGAAAAAGTGTAGTTAACTACACTTTAAATATAATCATTGATTCCGTTAAATGTTTGTTCTTCAGGTTTATTAATTTTTCAATAACCAGTTTCTTTTCTTCTTTTTAATATTTGTTGTCTTTTTGTTTCTAGAATTGTTCAAATTCATGTGGCTATAAATATAGATGAATAAACTCCTATACCAATTCCGAATAACATTATTATATTAAATGAAAAATCAGTAGCATTAATAAATGCGAGTAAAACCGCAACAGCAAACATCGTTGTAAAAGAGGTATATAAACTACGTTTTAATATTTCACCGATAGAAGAATTGGCAATATTTATTATATCTTCTTTTGATAAAAATTGTTTATGATATTTAACCTTAACTGTTTCTCTTATTTTATCGAATGTAACTATTGTATCATTAATACTTAATCCTAATATAGACAACATCGCTGCAACTATTATTGTATTAACTTGAATTCTTGTTATGAATATAAATGCTAGGACAACTAAAAAATCATGAATCAAACCAATTATAGCAGCTATTGCAAAGGTTCAGTTCATTCTAATTAACATATAAATAATTATTCCTATAAAGCTAATTCCTGTAGCTATTAAAGCGTTTTGAACAAGTTTTGTAGCTTCAGAATAAGAAACAGAATAATTAGTAACTAAAACATCATCATTTATATTTAAAACAAAATCCTTGATAGATTGAAATTGATTTGTTAAATCTTGTTTTGTCCTAATTAAAACAACATAATTGTCGTTAGAATTTAATCCATTAATTTTAATAATATCCCCAGCGTCGTTGATACCTAAGTTTGTTGCGGAATTTATTAAACTATTAGATATTTCTTGAGCTTGTTTATAATTTAGATTTGTATTTTTTTCAAAATCTCCTTGAATGGTTATATTAATTCCACCACTAAATTCTATAGATCTATTAACTCCGTCTCAAAAAGAATTATTAAATCCTGCGAAAGCTCCAAAAACAATAGCGGCAATTATTAAGAAGATAAACGAAGATAAGGCAAATCATTTTGATTGTTTTATATAATTAAATTTAGCGACTTTAGAATTGAAATTGGTAGTTTTTCCGATTTTTTTCTTAGAAATACCTAATAATCACAATCTATTATCAAAAATACCCGTATTAACCATTAATGTTGCGATAAATTTCGAAAACACTAGCATTGAAAATAATGTAAATAACGTAGATAAAACTAAAGTAATTGAAAACCCTTTTACATCCTTAGTACCAAAATAAAACAAAATAAACCCAACAATTATTGTAGTCATATTGGCATCTATAATCGAAGTTAACGAACTTCTAGAAGAGTTTTTGAAGGATTTTTTTAGGGTATCACCTGAATAAACTTGTTGTTTTAACCTTTCATAAGTGATTACGTTTGCATCTACGCTTATACCTATACCAATTATTAATGCAGCTAAAGTGGCAGGAGAATATTCTCCTCTCAATGCTGTAAAAATTAATAAAGTTAGAAAAATATATAGCGCCATAGCAATTGTGCTTAAAGAACCTAAAAGACCATAATTTACAATCATAAAAATTGAAATCATAGAAAATATAATTATTCCAGCAATCATTGCATAAAAGAATGAATTGGAATTTAAATTAGCATCAACATATATGCTTGATAAAACACTTAAATCGTACTTGCTTAAACCGAAGTTAATTTTATTAGCAAGATCTATTGCGCTATCACGAGTAAAATTACCAGTAATACTTACTTTGTCTCCGTTAATTTGATAGTTAACTTGAGCAACACTAATTAAATATTTTTGGCGAATATTTAAAATAAATTCTTTTATTTGGTTAGCCTTGCCTTCTTTATCTTTTAATTCTTCATTAACATGGACAAAATTTCATAAATTTTCTCCAGATTTTTTCCACTCATCCGGATAATTATTTTTAGCAATTGTTAACAATTTATCTATATCTAATCAAATCAATAATAATTGATCTGCTCTTTTAGTTGCATATTCTGTTGCATCAGCTCATTGTTTTTGAGCATCAATACCATCTAATGTTATGCTTACATCACTTCCACCTGTTGTTGGATTCGGAACATATGATGCACCATCCACTTTAAAAGGTGGTATTCAATTTTGAGGAGTACCATCTTCTAAAGAACCATTCCGGTTAAAAACACCATCGTAAAATAAAGGTTTAATATCTGAATCTGTTATAGTTAAAATGGGTTTTTCCACAATAGCTTTTTCAAAAGCAATTCTATCTGATTCAGAAATGCGGCCACTTTTTGTTATACGTATTTTTCCGTCACCTTCACTGTAGACAGATACTCCGTTTAATCCGGTACCACCAGTTAATCTATTAAATAATGATTTATTAACCTCTTCTGTTAATTCATTATTCGCATTTGTTCCATCTTGTTTAACTTGAATTAATACTTCAATACCGCCACCATATTCTATTGATTTATTAACATTTTTTCCTATATAAAAAACGCTACCAAAAACAATAGTCAACAATGCTATAAGTATTGTAGTTATATTCAAAATAAATCTTTTTCAATTATTAATTGATAATAATTTTTTAATATATTTCATACTTATTAAATATTACCATATTTTTTGTCTTTTTTTAGCGTTTTGTATTTTACTAATAACTTAAATTCAACTTAATTAAATAATCAATTCCTTCTGAAGTAATTTGTCTTCCTCTAGAATTTTTCTTTATTAATTTTAAATAAAGTAAAATGGGTTCAATTTCATTTAAAATATCTTGTTTTTCATGCGATAATAAGCTGGAAATAGTATTTAAAGATACAGGTTTTTCGTCAAAGCCATCTCTCAAAATATTTAAATAATGAATATGTTCTTTTGTTAAACCGTACTTATATAACTCAAGATGTTTTAATGCTTTTTTTACTATTTTTATATTTATCTGACCATTATTTATTGTTATAGCAAAATCATTGATTCTTTGTATTAAATGATTCGCTATCCTTGGTGTCCCTCTAGAATACTCCGCAATTTCCTTTAACAAAATATCATCAACTACAATATTAAGTTTTTTAGATGTTTTTCTTAGTATTTTGAATATATCATCATTATTATAATTAACTAGTCTTCCGATATATCCAAACCTATCTTTAAAAGGTTGTGGTATATAATTTAATTTAGTAGTTGCACCTATTAAAGTGAAAGGTTTGACTTTCATCCTTATGGCTTTTGAATTTCCGTCAACACCTATGATTAAGTCAAAAACAAAATCCTCCATTGCATTATATAAAAATTCTACAATAGATTTGTTTATACTATGAATTTCATCTATAAAAACTATATCTCCACTATTTATAACAGAAAGAACATTTATAATGTCTGATTTCTTTTCTAAATTTGCACCTTGAATAAAGTGAATTTTTTTATTCATTTTAGTTGCGATGATACTTGCTAAAGTAGTTTTTCCCATACCTGGTGGTCCATATAATAAAACATGAGGTAAAGGAATATTTTGTTTCGTTGAGCTTTCTACCATGGCATCCAAAGTTTTTTTGAGATTGTTTTGACCAATAAAATCATTAAAATTATTAGGCCTGAGTTCTCTGATTTTCATTTTTATAATTTATAGTTATTAAATTAATTCCTTCTTCAACCATTTTGTCAATATTATTTTTTTCTTTAATGTTATTTAAAGCAAAATCAATTTCTTGCTTTTTAAATCCTAACATAAATAAAGTCTCTTTTAATTCATGTTTTTTCCTGCTTTCATCACTAATTTTTAAATCTTCTTTCTTAACCATTTTAGATCATTTATCTTTTAACTCAACGCATATTAATTTTGCTGTCTTTTCACTCACAAAAGAACACTCTGACAGTATTGTTCAGTTATTGTTTGCTATTGCTATAGCAATGTTCTCTCATCCTTTTTCTAAAATGTTTAAACCAATTTTTGGGCCAATTTTATCAATTGATATTAAGTCTAAGAATAATATTCTTTCTTTAAAATCTTTAAATCCAAAATATTTTTTTACATAGTCAGTTGCATGTTCATATATATACAATTTTATTTTTTGTCCTACTTCAAATCTATTTAAATCAGGAACACTTAGCATGTAACCATCGCCCTTACTTTCGAATATTAAATTATTTTTGTTTTTATATACAATTTCTCCAATTTTATAAAGTATCATTTTTTCCTCCGTTTAATATTTAATTTTTTATTTAAATTAAGACTAAAAAAGGAAAATAAAAAATAGTGAATGATCACTATTTAAAATTATTTTTGGATTCTGTCATTTAATGCTTGAAAGTTTGCGACTTTCTTTCCGGCGTAAAAACCACAAAATTTGCAAACTACGTGTTGTTCGATCATCTTTGAACAATTTTTGCATTCTACTAAGTTTGGAACATCTAGTGCACTATGAGTTTGTCTTTTATGTTTACGTTGTTTTGATGTTTTACGTTTTGGTACAATTGCCATGGTATCCTCCTTGTGGTTTTATTAAATATTTAAATATTGCTTATATATTATAATACAAAACAGCTTTTAAAAAAGAAAAAAATAAATTACTTTTAAATATAAAAAATAGTCTAATTGAGTGTATATTCATAATGCAAACGACATTTTTGAACAAGTTTATATATTAAATAATTAGAAGTTGACAAAGTTATTTTGTTATAATAATAATCATGAAGCACCTAAAAAAATATAGAAAAGTAGGAATTGTAGTAGAATATAACCCCTTTCACAACGGTCATATTTATCAATTAGAATGAATCAAAAACAAATTTCCTAACTCTAGAATATACGTGGCAATATCTCATAAATTCTCTCAAAGAGGAGAATTTATATGTACATCATATTGAAAAAGAAGAAAAATAGCAAAAAAATATGGTGTTTCGAAATTTATAAAATTAGATGTTAATATTTCATCGCAAGCTGCACATATTTTTGCACAAAAAAGTATTGAAAAATTATACAAAAAAGGTGTAGATACTCTTGTTTTTGGTAGCGAAACTAGTGATATAAATGTTTTTAAAAAAATAGCGGAAACTATAAATAATAATAAAGATAAATATAACTATTTAGTTAAAAAATATCTAAAACAAGGGGGTAACAGTTTCCCGAGAGCATCAAATTTGGCACTTAATGAATTGAGTGGCGCAAACATAAGTATGCCAAATGATATTTTAGGCTTAGAATACGTAAAAACAATAATTAATAATAATTATAAAATTGAGCCATATTGTCACACAAGAACTATAGAATTTCATTCAAATAATACTAATAATAAATTTGCGAGCGCAAGCAAAATAAGAGAAATGTTAAAGAATAATGAAGACATTTCAGTTTTTACTCCAATGAAATTAAAAAGTATTAAAAGTAAATTTTTAATAGAAAATACATATGGAAAATTTAAAAAAATAGTTACAAACTTACCAAAAGAAGAAATAGAAAAATTTAAAATGATCTCCGAAGGTATGGAGAATTTATTTAAAAAAAATATATATCATGATAATTATTTTGACTTTATAGATTCTTGCGTTAGCAAAAGATATACCAGAAGCAGAATAAAAAGAGCATATCTTTTTGTACTTCTAAAAATAAAAAAGAGTTAGTCTAAGACTTTAACTTCATATGGTGCTAAAACCTTATTTTTATTTAGTTTAATTGATTTATTGGATAAATTAAATGCTATTTCAATTTTTTGATCATCTACAAATAATTTAATCCTAAAAACTTCTTTTTTTAAAAAGAAGTTTTTAAAAAACAATAATCTTACTTTTTTTGAAATTAAAAAATTAAAATCAAAAGACCTTTTTATTATAAAATCAAAAATAAATTTATTTACAATATCATCATAATTTAAAACTGAAATTACGTTCGTAAAATTGTCTTTCTTATATTTTTGCAAAGGAAAAAAAGCTATATTCTTAGGAACTAAAAATATTTTTTGTATAATCAATAACATTTGTTCTAATTTAAATATTTTTTCAAATGATTTTGATTCTAAAAATAAATTAAAGTTATATACAGGTATATATTTTAATTTGATTAATCTATCCATATCGTAAAAACTTTTTAAAAAATCATCATTAATTGTTTGTTCTAAAAAAATATCATCAAAAACGTTATTATCGATTAGATTAGTTTTGAGAGTTTCTTTATTATTGTATAGTAAAATTTTTGTATTATTTTTCTTTTTAAAAAGTAATAAATTGTCATATAAAATTTTCTTTAGATCCAAAATATCTTGTTTTATTTTTTTATCAAAAGAATAAAAAACATTTTCAAAAACTAAACCGCTTACATAAAAAAGATAAATAAATTCGTTGTAAATATCGTTTAAATTATCGAATAAACTTAGACGTTCTTTATTTTCATTTTTTTCTGATAAATCTATCTCTTGAGTATATATAAGATCATTATAATCCATAATACTTGTTTTACTAAAAGAAATATATTCTGTATTTACATTATTATCAACTTCCTCTTTCTTTCGCTTATTAATTATTTTAGATATAGAAATTATATTGTCAAAAGTTAATTTATAATAAATTGAAACATTATCTAGAGATATAATATTTTTACAAAAAATTTTTAAATTCTCTAGTTTATATTTTAGATTTTTTGATGAGTATTCATCTATAGTTTGCTCAGAAACCCTATATAAATTTCTAAAAAAACTAAGATAAATATCAGGTAATACAATAATTGTTTTTATCCCTTTTTCACTTAATAAGGCAACTTTTTTTATTATTTTTTTATAATACTCTATAGAATTTTTTTTATTACTATCAACAAGTATTTCTTTTTGTAAAAACAAGTAATTAATTGTATATTTATTTTGTGAAGTTTGTAATCAAGAATGTTTCAAATATTTCATAGTTTTCTACCCCTAAACTTTTAGATTGCAAATCAACAATACCTAAATTAATTAAAATATTTTTAATTTTTTTAATTCCAAAAATATTAACCAATTTTAAAACTTTTTTTACTCTTCATTCTGGAATTTTTAACTTAGAAGATATATCAAAATAATTCATCTTTAGCTTATTATTAAGTATATGAAGTTTATATGATAATGAAAAAATATTTCTTAACTGCGCGATTAAAAGATGTATATCATCACCTTCGTTAAATCTTTCTTTATATTTTTGGTAAATATTATTTAAATTATTAGTTTCGATGGCATTCATAAAAGCAAAAGAATCTTCTAAAACATAATTTTGAATGTTGTTATTTATTAAGGAATAATTAATTTGACTATTAAACTTTAGCATTTTATCAATTTCGTTTATTATTATTGATAAATTATTAGGTAGTTTATTAGATAAGGAAGTAGCATCAAAAAAACTTATTTTTCCTCCTTTTGAAGTTATATAAGAAACAATAAAATTGACGATAGATTTAGAATCTAGCTTTTCAAAATTAAAAACCTTTGCGGTTTCAATCAAAAATTTGACAAAATTATTTCTCTCAAATGAATTTTTTCTATGTATAAATACAACTTTATGTAATCTATTATTTTTTAGAGCACTTATTAAAACTTCGGATAACTCATTTTGTACTTTTGTTATTTTTTTAGAATCAATTATTTCAAAATTTTCAACCAATATAAGTTTTTGTGTTGAAAATAAACCAAAACTAGAAACGGATTCTATTAACTCACTAATTGTATAATTATCTTTAAAATAAATTATATTCTCGTCTAAAAAATTGTCTTTTAATTCATTTATTTTATTATTTATAAAATATTCTTCGTTACCATATATAAATATCATATTTTAATTATATATATTTTTCTCTTGTTGTAAATCATATAATCATATAAATTAAAATAAAAATCAAATTTTTATAAGTATTCAGATCTAAATCTAAAATAATTTTAATATTTGAAACGGATCTAATCGAAAAAAACATGAAATTTGATAAATTAATAGATATTATAGGAACACAAAAAGCAATTAATAATAATACAAAAAATAATTCAAAAAATGGTGTAAGAAACAAAATTAAAAATATTCCTAAAATATTAATTTTCTTACCATTAGTTAGTAAAATTAACGTTGAAATTAGTCATATCAAAAAATATATTAAAATTTTGTTTAAAAATGTTTTTTTAATACTTGTGTTGATCAATAAAAAACTTATTATAAAAGACAATCAAAAACCTAATTCTAATTTATTATTACTTTTAAAAGATAAACAAATGACTACAACACACATTATATAGTTATTTTTGTTGTTTTTATAATTCTTAATTTCCGAAAATAAAGCCATCAAGAAAGCTCTATTTATAGAAACAGAATTCGAGCAAAGACTTCAATATATTGTCATAAAAATTAAAATTAATATCTTATTTTTTATAAATCTATTCAATATCTTTTTTAAGATAATAAAATGAAAACCACTAATAATTATTAAATGAATTAGACCAATTTCACTAGTCAATTTAATTAATTCATTTTTAAAACTGAAATAATGTCCGAAAACAATAGGTGTAACTAACTCTTTATAATTAGAAAAATTATTATAAAAAGAGAAAAAGTAATATCTTAAATCTAGTTGTGTTACTTTTGATAAAACTTTAGGTTCAAGAATTTTTGTATCACAAAAATTAGTTATTAAACCTACTATATGTAAGTTTTCAAAAATTTTATATTCTATTTTACTTTTATTCTTAAACATATATTCAACATTGAAATAAGTTTTTACGTAAATAAAATTATCTCTTATTTTACTTACATAAACATAATTAGAAAATTGAATTGAGTCATAAATTAAAAGTCTTTTAACTAAACAAATACAGCTAAGTATAATCGATAATAATATTATTATTTTTTTAGATTTCTTATCAATGAATATTAAAGAAAAAGATGTTAGAATAATTAAAATTAAATAAGAATAATTTAATGTAAAAATAAATATAAATATGCTAGATAATAATAAAAAACCATTTAAATATTTTAATCTAGAATTAAAAAATTCTTTAACTTCAAAATTATTCTTGGGCCAATTCCGAAAATATTTGAAATTTGTGCTCATGAAGTCTTCTTATACTTCTTTTTATGGTTTATTATCAATTTAGCATATCTTTTTTGAATATTAATCTTTAATAATTGTTCAATATTTTCTAATTCCGACCATTTTAATTTGTAATTCTCGAAAGGGACATAAATTTCTTCGTTTCTAGGAGCGATTTCACTTAATTCAAAATCTTTCAACGATGAATTTGGCAGTACCTTATTTATAACAAATAATTCTTTATAAGTTAGTAGTCGATTTGACCTATGAATACCTGTATGTTTTAGAGCACCAGATAAAATATAGGTATAAATCTTATTGTCATACTTTTTAACATAATTTTCTTTATTTTCAACTTTATTAATATAAAAATGAATTCCTACAAAAAACATTAATACTCCTAAAATTAAGGAAGTTACAAAAAATATCTTTTTATTTCACACAAATAATAAATATGTTTTTAATTATAAAAAACCAAAAAAGGAAAAATATATTAAAATGAAACTAACTTTTATAAATACAGTTATTAAATATGATATAATAAATTAATATTTAGGGATAATATAAAATATAAAACATAAATATACTATAAAAATATAAGGCACTTTAGAGGGTAAAACAAGTAAAAAAAGAAAACACTTAACTACCTATTTTAAAATTAGTTGGTGTTTTTTAATTAATGTTTTGGAGTTTACATGAATCAAAACTATAGTAAGAGTAGAGATGAAATTATTCTAATGATTTTATCAAATAAAGAAAATAAAGAGCTTAATAAAGAAATGAAATGATTTAAGAAAAATATTGATGGAAATTTTAAACCTATTTTAGATTATGATATTGAATTTTCTAAATCAATGAAAAATTTAAATTTTTCAGAATTCAATTATTCAAAAGAACTAACATTCTTAATTGACGAATCCTTTAAATTAAAATTAGAATTGTCTAAAAATTATAGTAATTTAATGAATGGTTATGATTTTGATGAAAATTTAAAAATAAACCCTGAAATTATAGAAATAATAAATAAAATATCTAAAAAATAGAAAGAGAGAACTTTATGCGAAAGGTTAATATTGCAATTGATGGACCAAGTGGAGTGGGCAAATCTACTGTCTCTAAAATGATTGCCAATAAATTAAATTATACTTTTATTAATAGCGGTAGTCTTTATAGAGCAATTGCTAAAAATGTAATTGACATGGGCGTTGATACTAGAGATAAAGAAAATGTAATAAAAACTCTTGAACAAGGTATGATTCAACTTTTAGATGATGATCGTATTCTTTTGAAAGGTGTTGATGTAACTCACCAAATAAGAGCTGATTATATTTCTCAAATTACACCAAATGTGGCTAAAATACCCGAAGTGAGAGAATTTGTTGTTGATTATATTAGACATATGACCAAAAAAAGAAAAGGTTTTGTTATCGACGGAAGAGATACTACATTTAAAATAATGCCACACGCTGAAGTTAAAATCTTTTTATGAGCTCAAGCGGAAGAACGTGCAAGAAGAAGAATGATACAAAATGAGGTTTTAGGTTATAACACCGGTTTTGCAGAAATATTGTACGAAGTTCAAAAAAGAGATGAACAAGATATGAATAGAGCTGTTGATCCTTTACACAAAACAGAAGATAGCGAATATATAGATTGCACCGCTTTAACTATAGATGAAGTTGTAGAAAAAATAATTAATCTTGCTTTGGAAAAATCAAAATAATTAAGGAGTAATATGAAAAACACTATTGCAATAATAGGAAAACCAAACGTTGGTAAAAGTACTCTCTTCAATCGTTTTATCGGTAAAAAAGTTTCAATAGTATACGATAAACCAGGAGTCACAAGAGATAGATTATACGAAAAAATAAATTGATCGGGACATGAATTAAAATTAATTGATACTGGTGGTATTGAAATAGAAAATAGACCATTTCAAGAACAAATTCAAATACAAGCAAAAATTGCCATTCAAGAAGCAGATGTTATTCTCTTTTTATTTGATGGAAAAAGCGAAATAACTAATGATGATATGTTTATAATGAATATATTAAGAAAAAGTAATAAGCCAATAATTGCTGTTGCTAATAAATTAGAAAGTATGCAGGATTTTGATTATGGCTGATATAGACTGGGTTGTGATCATATATTCCCGATATCTGCGCTTCATGGAGAAGGTGTTGGTGACGTTTTAGATAAAGCAATAGAATATTTAGACTTTTCAGATTCTCAAGAAGAAAATGCATTTAGCCTCTCTATAATTGGTAGACCAAACGCAGGAAAAAGTTCGTTATTAAATAATTTAACAAAAGAAAATAGATCTATAGTTTCTGAAATAGCCGGAACAACTAGAGATAGTGTGAAATCAGAAATTTTTATCGACGACAAATTATATAAAGTTATTGATACAGCGGGAATCACAAAAAAATCTAAATTAGTTGAAAGTGTAGATCATTATGCGTTAATGCGTGCTATGAATTCGTTATCAGAATCTGATTTATCTTTGATAGTAATCGATGCTACAAATGAAGAAATTTCACATTTTGACTCAAGAATTATTGGCTACGCACTAGAAAATGAAAAACCTATAATAATAGTGATAAATAAGTGAGATTTAGTATCAAAAGAAACGAATACTATGGCTGAATTCGAGAAAAAAATGAGAAATAAATTCCACTTTGTTCCTTGAGTTCCGTTTGTATTTATATCCGCAAAATTTAACCAAAGAATAAATAAATTAGTAGATACTCTTAATTTAGTGCGCACCAATTTAGAAAGAGATATTAAACCATCATTACTTTCAAATTTATTATTAGAAACTCAACTTATACAACCTCCTCAATCTTTTAATGGAGGTAGATTAAATATTTATTATGTAAGACAAGAAAAAGCTAAAATTCCTACCTTCACTTTTTTTGTAAATAATAAAAAATTCTTACATTTTTCTTATCAAAGATTCTTAGAAAATCAACTTAGAGCAAGTTTTGATTTTACTGGATCGCCAATTAAAATGAATTTTAAAAATAAAAATGGTATTGAATAAAAAACAAAATCAACATTTTGATTTTGTTTTTTATTCAATATTTTGGGTAGAATTATTTAATTTATCATTTATAAGTTTAAGTTGTTCTAAAATTTGTTCCTCTATACTAATTTGTTTTTCGACAGTCTCTTCAATAGGCGGATTGCTTTTTTTTCTAAAATCTGTTATAAAAGACTTAATAAAGAAAACGACTATTAATATAATAAATAAAACAAAAGTAATTAAAATAAAATTAATTAAAATACCAATGAATTTTCCATATTTAATTCCATGTCAAGCTAAACTATTAATATCCGCATTTTTAAAATTATAAATGCTGCTTATTGCTCCTAAGATTATATCATTAGCTAAGGATGAAACAAGATCTTTAAAAATTAAACCAGAAATAAAACCTACTGCTAATATTAAGAAATTACCTTTCTTAAAATAATTTGTTGCTTCTATATAACTTTTGCGTAATCTACCTACTTTTTTATCTTTAACAATATTTTTAAAAGCATCTTTCAAATTTGTTTTTTTCATACATAGCCTTATATTAATTTTCTTTTTCGCCTTTAATTATTTCTACTGCGGTGATTTCGTCTTTATCTCTTAAGCTAATTATTTTAACCCCTTTTGTAGCTCTAGATGTTTGACTAATTTCACTAATCTTTGTACGTATTGTTATTCCGCTTGTTGTTATAACCAACAACTCATCGGAAGTTTCGACAAAACGCGCAAAAACTAATTTTCCTGCTTTTTCAGGATTTATTCCTGTCACACCTTTAGCACCACGTTTTGATAAACGATATTCTTGTTCGTTTGTAAGTTTTCCAAAACCTTTACTTCCTAATGAAAGTATTAACGAACCATCTCTATTTGTTGAAGCTCCTATAACACTTTGACCTTTTTCTAGTTTTATACCTCTTACACCACGAGCTGTACGACCCATTGGACGAATATCGTTAGCTTTAAAAATAGCAATATTTTTATAATTATTTGCCACAAGAATGTTATCATTATCTGAAATTATAAATGCACGTACTAACTCATCTCCTTCAGCTAAACTAAATGCTCTCAAACCATTCTTACGAACGTTTTTGAATAATGATAAATCCGATTTTTTAAAAATACCATTTTTTGTTATTGTCGCTAAATAATTATCACTTTGAAATTCATCAACACTAATTATAGAAATAATTTTTTCACCATCTTTAACATTTAAACTTTCAATAAGATTAATAAAAGGTATCCCTTTACTTTGTTTAGAACCTTCTGGAATTTGATAACCTCTTAAACTATAAGCCTTACCAAAATTTGAAAATAATAATAAATCACTATGTGTTGTACTATTTAATATTAATGAAATATCGTCATCTTCGTAGGTTTTCATACTAATAGAACCTACACCACCACGTCTTTGAGTATTATATTCTTCAAGATTAATTCTTTTTACATAACCGTTTATTGAAGCTGTTATAACTATATCTTTAACAGGTATTAAATCCTCATCACTTATCTTACCAATTCCGGCAACATCTATAAAAGTACGTCTTTCATCGTTGAATTTATTTTTAATTGCTTCTAATTCGGAAATTATTAATTCAATTAATTTTTGTTCATCGCTTAAAATTTCTAAATAATATTGAATTTCTTTTAATAATGAAGCTAATTCTGCTTCCATATTTTCAATGCTCAACCCTGTTAAACGACCAAGGCTCATACTCAATATTGCTTTAGTTTGTCTATCTGTTAACTCATACCTTTCAGAAAGTCTTTGTTGAGCAATAGACTCAGTTTTAGAAGTTTTAATAATTTTAATTACTTCATCAATGTTTGAAATTGCAATTTTTAAACCTTCTAATATATGTGCTCTCTCTTCGGCTTTATTAAGGTCAAATTTCAATCTACGAGAAACTATATTTTTTTGATGTGCAATATATTCAGATAAAATTTGTTTTAAATTTAAAACTTTAGGTTCTCCGTTAACTAAAGCTACCATGTTTGCACTATATGTAGTTTGTAAATATGTTTTTTGATAAAGTTTATTTAATAAAACATGTGGGTTGTAACCTTTTTTAACATCTATAACAATTCTTATACCTTCTCTATTAGATTCATCTCTAAGATCTGAAATCCCTTCAATTTCTCTTGTCTTATGATAATCTACTATTTTTTGAATTAAAGTTGTTTTTTTAATTGCGTAAGGTATTTCTGTAACAATAATTTGATTTCTACCATTAGATTTTTCGATAATTTTTGTTTTAGATCTAACTGTAATACTTCCTTTACCTGTTTCGTATGCATCAATAATACCTTTAGTACCAAGAATTATAGCTCCGGTCGGAAAATCTGGACCTTTTACATATTGCATCAAATCACGAACATTTAATTCTGGATTTTTAGCTAATGCAATAGTTGCGTCAATTGCTTCTCCTAAATTATGAGGCGGTATTTCTGTAGCCATACCAACAGCAATTCCTGAGGCTCCCGAAACAAGAATATTAGGAAAACGAGACGGAAGAACACTCGGCTCTTTTTCGCTACCGTCATAGTTATCTACAAAATCAATAGTTTGTTTCTTAATTCCATCCAACATTTCGGCGGATAATTTAGACATTCTTGCTTCTGTATAACGCATAGCAGCCGCTTCATCGCCATCAATAGAACCAAAGTTACCGTGACCGTCAACCAAAGGATATCTCATCGAGAAATCTTGAGCCATACGAACCATTGCTTCATAAACCGAACTATCTCCGTGAGGGTGATACTTACCTAGAACGTCACCAACAATACGGGCGCTTTTTCTATGTTGTGAACCAGGTGTAATACCTAACTCTGCCATATCATAAAGTATTCTACGGTGAACGGGTTTTAATCCATCTCGAACATCCGGTAATGCTCTAAAAACTATAACACTCATAGAATATTCTAAAAACGATTGTTTCATTTCATTGTCAATAACAACAGGAAATACACCGTCTGTTTCTTTTTCAATTATTTGTGAACTAACAGTATATTCCTCTTTATTTTGAGGTATTTCTTCTTCCTCTTCATCGACAACTATAGTTTCCTTCTTTTTAAAAACAAGCCTATTTTCTTCTTCATAATCAAACTCTAAATCGGTATTTTTTATTTTTTCGTTTGATTCTTCATTTAAAAATTCATTTATTTTTTTATCGTCGGCCATAGTACTCCTTTTAATAAAATATATTTTATTAAATTATACATTATTTTGACATAAATTAAAAGCTAAACAACAATATATACTGTACATTTTGAGAAATAAAAAACACCTATTTAACTAGGTGTTTAAATTTATAAATTTATAATTAATTTATATTGATTATCCGATACAGTTACATCTTTAGAACCACCGTTATGCTTAGTGTATTTGAATGCTATTGTAATCTTATTATCACTTTTGACATATTCTATTTTTGGTGCACTTTTCTTTACTCCTCTACTTTCAAAAGTAGGATTTATAGCATTAGATAGATTATATTTACCACCAATTGTTAATTCGCTAGCATCGAAAACATTCGCGTAACTATTTTCCTTTCAATTAGGTCTTTCTGTACCTTCAGGAGCAGATAATAGCGCCTTAGCTTTATAGTCATAAAACAAAACAGAATTAGAATTAATAGCATTAATTAAATTTTGTACTTGTGAACTTGAATATTCTTTTTCAAAATTTTGATTAAATATTTTTTTAACTTCAAAGTCTATTTCATTAATGTTTGCATTTGGATTATCGTTAGTTTGGTCTTTAGATACTTTATTTTTGGTTGGTTCTCCATTAGACATATCTTGTTTATTTGAACAAGAAATGACAGTAGCAAAAGTTGAAAATCCAACAATAGAACTAAAAACTTTTAAAAATATTTTTGTATTTTTCATTTAAACCTCTTTTTCTTTTATTACAATTCTTTACAAAAATATTATAACAAACCAAAAAATAATTTTTTATTTTTTTAAAATATAAATAAAACTTATAATAATTTATATTAGTTTTTAATAAGGAGAATAAATAATGAAAATTATAAATATATCTTGAAACATTTTTAAAAAAACATTCGGGTTAAATCCGGCCCTAATTTGAGAAAGAAAGGATTTGGTCAATTATATAAATAATATTTTTGACGAATCAAATTCAATAGATAATTTTATTGAATTTGGGGAAGAAACTGATGAGAACGGAAATTTATTTGACTACTCAAAGTTTGAATACGAAGACAGTGTATTTCATGATTTTGGAGCTGTGTCAAAAGGTAATTTTGTAAATCAAAATGATTATATAAAAGTATTTAAAGATAATTATGATAGATATAATAACGATGCAATTAATTATTATTTAAAAAAATATAATTTAAAAAAACCTAAGTACATAAGTACAAAAAATAGTATTGAAGTGAAAATAAATGAAACATTAAATGCTATTGCAGATCCCGAAATTGACGTTATAATTAACGGAACTATCGGATATTCATTAATAGAAGGAGAAAATAATTTCTTATTCAATTTACCTTTTTTAATTTTTGATAAGAAAAACGATAAATTAGTTCTTTTAAGTTATACTAAAGCTAAATATGAACTATATTATAAGTTCTTTTTTGCAAATAATTTATTTATCAAAAATAATCTTATCATAAGAGATATGTCCACCATTTTAATAAACCCATACACAAAATTAAATGGAAAAATTACAAAAAATAAAATTGAATTTTACGAATCTTTTGCTGCGTCACCTAATAAATCAATATCTAAACCAACAGGAAAAAACCTTACAGATATGTTGAAAGAATTTTCGGAGGCTATAACAAAATCTGGTGATAACTTACTGTTCATAAATAATAAATATGATAAAAATAATTCAGTGTATAGTTTTTTAAAAGCATCTAAAAATATGATATTTCCAGAAAATAATATTTCTTTGAATTTTAATGATTTACTTCTTTTTAATTATTCAAAGAAAGATATAACTAGTTACAGAGAAGGACAAATTGTTATACCGTTTAAAAATGAAAAAAAATCAAATAATGATTCTGATTATGCGTTCACAATTTTTAACTATGATTTTTATGAAAAAATAATTACTAAATCCTATTTTGATTTTAAAAATATTAATCTAGATGCAATAGTACATTTTTTACAATTTAATAATAAAAATGATAAGAAAAACTTAGTAGAAAATTGACTTAACGGTAATTTAAATACATTTAACCATGAGATTAATAATATTTATTTTGATGATATGTTAGGAATAGATAAAGAAGAAAAATATGCAATATTCAAATTCTTAACAAAAGATAAATTTGAAAGAATTTCTTTCAAATACTATAAAAATATTTCGAAAAATAATATCAAAAGCATAATAGATGAGAATAAAAAATTCAATGAAACTGATAACTTTTTTACAATAGCTGCATTAAATAAAATTAAAAAATTACATAAAAAAGATGCCAAAATTTGTTGATATGATTATGAAGGTTTTGCAGAACTTTATCCACCTTTAAATAACATAGGACCTTACAATCAAATTGTTAATCAAGTATCCATAATAATAACAAAAAACGGTAATGAGATAGATAAAAAGAATATTGTTTGCGATACCAAAAATTTAAAACTTATCGATTTAGTAAAAATGATAGATCAAATACATAGCGATGATTATGATTATTACGTAGTTTATAATAAAAGTTATGAAAACACTAGAAATAGAGAGATTAAAAAACTTGTTGAAAAAGCTTTCAAGGATAATGATGTTGATTTTATCAATGAATTTAATAAAATCTACAAAGAAAAAAGCGAATTTGATAACAAGATAAATAAAATAAATAACAATACAATTGACTTACTAGATTGCTTTGGACATTCAAAATTAAATAGTTATGAAATTAAGGATTATTTTACATTCTTAGAAAACGGAAATGACATTGAAATTAGTGATGATAAAAACGTTAATCTTGAGAAAAATAATAAGATTTTAGAAAAAACAAGAATACATATAAAATTTTTAAATTACTTTTATTCAATAAAAGGAATTGAAAAATATATTAATAAAATGAATTTTGACCTTAGATCTAAAATAACACCTTATTCTGAACTAGTAATCCAAAAAGGAACTATGGCAATGGAAGTCGCTATTTTAAGACATGTTAACGGAATAAGTGATAATGTATGGGAACAAAATGTAGTTCCGGAATTGAAAAGATATTGTGAAAACGATGTTCGAGCAATGATTATGGTATATGATTTTATAATGTTTTTATTTAGAAAAAAATTTCCAGAAATAGAAGAATATGAGTATAAATTAGAAGACGTTGAAAACGAACAAAAAAATTACACATATTCTTCTGGTAAGATAACTTACAATATCAAGAACGATTAAAAAACAATATTATTTTTTGTGAAATTATAATATAATTTTAATAATTTAAATTATTAAAGGAGAATTAATGAAATATTTAAAAATCAATTTAGAAAAAACATCTCAACATTTAGATAAAAAAATGATTGATTCACTACAAGATAATGTCACTAAAATTCATAATGATGTTTTAAATAAAAACGTTGCTGAAAAAGATTGACTTGGATGATATGATCTACCCGAAAATTATAATAAAGAAGAATTTTCAAAAATGGAACAAAAAGCTAACGAATGACACAAAAATGGAGTTGAAGTTGTTGTTGTAATCGGTATTGGTGGTTCTTATTTAGGTGCAAAATCTGGTTATGATTTTATTTATGGTCCTTACTCAATGAAAAAACCAAAAATGGAATTATTATTTGCTGGAAATGACATTTCAGCTGAAACATTAGTAGCAAAATTGAATTATGTAAAAAATAAAAAATTTGCAATTAATGTTATTTCCAAATCAGGAACAACACTTGAACCTTCAATAGCTTTTAGGGAATTTAGAAAAATTTTAGAAGAAAAAGAAGGAGAAAATTCTAAAGATTTAATTGTTGCAACAACGGATAAATCAAAAGGTGTTTTATTCGAATTAGCAAGTGAAAAAGGATACACAAAATTTATAGTACCCGATGATATCGGTGGTAGATTTTCAGTTTTAACTGCTGTCGGTTTATTCCCATTTTTATGTGCTGGAATTGATGCTAAAAAAATATTAGATGGAGCAAACGAAACAAACAAAGAGTTAAGTTCGCATAAAATTAGTGAAAATGAAGCTTATCAATATGCCGTCGCTAGATTTTTATTACATACAAAAAATAACTTTACTATTGAAATGATGGTTTCATACGAACCAAAAATGCAATATTTTATGGAATGATGAAAACAATTATACGGAGAGTCAGAAGGTAAAGACGGAAAAGGAATATGACCTACAAGTTCTATTTTCTCCACAGACCTACACTCTTTAGGTCAAATGATTCAAGATGGTAATAAAATATTATTTGAAACAGTTTTAACACTTAAAAATCCACAAGATAATATAGAATTCACTACAGACGAAGTAGATTATGATAAGCTAGGATATTTAGATAAAAACAACTTGCATTCTATTAACAATACAGCTTTTGAAGCTACTTCACAAGCTCATTATGAAGTTGGTAAAATACCAGTTATTCATATGTTATTTAATAAATTTGATGAATCTACTTTAGGTGCTCTTTTCATCTTCTTTGAAAGATCATTAACAATGAGTGCATACTTGCTTGGAGTAAATCCATTTAATCAACCTGGTGTCGAAGTTTATAAAAAGAATATGTTTAGCATGCTAGGTAAAAAATAAATAAAAAAATAGACTTTTAACTTATGTTAAAATGTCTATTTTTTATAATTTTGTTACTTCAACAGTCGATATTTTTTTCTTTTCTTTGCTAATTTCAATGATTTTAAATGCTACTTTATCATTTAAAACATATCTAGCATTTTTGTAAAGTCTCGTTTTAGAAGTTTTTAATAGTATAAAATCTCTTAAAGTTAAATCGTGTTCACTATCTTCTAGTAATGAAGAATCTATTTCAATTTGTTTGAATAAATCTCACATTATCACATCACTTTGTACTCTAGATTTTTCTAATGAAATTTCATAAATTTGTTCATCATCATCATATTCGTCATATATTTCTCCGACAATTTCTTCAACAATATCTTCGATGGTTATAATTCCTAAAACATCTGTGCTACTATTATTTTCAACCACAAAAGCCATCTGTGCTTGCGCGCTTCTCATTTTTTCTAAAGCACTTGATAATATCGAATTTGATGAAATTTGCGGAACTTGTTTAACGTATTTTAATAATTGACCTTTTTTAAGTAAAAAAATATCTTTTAATAGTACTATTCCTATCATTTTTTTATCTTTTTCAATAGGTATTCTTGAATAATTTGTTTCTGCAAAAACCTTGAGAGCATCCGCTATACTAGTTTTATAATTTAAATATGTTACATCTTTCATTCTAATGTAGTGCGAAGATACTTTTGTAGAATCTAAATCAAGTGCATTTTGAGCTAATAAACTTTCTCCTGTTTGTAATACACCCTCATTTTGAGCTATATTAATTATATTCTTTAAATCTTCTTCTGAATGCGTAACATAAACTTTTTTAGACAATTTGCTAATTGGTCATGTTAAAACTCAAAAAAATCAATAATTAACATCAATTCACCAACTTCACATTTTTAAAAACTTTTTAGGATTTGTCTTTGCTAATAATTTAGGAGTAATTTCTCCAAAAATAACTAAAAGAGGGGTTACTAACGCCGTTGAAATTATAGTTGTTAAAAACGAAGCATTTGTATAGTTTTCAAACACCTTACCTAATAATAATGCAGTCATAGTCGCAGATAAGACATTGACTATATTGTTCGCAATCAATATTGTTGTTAAAATTCTATTGTATCTATTACTATGTTTTTCTATTATTTTAGAAAATTTTTCTTTATTTTCAACCATTTCATATATTTTAGCTTTTGTTAAAGTTGAATAAGCAGTTTCGCAACCACTATATACGCCACTTAAAAAAAATAAAGCTAGCAGTATTGGTATAAAAATATAATAATAATAACTATCCATGAGCAATACCTACTTTAATATTACTTTTAAATCATCAATAATAAGAATCCATTATTCCGCTTCTCCTTTTAATAATTATCTTCTTGAATTTCTTGAAATAACACAATATTTCCTTCAAAATATACATTAGAAATACCGGGTTGTCCATTTCTATTTTTAGCGATGGTTAAATCTATTTTTATAGGGTTATTTCTATCTTCAGTATTTGTTTTTTCTTGTAAAAATTTATTCGATCTATTTAAAAATATAACGATATCTGCATCTTGTTCAATTGAACCAGATTCTCTTAAATCGTGTAGTTGTGGTCTTTTATCTTCACGTTGTTCGACAGTTCTTGAAAGTTGTGAAAGTGCTAAAATTGGTATTTCTAGTTCTAAAGCAAGCGTTTTTAGTGTTCTTGATATTATAGAAACTTCATTTTGTCTATTTCCGTTAGACAAATTTCCGCCACTTAAAAGTTGTAAGTAATCAACAACAACAAAATCTAATTTAGTTGGTAATTCTTTTGATAAATATTTAATTTTTCAAATAATATCTGATATTTTGCTAGAAGGCGAATCATCAAAATATAGTCTATCTAAAGCATTATTGTTGAAAGATTCTTTTAATACATCAATTTCTTGAGGTGATAATTGCTTTGGGTCTGATATTTTGCGCATTGGTGTTCTAGAATTTGCTGAATAATATCTTATCACCAATTCATTTACTGGCATTTCTAGAGATATGAAAGCACAATTACGCTTTGGATTTTTTAAAATATTACTTACAATGTTTAATGCTAAAGCAGTCTTCCCAACACCAGGACGAGCAGCTAAAACAATTAATTGACCACCTTTAAAACCATTTGTAAATTTATCGATTCCATGATATCCTGTAAAAATTCTATCATCATTATAGGAACCATCACTTTCCATAATTTTTTGCATTTGCTCTTCATAATTTTTCGTAGCTTCTGAAAGAGAAATAAAACTACTATTATCAACGGTGTCGACCTTATTATTAATGACAAATTTTTCGAAGTCTTCTACACAATCTTGGAACTTAACATCAGTTTTATTTTTCATAGAATTTATAGTGTCACTATAAAAAACTTCCAATAGTCTTAACTTGTGTAAATCGATTAATTTTTGAATATAATTTAAAAAATTATTTTCATTAACTATTAATGTTGATAAATCGTTAAGTAGTCCTTGATCTACTAAGGGAAATCTTTTTGCTAATCCATCATTAGATGCTAAGAAATTACTTAAATCAGTAAAAGAATAAGATACTATAGAACCCTCGTTAGAATCTCTTTTCAATTTTATAAATTCAAAAACTTGTCTATTATCTGCATAAAAGAAAACATCAGAATTTAAATACTCTACACCCATTGTTTGTTTATCTTCAACTGATATCATGACTGCCAACACACTTCTCTCAATATTATAATCATGAAAAAGCGTATTTGTTAAAAACTTTGAAGATAATTTTTCGAAATTAGAATATTTTAAAGTTTTGTTAAATTTATTATTTGTGTACATTTATTTTTATTTCAATTCTAATTTTGGCAACTATATCTTTATATAAGATAGCTTCGACATCATGTTTTCCTTCAGAAATTAAATGAATTTTTTGAAAAGCATGTTTAGGAACATTAAAACCGAGTTTTGAAATTTCTTTTTCGACATCTTTAGTAGAAATAGAACCATGAACATTTAAGTTCTTATTTCCGTCAATATTTGCGCTTAATTCAAATTTTAAAACTAAATCTTCTAGTTTATTTTTTAACTCATGAGCTTCTTGTCTTGTTTGGTGTTCATCTGATACTAATTTATTTAATTTTCTTTGTAATTCAGCATAATTTTTCTCGTTATACGGAACACCAATTTTATTTCTAACTAAATAATTAGTACCATAACCTGGAGATACATCAATAATTGTGTTAGCTTTTCCGTCTTTTGAATCTTTAATTAAAATTATTTTCATTTTTATCCTTCCTTATTTCCATTTTGGGAAATTGCTTGTTTAATATTATCAATAAATACTTCTAATTGCTCATCACTTTCTGCGGCTGCTACACTAAAATGACCGCCACCACCAACAGCCTCACAAATTATTTGAACATTTGTATTTATCCCACGTGCACTAAGTTTGTATTTTTTAGTGCCTTTTAATTTTGCTACAACAAAAGAAGCGACACGACCTTTAATTTTTAAAACTTCGTTTGCTGCTATAGAAATAACATCATTAGTTACTTCAATATCAGAATAAGCTAAGTAAAAACCTTCTTTTATTTCAGTTATATTTGATAGCATTGATTCAATTACTTTTTCAGTTTTTTCATCTATTTTTAATAAATCTCTACTAATAACTGGATTAGCTCCTTTTAAACCTAACCAAGCCGCGGCCTCAAATGCTCTTGGAGTAGCTGATTTTGAGAAATTATTTGTATCTAAATATATACCATTTAATAACATTTGAGCCCCATTTGTGTCTAAAATATTTTTATATGATAAAAACATTAATATTTCGGTTACTATTTCAGAAGCACTCGAAGAACTTGTATCAATAAAAATGTTAGTTTTTAAGGCATAATCAACTTGTTTTGCAACTCTATGATGATCAAAAATAAAAATATTTTCACGTTTAGTATTTACAAGTAAATTAGGATTGTCTGTTCTTAATGGGTCAGAATTATCAACTAAAACAATTAATGCATCAACAGAACTATATTCTAAAGCTTGTTTTCTATTTATTAATATTTGATTTTTATTAAATCAAGGGTTTGATTCTAGCCAATTTTCTACAGTACTGTCGTACGTTTCACTACATATATATGATTTTTTACCAAATTTTTTAGCAATCAAATGTATTGCATAAGCAGAGCCAAGAGCATCTAAATCTGCTAACCTATGACCATAAATGATAACATTCTTTATTTTTGTATCTTCTAGTTTTTTTGAAAAATAACTAGAAACTTCTCTAATTTTTGTTCTATTATTATCCGGAAGTATTTCATTATTAGAACCATAATATTTATGTGGCATAAAATTTGAAAATATTGCAACTTGATCCCCTCCACGCGATTGAGCTTGAACTAAAGCTTTTTTCGCTTGTTCTAATTTTTCATTTAAAGAATTTCAACCATGAGCAACACCAATACTTAATGATAGCTTATTAATATTAATTTCTTCTCTCGAAATATCTTCTTGTATATTCATAAACGGATCAAAATTATTTTCAATCAATTCCTTTAGAGTTAATTCATTTGTAAAAATAAGAAATTTACCATTAGTATATTGTCTATAAATAATATTATATTTTTTAACACATTCGTTTATTATATTAATTACTATAGAATTAATTTTAAATAATTGTTCTTCAGAAAGAATTGATTGATATAAACTATAATTATCAATTTCCAATTCTGCAATAACGGGCTTTTGCTCTCAAATTTCATTCTTATAAATTGATTCTGCAGTTATATCTCTTATCACAACAACATTATTTAAAGGTCAAAATTGAACTTCATAATCATTGTTCTCATTACTAATAATAAAATTATTAGCATCAAAATTTAAATCCTTATATTTTGGGTTTATTTCTTTAAAAAAATCAAAAATATTTCTGCCAATAAAATCTTTTTTAAATTTAGTTCTTATGTATTTTGTCGTATATAAAATTTTTTTATCAACATCATAAATAATTAAACCAATAGAATTAGAATCCATTATATCTTCTACAAATCCATTAAATGATTTTTTAATTATTTCTCTACTTTTAGCAAAATACAAAATAGTTTGATTTATAGAATATGATGTTAAAATCAATCAAACAACAACCGACAATTCAATTATTAATCAATGTGTATGTATATTTACATTTTTAACATAGATTATAGAGATGGAAATTATCAATATTAAAACTAAAAGAATAGATAAAAACGCAAATGCAAAGTATTTTTTTTTAGTATTCATCAATTCCTTTCAAAAACAATAATCTTTAATTAAATTATACATTATTTACATTCTTATTTATACTTAAATAACAAAAAGGGCGAATCGTTATTTGTCGCCCTATTTAATTAATGACTGTGTGAATGGAATGATAAAACAAAAATTGCAAATAATATTCCAATAAACATCATTAATATAACAAAAAAATATTTTCTTTTATTAAGAATTCAATGATAGAATTCAGGTAAAAACTCAACTAAAGAAGTGAAAATAAATATAGTACCAATTGTTGAATAAATTAAAGAATTTATGTATTTTTCATTGCCTATATTAACAAAAACACCAATGATCATAAAAGGTAAGAAAAGTGATAATCCTAAAAACGAAATCATTAGTGATTTAAGAGGAGAAAACCCTGATTCACGTAATCTAACATAAAAAATTAACTCTTCGGGTATTAAATGTAATATTAAAGAAAAAAGATACGCAGCAGTTAAAGTTGTAACTCCACCATCCGACAATTGCATTTCTGCATAATATCCCGAAAGTATATTTTGAGACAAGCTATACCCGATTAGTAAACCTTCAGGTATTCTATGTGTTAATAGGAGTAGTAAAGCAATTATTTTTAACTTTTTTTCTACTTTTTCAACAAAAATTGTATCTTCAACCAAATTTATTCTATCGTCTTTGTTTGACATAAATTCTTCGTGGGAATGATGATGTATCTCTCCGTCGGAATGATTATGTTCGTGAATAAAAACACTTAATTTTTTGGATTTCATCAATTTTTGGTTAAGTTTGTATGAGATAACAAATTTAATTACTATTGCAATTATAAGGCCCAAAAGCGAACCACCACCAACTAAAAATATATTATATAAATACGTTTTATTCGTTGAAAAATTATTATTAAAAGCATATAAAGAAGACTGCTCTATTGATTCTCGTAAAAAACCAAAAGTCGCAAGTATAATAAAAAAACCTGTTGAAAAAGCATATAAATAAACTTTTATATTGCTATTTAAAAGTTTCTTTGCAAAAGGTAAAGTTATCGATAAAATTGTCGGTATAGAAAGTAATATTAGTAAAAAAATTAAAACTAATATTATTTTGGAAGCGCTATCATTTTGAATCCCGCTATTAATTCCTTTATAAATTTCGTAAATTCAATTCATTAAATTTACTCCTGAATATTATGATAAACTTCTTGAACATCATCGTCATCTTTTAATTTATCAATGAATTCAAATAATTTTTCTTTCTTTTCGTCATCGTATTCAACATACATATTTGGAATGTATGTAACTTCACATTGGATAAATTCACTAATCTTTAAATCTTCTTCTAATTTAGATTTAACTTCAGTAAAACTATCTGGCTCTGTTAAGATAACAAAAGTATCATCATTTGTTTCAATATTTTCAGCTCCAGCTTCTAGTGCCACCATCATTAAATCATCTTCCGAAACTAATGTTTTAGATATTTCAATTATTCCCTTTTTATCAAAAGCGTAAGGGACTTGACCTGTTTTTCCAAGTGTTGCATTTTGTTTGTTAAAATATGATTGCACATTAGATTTCGCTCTATTAACGTTATCTGTTAAAGCTAAAACCATAAATGTAGCTCCGCCACTAATTGTTGCATTAAATAACAATTCAATGAATGATTCCGAGTCTTTTGAACCTTTAGCTTTAGCAATAGCTCTTTCAATATTGTCTTTTGGCATATTTTTTGATTTAGCTTTTGAAATAGCTAATTTAAGTGTAGGATTAGTATCCGGATCTGGTCCTAACATTGCTGCTACATAGATCTCCTTAGATAATTTTTGAAAAATTTTTCCTCTAGCCGCATCTTGCGCACCTTTTCTATGTGCTATATTTGCTGAATGTGAATGTCCTGCCATATTATTTCTCCTTTTATTTTATTTTATTTGGCTTATAAGCGCCATCTCTTTTATGTTTAGAAATTTTATGCTTATGTTTTATTCTTTCTATTGATTCATCTTTAATATATGAATTAATTTTATCCTTATCATTTAAATGATTTATATAGTAATCAAGTTCTAAATAACTAAAACCTAACTCATCTTCATCGTTTTGTCCTTCTCAAAGCCCTGCAGATGGTTTCTTTCTTAAAATACTTTCTGGAACTCCTAGAATTTTAGCCATAAAATTAACTTCGCCCTTAGTTAACCTAGAAATGGGTAATAAGTCTGCTCCACCATCTCCATATTTTGTGAAGTAACCAATATAAACTTCATCAGCATTATCAGTACCTAAAACTAACGAATTATTTTCTTGAGCTAAAGCGTATAAAGTTGTCATTCTTAACCTAGGTTTAATGTTTGCTATAGCTAATTTATTAGAAATATTCAATTGTTTTAATTGCTCTTCAAAAACACTACTTAAATCAACTTTGATAAATTCTTGACCAAATGTTTTTTCCAATTCACTAATATGTTTTAAGTCATAATCGCTCATTGATGATATGGGCATAACAACACCAATTGTAGTATTCGGAGCAACTAATTTAGCTAAAGAATAAGTTAATGCAGAATCAATTCCACCGCTAATACCAACTATGAAACCAGTTGCATTGGCTCTTTTTAATTTATTTTTTAAAAACTTTTTTAAAACTTCGATATATTCTAAAGTTTTTTCTTCAGAATATATCGGAACATTATTATTATATGATGTTATTTTGCTCATTTATTTCTCCTCTAGAACATTATTATAAGGTAATTTCATTTTGTGTATATGCAAATTATTTATCTTGTTAAATTTAGTTCTTACAATTTCGTGTAAATGATAAGCAAAAACTTCTTCATCTAAATGAGGTATTTCTAATATATTAACATTAGTATTTTTGTATGTTATTCAATCACTTCATTTGAGATCGCTTGTTACAAATAAATCAATTTTATCTTTCATTTCTATTATTTGACCTATATAACCGCTACCGCTCAAAAAAGCAATATTATTAAATGCTTTATCATAATCTTCTTTATCTAGATTTGTTCTAAAAGAATGTAAACCTAATTTTTGTTGTAATAAAAAAACAATTTCTTTTAATGAAGTTTTTTTATTTATTATAGCACTATACTTTGGAGAAGTATAATCAAAATATTCTTCTAAACCAATATATTTCACTATTTGATATGAAGTTCCTAATAACGAACAATCATAATTGGTATGCATAGAATAAGAAGTTATTTGATGTTCTTTTAACTTAGAAACAATTTCCTTTTTATAAGGCGCTTTTAAAAATTCTGTTTTTTTATCTTTTTCAAATAAAAAAGGATGATGGGTTAAAATTAAGTTACATTTTTTTTCGATTGCAAATTTTAGAACATCATTTGTTAAATCTATTGCAAATAAAATACCTGTTATTTTTTTATGTTGTTGGGTTTTAACTGAATATCCAGAAGGATCCCATATCTCTTTATTTGATAAAGGGTACATTTTTTCAAGTTCATTGATTAATTCTTTTAATTTCATATTATGCGTGATAATCTTTTAAATTTTTACCAAATTTAGGATTATTTCTTAGTTTTCTTAATATTTTATTTTCAATTTGTCTAATTCTTTCTTTAGAAACATTGTTTCTAGAAACTGCCAATTCTTCTAAAGAATGTACTCTATAACGATTACCATCTTTATCATAGCCAACACCATAACGTTTACAAATTAATTCTTTTTCATCCTCTTCTAATGTTTCATCTATCATTTTTAAAATTAAATCAGATAACTCTTCATGAGCTGAAAAATCAACTGGTCCAATTGTGTTTTCGTCTTTAATAAAATCACTAAATGAAGAATCGTTTTCTTTACCAACTTGCTTATCAAGAGAAATTGGATCAATATTAATTTTTTTAATGTACGCTACTTTATCAGCTGTAAAATCATTATTTCCAGCGATTTTATTAATTTCATCAGCTATTTCTTTATCCGATGGTTCGTAGCCTAAATTATGTTGAAGTTCGCGTTCTATTTTAGAAACTTTGTTAATTGTCTCAACCATATGAACAGGAACTCTAATAGTTCTAGCTTGATCAGCTACCGCGCGCGTAATCGCTTGTCTAATTCATCATGTTGCGTAGGTTGAAAATTTAAAACCTTTTGAAACATCAAATTTTTGAACAGCTTTCATTATACCTTGATTTCCTTCTGAAATTAAATCTATAAAAGAAAGCCCTCTATTTTTGTATTTTTTAGCATTATTGATAACTAGACGTAAATTACGTAATACTAATTTATCTCTAGCTCTTTTTCCTCTAAATCCACCTTTTTCTATTTGACGACAAATTTCAGCTTCCTCTTCATCGGTTAAAAGATTACCATATTTACCGATTCAACGCATATATCATTTAACAATATCATTTGTTTCTGTTAATTTATTTGCTAAGTTACTTGTTTTTTTATTTTCTGTTTCTAATAATATAGATTGGTTAGGATCAAAATTCAAATCTAAATCAAAATCTTCATCATCCGATGATGAGTATAAATCATCATCTTCTTGTTCTTCTTCGGAATCTTCGTCTTCTTCAGAATCTATTTCATCATTGTCATCATTAGAATAATCGTACTCTGTCTTTTCATCATCTGAAGAATCTATTTCTTCATCATCTTCAAACAAATCAGGATCTAGTTCATCGTTTTCTGAATCAAAATCAAGCTCATTTTCTTCAGAATCTTCATTAAATTCTAAAGTTTTTTTATCTTTATTTTTTGATAATTTTTTAGTATTATTTTCTAATTCTTTTGATCATGTATTATCAATTAGTTCATCATCACCTTGATCAACTTTATTACTAATGATTTTATGCTCCATAAGAACTTCAAAAAATTCGGTAATACCGTCATACTCGTCATCTTGTGATATACTTAGTTTTCTTTTATCTAAGATATCAAAAACTTCTTCTTGAGTAAAAAAAGTTTTCTTTTTTCTCTTTAACTCTTGTTTTAAAATGTCAATTACTAAATCATAATTATTCATTTTATTCTCCTTTTGGCTTTTTCTTATTAATGGTTGTTTTTACGTTTCTTGATTTGTAAGCTCTTATTAAATCAATTTGAGACATATCAATATTAGCCATATTATTTTTATTTTTTGATATGAATTCATTAGTAAATGCTCTTATTAATGGATCTAAACTAATTTCTCATTCTTCGTCATTTGAATTTAATTCTTTTTTAATTCTTTTTGAATATTCTTCAAAAAAGGAATTTATAGAAGTTTGATCTATATTAGAGTTTTTATTTTTTAAGTATATTAATTGTGAAAAAATATTTTTTAAATCATTTAAAACTTCTTCTTTTTTTATCCTAATAATATTCTTTATATTACTACTTACTTCAAAATCATCTTCTAGACTATCTAAAAAATTTTCTGAGTTATCACTTTGTTTGTGCATTTGTTGTATCTTAGTATATATATTTTTATATAATTCATGTTTCAAAAAGAAAAATCTATTATCTGATTGGTCGATTTTATCATTGATATACTTATTTTCTAACATATATATCAAAAATTTAATCTGTATATTATTATTAATTGTTTTGCTTAAAAGATTTATTGAATTATTATCGATATATTTATTATTAATAAAATTATTATTTGAAGATCTTAGATTTTGTTCGTTAAATTCAGCAGGCACATAATTAGGTATCAAGTAATTTTCGTCTAAAGGAATTGTATTTTCAAGATAAGTATCATCTTTTAGTTCGTATTCAACATCATTTTTCTTAACTTCAATTTTATAATCATATGATTTATAAAAATTATTAATTATATAATCAGAAAATTTTTCTGGTAAATATTGTAAAAACTCTATAATATCATTTTCAAAATTTTGTAAACTACTGAAATCTCTATTATCCATTAGTCTATTTTTATTTATAAAATGCTCATAAATAAAATCTAAAGAATTTTTAGTATTTTCTAAAAGTTCTAAAATTTTATTTTTACCATATTGTTTAAAAATTTCATCCGGATCTTTATTATAAGTATTTATAATAACATCTACATCATGGACTCCGTGTTTATACAATGATAGTATTGATTTCAATGATGCACTTATCCCTGCCTGATCATTGTCCAAAAATAACTTTATTTTATAACTTTTAATATTAAATATATGATTTTCACTAAGTGACGTACCCATTAATGCCACAACATTTTTAACACCAGATTTATAAAGTGCAATTACATCAAAAAAACCTTCTACAATAATAATTTCTTTTTTTGCTTTTATAAATTCTTTTGCATTATGAAAATTATATAAAATTTTAGACTTTTTGAATAATTTAGTTTCAGGTGAATTGATGTATTTACTTTTGATTTTAGGATCTAAAGTTCTACCACTAAAACCAACAACTTTACCGTTATTATCACGTATAGCAAATGTTATCCTGTTTTTAAAAAAATTATACAAATCGCTATTTAGAAGACCAGCATCTATCATTTCTTTTTCGGAATAATGTAATTTATTGGTTAGATAATCAGATAAATCAGATTCTCTTGAATAACCTAAATCAAAAGTATTTAATAAATCAAAATTATTTACTTGTCTCTCATTTAAAAATTTTTGAGCACTTTCAAATTTTAATAATTGTGTCTTTAAAAAAGTGTTTGCGGCATCCAAAAGTTCAAATAAATTTAATTCTTCATTTGAAAAGGTGGATAAAGGATTAAATTTATAACTAGAAAAATCGTAAGTATATCCGATCATTTCTGCTAAAAATTCCAATGCTTCTACGAAATTTTTACCCGTTTTTTTCATAACAAAAGTTAGTGAATTTCCGCTTTCTCCACAAGAAAAACATTTATAAATATTTTTTTGCGGCGAAACACTAAAACTCGGGTTACTATCAGAATGAAAAGGACAAAGTGCGGAATAATTATTCCCTTTTCGTTTAAGAGCAAGGAAATTAGACACAACATTTACAATATTTGAGTTCGAAATTATTTCATTAACAATTTCGTTTGGAATTGTCGCCATTTAATTAAACTCCTTTTTAAGTTTTATAAATATTTAGTAATATCATCGATAGAAATTCTAATTTGTTCCATTGTATCTCTATTTCTTAATGTGATTGTGTTATCTTCTAATGTTTGATAATCTATAGTCGCACATCAATATGTACCTATTGCATCTTGACGTCTATATCTTTTACCAATAGAACCAGCATCATCGTAGCTTACGCTAATTCCTTTTTCTAGCAATTTGTTATAAAGCTCAATAGCAGGTTGAGAAATTTTTTTCATCAAAGGCAAAATAGCCAATTTAAATGGCGAAATTTCTATAGGAAATTTTAATACAACTCTTTCATCATTTTCTAATGTTTCGATACTATAAGCATCTGAAATTACAGCCAACATTAAGCGATCTAATCCTATACTTGGTTCAATTACATATGGTGTTATTTTTTTATTTGTTTGCGGATCTAAATAATCTAACGATTCACCAGTCGCTTCAGAATGAGACTTTAAATCAAAATCAGTTCTATTTGCAACACCTAATAATTCGCCTCATCCAAAAGGAAATTTAAATTCAATATCACTTGTTGCTGTTGAATAATGTGAAAGTTCTGATTCATCATGCTTTCTTAATCTAATACTTTCTTCTTTAATTCCTATTTTTTTAACAAAATTTCATGCTTTATTTATATAATAATCAAATCATTTGTTAGCTTCGTCAGGATGTGTAAAAAATTCAAGTTCCATTTGTTCGAACTCTCTAGTCCTAAAAATAAAATTACCAGGTGTAACTTCATTTCTAAAACTCTTACCAATCTGTCCAATACCAAAAGGTAATTTAGATCTTGAAGTTCTCAAAACATTTTTAAAGTTAACAAAAATACCTTGAGCTGTCTCCGGTCTTAAATAAACAACAGATTTTTCGCCTTCAACTACACCCTGATGAGTTTGAAACATCAAATTAAATTTTCTTATTTCTGACCAATCTGTTTTTGAACCCTCATATTCAGGTAAATTTTTTACTAAAAAATCTCTCATTTCGTCGTTAGACATTTTTTCTGGTATTATATTTTCATCAATTTCTTGAATCAATTTATCTGCACGATATCTTTTTTGATTGACTTTATTTTCAATAAGTGGGTCACTAAAATTACCAACATGACCGCTGGTAACTCAAACATTTGGATTCATTAAAATTTTAGAATCAATCAAATGATTATTAGACTCTTTAGTAATAAATTCTAACTTTCAAGCACGCGCAATATTATCTTTTAATAAAGAACCTAACGGTCCATAATCCCATGTATTTGACAATCCTCCGTATATTTCACTACCTTGGAAAACAAAACCAAAATTTTTGAGATGATTTACTATTTCTAACATTTTTTCTCTTTTTATAGCCATAATATTTATTATACCAAATTTTTAAAATGCTTTTTGGGAAATTTGGTATAATTCTCCACTTTTAAAAACCCATAATAGCTAAACAAAAAATATAAAAAATAACAGGGTAAAGGCTCCCTATTATTTTTTATATTATATTTAATTATGCTAATGTAGGTACATATCCTAATCAAAGCATGAAAACTAATGTTATTAAAACTCCAAATGCTAATGAAATTAATAATACCGATCAGAATAAGAACGAATCACTCTCATTTACATAAATTTCTTTTGTTTTTACAATAGTTTCTTGTTTTACACTATTTGAATAATCAGTAAATACTAATAAATGATCTTTATTAGAAACTCTTTGAGCAACAAAAGCATATGAGTAATCTTTTTCTTCGACAAAAGCCACATATTTTCTATTGTAGATAACAAAAGAAATTTCTTGTGATAATCTAATATTTTCGCCATTTTCTAATTGTACATATACAAAATTTTCAGGTGCATGCGCAACATCTTCTCTTGCAAATATTTTTGTCGATAATCTACTAGTTGATTTTGTTAAAGACTCTATAATTAATTTTAATAATTTTGTCTTTTTAACATCTTCATTATAATATTCTTTCAACTCTTTAGCAACTGATAACGAATAAGATAGTTCGTTTTTAATATCTTGTCTATCTTGAATTGAAGTTATTTTCTCTTCAACTACTTTATCTGAAATTTTTTCTAATTTGTTAGCAAAAACAGCTAATGACTCTAATTGTTCTTCTTTTGAAAGGTCTCTAATATAGTGATATTTAATTAAATCATTATCATTTGTATAAATTTCTTTTACGACTTCAACTGGTACTTCTTTAATTACTTCAACTTCTTTTACGACTTCAACCGGTACTTCTTTAATTACTTCAACTTCTTTTACGACTTCAACCGGTACTTCTTTAATTACTTCAACTTCTTTTACGACTTCAACCGGTACTTCTTTAATTACTTCTCTAACTTCTACTTCTTTTTTAACTTCAACATTATCATAAGATTCAGCTCTTGCTTTTAATATTTCAATTTCTCTTTGTAAAGCAGCTTTGTCTGAATTTGTATCATTTAATTTTGCAAGTAATACAGAAACTTCATGTGAATCTACGTTTTTGCTTTGTAATAAAAGTTGTAATTCCTCAATTTGTTTTTGTAATTTTTCAATTTGAATATCTTTAGGGTTTTTCTTTCTTTCAATAACAAAATCGTCATCAGCAGGGAAATAAGTTTCATGATCACGTAAAACTTTAAAATCAACAATTTCTCTTAAGTATTTTCCAGCTTCTTCATAATTTCTTAAACCAGTTTTTTGATCAACATTAAATTCTCTAAGAATATCAGATTCATCAACGTTACCATCGTATCTTTCAGTATTAACTTCAAATTCAAAAATTCCATCTTCGTTTTTTTCAGAAATAAAAAGACCACCAAAAACTTTTTTTTCAGTTTGAAAATAAGTAGCACAATCGTATCCTAATTCTAAGAATCAATTCATAGCATCTTTACGTGTTTTAAATAACGCTAAAGCAGATTTAACTTTTGGGTGTTTTAAAGCTCACGGATAATTTTTATCATTGCTTGGCTTATATAAACATAATAAACGTTTCATATTTTTTCCTCTTTTAATAAATTTTAATTATATTTTTAATCTTGATTGGGATATTTTTTAAGAGATTATTCTTAATAAATAATCTTGTAATTATTATACATTTTTTGTAACTTAAAATAAGTGAAAAAATAAAAATAAATATAAGCGCTATATATTTATCGATAAATAGCACTTTTTACTTTTTAAAATAAGTATCATTTTTTTGTTTCTCACCAATAATATGGCATTTTCTACATCTAGGTTCGTATTCGGAGTCTCCTAACAAATTTAATTCGCTATTAATTTCTTTACGGAAAGAAAATGCCGCATCAGACTTACATACTAAACAAACAGCTTTTAATTTAGTCACATAATCGGCAATAGCCAATAGATGTGGAGTAACACCAAACGGTCTTCGCATAAAATCCATATCTAAACCGCTTATTATTACCCTAACTCCATTTAAAACTAAAAAATCTATTACTTCATAAATTCCATCATCAACAAAATTTATTTCATCAATAGCAACAGACTTAACACTAGAGTCTCAATTATCTAGTATCTCCTTTGCTTTTTCAATTACAATAGCATCCGTTTTTGCCCCGGTTCTGCTAACAACCATAGTTTCGCTGAATCTATTATCAAAACGAGGTTTAAAAACTAAAGTTTTTATTCCTGCAATTTCTAAAATTTTTAATCTTTTTAATAATTCTGCACTTTTTCCAGAAAACATTGGGCCGGTGATAATTTCCAACGTTCCCTCAGGTTTTTTTAAAAACATATTTACTCCTAAATAATAATTATAATGTTCTATTATTTTAAAACTATTTAAATAAATAAAAAGAAATAAAAAAATTTTTTCAAAAATTCATATTATTTTTTTGTTATACTAATATTTCAATAAAAATATCCGGAGGTATTGATGGTTATTGGAATTAGCGGAATGATAAGTAGTGGTAAAAGTACTTTGACAAAAAAATTAACAAAATTTTACAAAAATTCTCTATTACTTGAAGAATTTGAAGAGAACGATGAGGTTTTTAATCAATTTTTAGAGTGATTATATTCAAAAAGAGAAAATTTGACAATGGGGTTTCAAGCGTACGTAATTGAAAATCATACAACAAAATTAAATGAGATAATAGATAAATTTTATGAATTAAATTATTCAATGGATAAAAACCATATATTTTTAGATAGATTTAGCATAGAGCATTACATATTTGCATCAGTTATACTCTCTAAAAAAGGCGATAACTATTTAAAGGGGTATGATGCTATGTTTAATAACTTAATAAAAAATAGGGAGACCCCTGATTTAGCAATTTATTTAGATTTAGATTATTCGACATTTGAAAAAAGACTATTTAAAAGAGGTAGAGAAGTAGAGATAAATCACTATTCTGAAAATATAGAATACTTCAAAAGTCTTTTTGCACTTTACAGGAAAACTTTCGAAAAACAAGCTAAAAAATATAATTTGAATTACGTGATAATAGATACTAAAAACTTAAATGAAGAAGAGGTTTTTAACAAAACAATTGAAATAATCGAAAAACATAAAAATAAATTAATTTTAGAAAGAAAGAAATAATGGTTATATCTGTAAGCGGAATGATAGGTAGCGGAAAAAGCACTTTATCAAAACTTTTAAATAAAAAATATAAAAACTCTGTTTTATTGGAAGAATTTAGTGAAAATGATGAAATTTTTAACAAATATTTAGAATGAATTTATTCACAAAAGCCAAATATTGATTTATCTTTTCAAGCATATATCACTGAATCCTTAGAAAATTCATTTAATATTGCTAATAAAAAATTTTTAAACAAAAATTCACATAAGGATACACATATATTTTTAGATAGGTTTAATATTGAGCATATAATTTTTGCAATCGTCACACTTTCAAAAAAAGAATCTAGATACCTAAAAGCTTTTTTAGAAATGTCTGAGCATTTAATAAATTTAGATAATAATCCTGATCTTGCAATTTTTCTTGATATTAATTTTAAAAATGTTGAAAATAGAATTTTAAAAAGAGGAAGAAAAGTTGAAATAGATAATTTTAATAAAAATTTTGAATATTTTTTTGAATTACATTCTATTTATAAAAAGGAATTTATTAATTTAACCACAAAATATAAAATACCATATGTAATAATAGATACTAATGAATTGAGCGAAGATGAAGTTTTTGATAAATCTATTAATATAATCGAAAATTTTGATTTTAGTAAATCAAGAAGAAATTAATATTTTGTTAAAAGTAAAAACATCAATACTGTTTTTACTTTTTTTGTTCATTTTTTCAAAAAAATAAATTATTATTCAGGAGGAAAATGAAGAAAAAACATAAATATTTAATTTTAAGTAGCATTGTAGTTGGAAGTTTAATAACAGCAACAATACCTATTAGTTGAACTAATAAGAAACAAATAAAATTTAATTCGAATAGCGACTTTAAAACAACGCTGCAAAAAGATAAATTCAATATTGAAATAAAAAAATTAGAAAACAAAACAATAGATTTTAAAAAGATAAATTCAAAAATTGAGTCACTAAAAAATGAGAACAATATAAACTACGAAGAATTAAAGAAAAACAAAGAAAAAGAGATAGAAAATAACCAAAAAATAAAAAATACTTTAAAAGTAGAATTGAGTAATAATAAATTATTAAATTCATTTAAAAATATAGAAAATCTAATAAAAAATAAAATTTATTTAAACAATGATATTTATAAAATAAGTATAAATTACATAGATATAAATGAAATTGAAAATAAAAACATAATTAACGAAGTTAATCAAGAATTAAAAGGACTACTCAAAATTTTTAATTTAGACTTAATGCATAGTATAAACCAATTAAATGATATAGAAATTACAAATAAAGAACTATACATAGAAACTTATAGACAAATCCAAGAACTTAATAATTCTTTTTTAGATAAAATAGAAAATAACTATTTTGACAATGAAATAAATAACTATAAATTGCATATAGATGATTATTACTATAATTCGTTTATTCTTAAAAATACTATTGAGTCCAAGTTTGAGTTAGATAAAAAAATACATAATATAAATTTAGATATTTTACGTTATAAGAAATATTTAATCGAAGATAAAACAAAAGCAAATGAATCTTTAATAAACATTTTAAATCAAGAAACAGAAATGGTAAAACGTTTTTATTCTAGTTTAGAAAAAGAAATTAATACTATCAAAATAAAGATAAAAGACATGAATGAAATCGACCTAGCAATTCTGAATATATATAACGATACATCAATAAAAATTTTTAATCAAAATTTAGAACTTAATCTTAATTTGTTTGAATATATAATTCCAAAGATAGTAAATGAAGCAAATATCCATACATATCAAGAAAATCTTAAAAAAATCAAAGATAAAAAGAGAATTACCAATGATTTTTATAATAGAAAAGATAAAAATAATTTAGAAAAATATATCTTTATAAATAATGAAATAGTTAATAACTTAATTGATGTAATTCAAATTATTTTAGATATCACAAACACAATTGATAAAAACTATAATTTAGCAAAAGATAATGTAAACGAAATAATAAATAATAATATTGTTTTAGAAAATCAAATTATTGATTTAAATTTAGAATTAATTGAAAAGAAAAATAAAGCAAAATTATTAAATTCTAAAATAGAAGAAAATGAGTTAATTATTTCTAGAAATGCAAAAGAAATTATTTTGAATAGAAATAACAAAAACATTATTCTCGCAGAAAATAATAAACTTTTAAAAAGTCAAAACGAAGAGAATTTATTGGAAATTAATAAAATAAGTAAAAATATAAATAATATTGAACATAAAATAGAACAACTTGTTTTAGAGATTAATAAAAATATTAAATTTATAAAGACAATTTCTAATAAAATAAGTAAATTAGAATTAAATACAAACTTACTAATGAACGCACACAAAGAAAATATAGTTTTATATAATAGAATTCTAGAAACAATAAAACTATTATCGCCCGACAGCAAAGATAAAAGTAAAATAATAAAGAAATTAAATGATCAAATTTTAATAATTGAAAATCAAAATCACGAATATAATAAATTAATTGAAGAATTAAAAAAGTCAAGTCAGAATACTGAAAATAAACTTAAAGATCAAAAAAGAGTAATAAATAATTTAAATAGTGAATTAAATTCTAAAAATGAAATTATTAAATCAAAAGAAATAAAAATAGAAGATTTTAATATAAAAATAGCAAACAATAAAAGCGAAATATTAAATCTTAAAAACATAATTAGTGATAATAATAATGAAATTAACTCTTTAAACCAAAGAATTCAAGAAATGAATTTAGAACTAGAGCAAATAAAAGAAGAAAATAATAATAAACAAGAAAAAATAGCACAATTGAACTCTAATATTAATGAATTAAATATTAAAATCAAAAATTTAACTAAAAATAATCAAGAAAAACAAGAAAAAATTGTTTCTTTAATAGATGATAATAATAATTTAAATAATGAATTGTCATTAGTAATTAATGAGAATAATAAATTAAAATTAGAGTTAGAAAAATCAAAAGAAGATATAAGTAATTTATTGAAATTAATTAACGAAAAAGAATTAGAATTACAAGAAAAAAATAAAAAATATGATGAATTAGTAGAAATTATTGCTCAAAAAGATAAAGAAATTGAAAGATATAAAATTTTAATTAAGAATTATAATTCCGATTTAGAAAGTAAAGAGAATATAATAAAACAATTAACAGAAGATAATTTAAGAAATAATCTAAATATACAAAATTTAGAAGAACAAAAAAGAAAAATTAGTGAAGAATTAAATTCTAAAAAAGAAGAGTTGAAAAATTTAAAAAGAGAAATAGAAGAATTAAATCAAAAAATAAAGCAAAATGAAATAGTTATAACCGAACAAAAAGATAGGATTGAAAAATTAAACGAAATAATTAATCAATCTAAAATTGGGCTCCAAAACTCTTTAAAAATACTTACAGATATGATTAAAAACATAAAAGAATTAAAATGATTAGACACAACAATTAATTATCCAGGTTACGGAATATCTATGTCATTTGAAATTGCTGACGCTAAAGAAAGTAGAGTTTTAATAAAAAATAACTTAGAAGATATTGAAAATGTTATAGATTCTTATGAGAAATTAATAATATCTATAATTAACAAAATGTCAGTTTAATAAAAAAAGTAAAGAACAAACTTTACTTTTTTTATTATTTAACCATGCTTGCAACTTCAGAAGCAAAGTCTGATTGTACTTTTTCAATACCTTCACCAACTTCAAATCTATAGGTTTTAACCAATTTAGAATCAGTTGTTTTTAAATATTTTTCAACTGTTAATGAATCGTCAATAACATAAGGTTGTTTTTCTAAAACAAATTCTGAAAGTTGTTTATCCAATCAACCTTCAACAATTTTTTCTTGAATTTTTTCTGGTTTACTTTCAAATCCTGTTGGTTTTGTAAATCCTGCCTTAACTGATTCTAAACGTTCTTGAGGAATACTTTCTACTTTATCAAATTCAGGGTTTAATGCAGATACATGCATTGATATATTTCTAGCTACTTCAGAATTTTTACCTTTTAAAACTGTAACTGAAGCAATTTGACTATTTGCATGAACATAAATACCTAAAACTTCATCTTCTTTAGCTTCAACTGCTAAAACTCTACGTAATGAAATTTTTTCACCAATAACCGCTGTTGCGTTTAATAATTCTTGTTCAACTGTTAATTCATTATCTAATGTAACAGTTAAAGATTCTTCAAGTGTTGTGGCTTTAGCTTCATATAAAGCTGCAGCAACCTTGTTTAATAAACTTAAGAATTTTTCGTTTTGAGCAACAAAATCTGTCTCAGAGTTTACTTCAACTAATATAGCTCTTTTTTCGTTACCAGCAACTGTAACAGCTCCTTCAGCAGCAACTCTACCAGCTTTTTTAGCAGCTTTAACGATTCCGTTTTCTTTTAATCAATCGATAGCAGCTTCAATATCATAGTTTGTAGCTTCTAAAGCTTTCTTAACATCTCCAAAAGGAGAATTTGTTCTAGCTCTTAATTCTTTGATTAATTCCATTTTGTTTACTGACATATAATGACCCCTTTAATTAATTATTTTCTTCTTGTTTTTTAGATTCTTTTACTTCATTGTTTGAAGTATTTTTTGGTTGAAATTCAGGTAAAACAACTTTTTCATCGTCTTGGTACGCAAATAATTGTTGTCCGCCTTTTACTTTAGCAATAGCATCGGCTAATACTGTAATTATAAGTGTTATTGATTTTGCTGAATCATCATTTGCAGGAATTCCGAAGTCAACTAAATCTGGATTAGCGTTAGAATCAAGAAGTGAGATAACTTTTAATCCTTTTCTTTTTGCTTCTTTAACAGCAATTTCGTCTTGAATAGGATCTGCAACAATCATAACATTTGGTAAACGTTTCATTGAACGAATTCCATTTAAGTTTTTATGTAATTTTTCAAGTTCTTTTGTGAAGTTTAACGCTTCTTTCTTTGTGTAACCTTTAAAATTATCAGCTGCTTTAGCTTCTAATTCCTCCATTTTTTGTACACGTTTCATAATTGTTTCGTTATTTGTAAGAGTTCCACCTAATCATCTTTCTGTTACATATAACGAGTTAGTTCTTTCAGCTGCAGCTTTAATAGCATCTTTAGCTTGTTTTTTTGTACCAACAAAAATAAATTGAGCATTTTTAGCAGCTAACGAACTTACTAAAGAATAAGCAAATTCTAAATATTTTTGTGTTTTAAAAATATCAATTATGTGAGCACCTCTATTTTTTCTATTAGGAACAAGAAATTCTTTCATTTTTGGGTTTCAAGCATATGTTTTGTGCCCAAAGTATGCACCTGCTTCTAATAATTTTGTTCTTGAAACGATTGGTAATTTTGTTTCTTTTGTTTCTTTTGTTTCTTTTGTGTTGTTTTCAACTTTTTTGTTTTCTGTCATTTTAAATTTCCTTTTAGTTTGTTTTTTATCGTAACGATTTCGAACACCTAGCACCTCTAATTATTTAGGCACACCCAAGTGAATTCACCGTTATTTTTTTAATATTCGATTAAATTATTTCAATATAAATATAATCTTTTTATATTTTAACATTTTTATTAAAAAAATAAAATTTATTTTAAATACAAAAAAGACAGTTTTTCAAAAACTATCTTATTTTAAAATTAAAAATGATTTATACGGAACGCCAATTTCAAATGTCATGTTTTCAAATTTATCAAAATCACTTTGAGTTCTAGAATTAATATTTCCGTTAAACAAGAAATTAATATATTCATTACTTATAGAAATTGATCTAACAAAGTTAGAATTAATATCTTTAGCTAAAAAAGTATAACTCGGATAAAATACTTTTATTTTTCCTTTTGACTTAGATATTTTAATAACTGTTCTTCTTTTTGTTAGAAAAATAGCTTGACTATCTCGTTCATTTGAATCAAACATAGATTCTTTAGAAAATTGTGTAAGCTTTGAATTTAATTTTGTATCAAAATCCGGAAGACTAATGTGTTTATGAGATTGTAAAAGTGTTTCTTTTGGGTCTACACCTATAACATGAATATATAACTGACTATGTTTTCCTGCATTAGTGTTAGGAAATAAATATCAACCTTTATTTTCAGAATTATCAGGGTATGGTCTAGAATAAAACTGATTTAAATTAGCCAGAAATGTAATTCAGTTTTTAGATAAAAATTCAGATGATTTACTTTCATCAAATTGAATTTTTGAGTATTGTTCTTTGAATTCAACCCAATCTAATTGGTTTTCTTCAGAATTTAAATCAATATTTAAAAGTTTCGAAACCTTAATAACATCATCATGTTTTTTAGAATCATTAAAATTTTTCGGTTCTTGATCTTCGTTTTTTATAGATTGATTTGAGCATGATAAAGATGCAATCGGAAGCACCAATCCTATATTTAAAAAAAACACTTTCTTTATTTTTTTGAAGTTCATATGTATCTCCCTATTATATATTACTTTATGGTAATATTATAGTATTTTTCTTGTTTTTGAGAAAAAAATAGCCATTTAAAAAAATAAAAAATATAGCATTATTGGGGCGATCGACGGGATTCGAACCCGCGAATGACGGGACCACAACCCGCTGTGTTAGCCGCTTCACCACGATCGCCATATTTGCTATATGTAAAAATATTATAATATATTTTTTGAAATGCAAAAGAAAATATTATAATAATTTATCGAGGTTAATAATGAAAAATAAAGAAAGTTTTTTAAAAAGATTTTGATCTGTTTTTATTTTAATAATTAAAGTAACTTTTGTTGGTTTCGGGGGTGGAAACGCTTTACTTCCGATAATAAAAAAAGAAGTTGTTGATAAAAAAAGTTGATTAACAAAAGCTGAGTTCGATGACATTGTAATTGTAACCAATATGATACCTGGTGCTTCTGTAATAGAAACTATATCTTACATTTCAGTGAAGCGTCTAGGTAAAATTTGAGGTTCACTAATAACTCTAATTGCCATACTACCACATGTATTGATGGCTTTCGGATTTTTATTATTATTTAAATTCATACCGTCAGACTATATAAAAATAATTTCTGTTGGTGTTTTAATTTCAATAATTGCTTTTTTATTGAGATTTGCTCAAAGATACATAAAACAATCGAAACAATCCTTACCAATATATATATGAATACCAGTTATTTTATTCACAGCAGGATACTGTTTATTCGTTCCATCTCCATATAACATTCCTTTTGTCGCAATAATAAGTGTTTCGTTAATGTATTTTATATTTAAATATTATAAAAATAAAGGTGGTAAATAATGATAGCACTTCTAGTTTCAATACCATTACTCATTTTAGTATCACTAATTGTTTTTGGTGGCGGTCAAGTATTTATGCCTGTTTTTAGTTGAATGTGAAACTTAATGAGTTCAACTTTTGGTTCACAAATAGATTCTGATACAATAAATAAAGTTTTTACTGTCTCAAACACTACCCCCGGGGTTGTTTCAACAAAATTTGCTTTTTTTACAGGTTATTTAATCGCAAACGGTGAATGGTGAGGTTATTTGGCGATATTTTTAACATATCTTATATTTTGTATACCAGCTATTCTAATGATGTTACTAGCAATGAAATATATAAATAGATTTAGAAGTAGTACATTTATTCAAAATTTAATGACAATTATGAAACCTATCGTTTCAGGAATAATTATCAGTTTAGCAATACAACTATTTATAGGAATATACGCTCCTGAAATTATATTTAATAAAAGTATAGATAAATATGCAATATTAAGTAATGATAATTTATTTGTGGGTTATAAAAATGCCTTATTAAAAATTTTTATAACAGTCGGTATTTTATATTCATATTGGCTTGCAAAGAAAAATTTTTCACTATTTTGAATAATAATTATAAACGTGTCTATATCTTTTATAATTTTCGGAATACCGCTACTTTTAGGAAAATAAAAAGCAACATTTAAAATATTTTGTTGCTTTTTTAAATAATTATAAAAACTAAACTATTTTAATTAAATGTTCCTTAGAGTAGTTTTCACCTTTTAAATGATCTCTTTCAACATGGATTACCTCTATTTTTTCATTACCTTGTGTGTGCATACCATGTTTTTGACCTCTTCGAAATCCTTTGATTAAACCTTCTAATTCTTCCAGTGTATTTGCTTTCGCTACAACTTCACCACTTGAAACTAATTTTGCTTTATATTTGTACATTTTTACCTCCGTATATTAAAACTATACATATATATCTACTTTTATTATATTCTAGATAATAAAAATATTAAATTACAATTAAAAATTGTATTTAAACTTGATATATAATATAAAAAAATTTCATATTTATGCAAATTAATTTAAAAAATAAAAACGATATATCTTGATATTAGGTTATCGTTTTTATTTTTATTTTTATTTAATATTAATAAACTTTATTTTTTCTCAGTTTTTTCTTTAGTAAATAATTCGGATGCTAACGACATAGTTCCAGCAATAGATGATAAATTAGACGGCAAGAATATTTTTGTAGCCTTACCATTTGCTATTTCTTTTAGTTGTTCAATTGCTTTTAATGTTAAAATTTCATTATTAAGATTAGCTTCGTTGATTATATTAATTGCTTTTCTTTTACCTTCCGCTTCTAGTATTTCACTTTCTTTTTTAGCTTCCGCCTTTAATATTTGAGCTTGTTTATCCGCCTCGGCTTGTAATATTTTAGCTTCTTTTTGACCTTCAGCAATTAAAATAGAAGAAGCTTTTGAACCTTCTGCTTCTAAAATATTTGCTCTTTTTTCTCTTTCTGCACGCATTTGTTTTTCCATCGCGTTTTGAATGTCTCTTGGAGGTATTATATTTTTAATTTCAACTCGATGAACTTTTATTCCTCAAGAATCTGAAGCTTCATCTAAAATTAAAGTTAATTTTGAATTAATTGTATCTCTAGATGTTAAGGTTTCGTCTAATTCTAATTCACCAAGTAAATTTCTTAATGTTGTAGCAGATAGATTTTCGATAGCTTTCATAGAGTTTTCAGCTCCATAAATAAACAATTTAGGGTCTGTTATTTTTAGATAAACTACGGTATCTACTTTAATTGTCGCGTTGTCTTTAGTTATAATATCTTGTTCTGGAAAATCAAGAACTTTTTCTTTATAATTTTCTCTTGCTACTACTCTATCTAAAAAAGGTATTATAAAATTAATTCCATTTTCTAAAGTTTTATTATATTTACCTAAACGTTCTACAATAGCAAATTTAGATTGCGGTATTACCTTAATCGAAGAAATTAAAGCAATAATTAAGAATAATAAAATAACTACCAAAAAAATGATCCCTATAATCATTCCTAGCATTTTAATCTCCTTTCAAAATGTTATATTTCGTTTTTTCAAAATTCAATTTAATTATGATGTAATTTTTATTACCTTAAATTTTATTTTTAAACTTAACATTAATCTTAACCATAATTAAAATAAGTAACCGTAAAAAATAGAATCATAAAAATAAAAAGTAAATAGTTAATCTTATATCAATCTAAAAAGGTTCAATTAAGAAATAATATGATTAGGTATCGACTAAAATAAATTTAACACAACTTATTGAATTTATAAAATAATTGTATCATTTTTTAAATTGAACATTTTAACTTTTATAAATACCATTTCGAAAATATATTATTATTATAAAATTTTAATAAATTCATTTAAAATAAATGCAATAGTTATTTATAATTATTCTAAAGAAAGAGGAAATGTGACCACAAATAATAGTTTTAACGTAATTTTAAATTCAGCCCAAATGAATTTCGGCTCAAATAGAGGTTTAGCATCCTTACCCTTATGAGCAAAAATAATTTTAATCGTAGCTCTCATTTTGTTATCTTTAATTATGATATCTTTTCATAAAAATTCAAAAGAAAAAATTACTAATTTTAAAGAAAAACAATTAGAACAATATATAAAAGATAATCCAAAACATAAAAATATTAAATACGAATCAACTGGATTATTTTTACCTGCGTGACAAAGAGCAAAATATAATTTTCCATTATTTATGTCAGTTGTATTTTTGAGTATTGCGATAATAATATTAATTATTATATTAAAAGGATAAGATTATTGTTAGTTTAACGAAAAATTCTCGCTTGATGCGAGAATTTTTATTTTTTATTATTTTTATTTAATTAAACCAACCATTTCACTCGTTGTTAATGCTCTTGTTTTTCCTTCGATAGGTTCGTATTTATTTAATGAACCTTCTTGTAAAACAATAACAACCACATCTGATAAGTAACCATTTTCTTTAACTAAAGATAAATCAACTGTAGCCAACTTATCTCCAGCATTAACTTTTTTACCTAATTTTACGTGTGATTTAAAGCCTTCACCATTTAATTTAACTGTATCAATACCAATGTGCACTAAAACTTTAACACCTTCTTTTGTTTCGATACCGTAGGCATGTTTAGAATCGAATAAAGAAACTATTCTTCCTTTTACAGGGGAATAAACATTACCTACTTTATTAGCATCAAATCTAACTACAAAACCATCACCCATTAATTTTTCAGAGAAAACTCCATCATTAAGTGATTCTAAAGGTAATAGTTCACCTTTTGCAACAGTTTGTATTTTTACACTTTTTTTAGTAATAATTTGTTCATTAGATACAATCTTTTCTTCAACTTCTTTAGTTTCAGTTGTTGTAGGCGATTCAACTGATTTAACTTCCGGTTGAATTGTTGCATTGTTATCTTTTTGTGTCTGCTCTCACTTAGCAATTAAATCTCTTTGTGATTTAATCTTTGAATTAACTTGTTCAGCTGTAGGCCCTAAAATAGCTTGAACATGTGTTTCGCCTTCGAACTTAACACCGAAAGCTCCTGCTTGTTTAATAGAATCAGCATTAACTTTTTTTATGTCTTTAACATCATATCTAAGTCTTGAAGCACAGTTATTAAATGCCTTAATATTATCTAACCCGCCAAAAGCTTGAACTAAAGCTAAAGCTTGTTGATCAATACTACTAAATTCAGAATTTTCTGAATTTGATTCAGTTTGTTTCTTGCTTAAAAAGTCTTTTTTTGTAAATAATTTAGTATTTCCACCACGACCTGGGGTTGCTAAATCTGCTTTTTTAATTCAGAAATAGAATACCAAGAAATAAATTGGTGCATAAGCTAAACCTAAAACAATTACATAGTAGAATTGAGTTCCTTTAGCAAAAGGAATAATACCATATAATGTTAAATCTAAAATTCCACCTGAAAATACCATAGGTATGTGAACACCTAATAAATTAGCGAACATAAATGATGTTGCTATTGTAAACGCATGGAAACCTCAGAATAATAGCGGTGATAAGAATAAGAATGTAAATTCAATTGGTTCTGTAACACCAGTTACTAATGAAGTAAACGCGGCTGGTAACACTGTACCCGCTGCTACTTTTCTATTTTCTTTTGGTGCTGCAAAAATCATTGCAACTGCAGCTGCTGGTAAACCAAACATCATAACCGCAAACTTACCGTCAGCAAACCTACCAATTTTTATACCTAAATCTTTAGCAATAAATTCAAATAATGGTTTGCTAAAGTTAATTGTTTCTCCATTTGCTTTTGTAATAGATCAATCAATTACATTAGATGAAAATTTCAATAAGTTAACAGCAGCCGTCGAATCACCTTTAAACTTATCCGGATTACTTGAAACTTCATTAATTAATGCAGATAGTGATGCACCTGCGTTAAGTGTATCACCGCTAGCTTTAATAGAATCTTGTCATGCATTAAGTGCTTCATTAACACTTCCTCCAGCACTAGAATATCATAACGGCGCATAAAATACGTGATGTAAACCAAATGGTATTAAAGATCTTTCGAAATAACCAAAGATCAATGACTCAATACCATATGGAACTTTTTGTAGTGCGCTTCCAAAGTGGTTTAAACCAACTCCTACTCATGGTCAAAATAATAAGAACAACAACGCTAACCCAAAAGAAGCGGGGATTGTTATTATTGACACAAATCTCTTACCACCAAAGAATGATAAGAATTTTGGTAGTTGAATTACATGAAATCTGTTGTATAAATATTGGACAGTTAAACCAACTGCAATACCACCAAATACAGATGTTTGTAAGGCTCTAAACCCTAAAGTTGTACCAACTAAATTTTTTAATGTCTCAGGATTACGTCCACCCTGTGTAAATAGAACTTTATAACCAATAAGTTCTCTTCCGATTTTTATTTTTTCGTTTTGAGAGTTTAAAATAAACTCTTTAGTTTCTTTGTTTTGCAAGAATACATCTGTTTCAACCGGCGAAATAAACACTTGTTGAATCGCGATAAAAACCATATAACCAATTATTGTTGCAAAAACACCAACACCAGCTTCGTCTGTAAAAGCTATAACGAACGCAGATGCGAATAACAATGGTAATGCCGCAAAAACTGGATCACCTAATGCAGTTATAGCATTACCAAAAGTTTGTAGTGCAGAACCTTCTGCACCTTGACCACTAATTGCGGCCCCAACTCCAAGAAATAAACCGGCAATTGACATAATAGATATAGGCAACATAAATGCACCTGAAATTTTGGATAATATTTTTCTTAATTTACCAGAATCACTATTGTTCAATTTCTGTTTTTTCTCAGAATTTAATCGTTTTCTGAAAATTGCTTTCATTAATTCCTTTCTTCATTGTCTATCAAATATTTCTAGAATATTTGTAAAATAATCATCAAAAAATAATAAATAAAATTAACAAAGTGTACATTAGAACTTTGTTTATTATAAATTAAATCATTTTGATGAACCTTATAACTAACTAAGTATTTTTTAATGCTTTTATGCATTTTTTGTTTTTTGTTTGTTATTTATTTTACTTCCTAGACACCAAAATTATATAATAAGATTAAATACATAAATAAAAAATATTTAATTATTATATTAATACTTTACTTTTTTCATATTTATGAAAATAAAATTGTTTTTTAATTATTTCAAAAATTTATTTAAAATTAATATAAGAAAAAAGGAAAAAAATGAATTTTTACAAAGAAATAGATAAAAGAATAAATAAAATAAATTACGAAGTAAAAATATTAATGATCGATAATGATCCATTGATAGATGAAGTGATTGATATCTTCAAGGATAATCATAAAATAAAATTATTTAAATATGAAAGTATAAAAAAAGATTACGAAAAAGATCTTTATGATAAAAAAGAATTTTATAAAAAAATAAGAAACGGAAAAGAAAATATTGAGAGCATTGAATCAACTTTTGAAAAATATGATGATTTATATTCTAGCTTAATTTTGCTTAAAAAAGGTTTTTTTAATGGAGTCATAGGTGGACTTTCATATACTAGTGCCGATTTTATCAGAGCTGCACTAAAAGTAATTGGGTTAGATGATAATGTAGAGAGAATTTCATCAATCATGTTTTTAGTAAAAGAGAATAGCACTCTTTTTTTTAGTGATCCTTCAGTTAATATTAACATAGATGAAAAAACGTTGTACAATATCGGTAAAAACCATATTAACTTTTTAGAAAAATTGAATGTAGAAAGTAATGTTGCTTTTTTGAGTTATTCCACATACGGAAGCGTGGAAAATACACAAACTCAAGAAATTAGAAATATAAGTAATACACTACAAAAAAACACTAAAAGGCGTAAAATAATCGGAGAAGTTCAATTTGATGCTGCTTTTGATAAAAAAATTAGAGCTAGAAAAATAAAAGATACAAACTTTAATAAATGTGAATTTACATCTTTTATTTTTCCTGACCTTAATTCTGCAAATATTGGATATAAATTAGCACAATATCTCGCTAATTATGATGCATTTGGTCCGATATTATTAGGTTTAAACCAACCTGCAAACGACTTATCAAGAGGAGCAAGTAAAAAAGATATTATTTATACAATTTACATTACAGCATTACAAATAGGAGGTAAAAATGAGTAAAATAATAGCAGTTAATCCTGGAAGTAGTTCCATAAAAATAAGTATCTTTGAAAAAGATTCATTAAAATTATTAGCTAATGGTTTAGCTGAAAGAATAGGTTTAAAAAATGGTTTAGTAATTATAAAAAGCAAACAACAAAAACAAACATTAGAATTAGAATTAAAAAATCATGACGATGCAGTTGAAGGCATTTATCAACTTATGCAAAAAATGAACTTGATAAAAAATAAAGAAGAAATTGAATATATAGGTTTTAGAGTCGTTCAAGGCGGTAAATTTTTCAACTCAACAACCAAATTAACAGAAAAGGAAATTAAAATAATTGATAGCGTCTCAATATACGCACCTTTGCACAATCCAGCAGCCATAAAAACAATTCGCGGTTTCCAAAAAATCTTCCCAAATTCTAAACTCTCAGCCGACTTTGATACTGCGTTTCACACAACAATAGATAGAATAAATTACACATATGCAATTCCTAAAGAATTAACAGAAAAATATAACATAAAAAAATATGGAGCACATGGAATTTCCCATCAATTTATAACTTTGAAATTAGAAAAAATATTAGATAAAGAAAAAGTAAATTTTGTTAATGTTCACTTAGGAAATGGCGCTAGTTTATGTGCGATAAAAGAAAGTAAATCATTTGACACTTCTATGGGTTTAACACCGTTGGCGGGTATTATGATGGGGACACGTTCAGGAGATATAGATCCGTCAATTCATGAATTTTTAATCAAAGAAACAGGTTTAAATATTACAGAAATAACAGAAATTTTAAATAAAAAAAGTGGTGTACTTGGCGTTTCCGGCATTTCAAGTGATATGCGTGATGTTCAAAAAGAAATGGAAAATAATAATCCGGATGCACTTTTCGCCTTTGAAATGTACTCTCAAAAAGTTGCAGATTACTTAGTTAATTATATTAACAAAATAGGGCCCAAAGTAGATGCGATAGTATTTACAGCGGGGATAGGAGAAAATAATCCGATTATAAGAAAGTTAATTTTAAACAAAATTAATATTAAAAATATAGTTTTAGATGACTTGTTGAACGAATCTAAAATAGACGATTTTAAATTAATTTCAAGTAATGAGTCAGAAATTAAAGTTTTTGTAATTAGAACCAATGAAGAATTGCTTATTGCTCAAAATGCATTAAAGATTTATGAGTCATAAAGCGATATATGCAGGATCTTTTAATCCTTTTCATAAAGGTCATAAATCTATTTTAATAAAAGCAGCGAAATTATTCGACAAAGTTTATTTAGTTGTGGCCCAAAACCCGGATAAAGAAAAAAATGATATAATAAAAAACATAAATATAATAAAAGAAGAAATAAAAAACTTAGAAAAAGTTGTAGTTTTAAGTGGCAAAGATCAATTAATTGCAAATTTAGCAAAAGAATTGAATGTAAAATATTTAATAAGGTCAATTAGAAATTCTGAAGATTTGGAATATGAATTTGACTTAGCAGCGGGTAACAAAATTTTAAATAAAAATTTAGAAACTATTTTTATTCTACCTGACGAAAAATACAAAAAATACTCTTCTTCATTAATAAAATCATTGAAAGAAAAGGAAAAAGATGTTTAGATTTATAAAATCATCAAACAAAATAGATAATTGATACAAACACAACAATAACGAAATTGCGTTTTGAGGTCGCTCAAACGTTGGTAAAAGCAGTTTAATTAATAGCATTGTTGATAACAAAAAATTAGCAAGGGTTTCAAAAACACCTGGCAGAACCCAAATGCTAAATTTTTTTGAAAATGAATTCGGTGCTGTTTTTGTAGATTTACCAGGGTATGGATACGCAAAACTTTCTAAAGAAAAAATAGATCAAATGATGAAAATGATTGAAGAATTTTTGATCAAAAGAGAAAATTTAGTAAAACTTTATCTTTTGATCGATTCAAGACATAGTATTACGAAAAATGATGAAAACGTTATTGAATTTCTTAATAAAATAAATCTTGAATATACTTTAGTTTTTACAAAGGCAGATAAGTTAAGACAGAAAGATAAAAACACTCTAATAAAAAGCATTAAAACAAATAGAGATAAATTTAAATTTAATAAATATTTTATAGTTTCATCGGAAACAAAAGCAGGAATAAATGAACTAGTGTTGGATATTAATCAAGCATTCGAGGAAGGTAATAATGAAGAATAAAAAAATGAAAATAATTTTCGGGTCTCTTATAATAGGAATTTCTATCGCAAGTATTTCAGGAGCTATAGTAGCAAGCAAAAATAATCAAATTTCAGAAAAAGAACAATTAAAAAGCTTCAACTTCGGAAGCTATAACAAAAGAGTAAAAAATAGTTATGCAAGTGCTTATATCTCAAATCCTGTTATAAAAACGACAAATAATGTGGATGCTAACAACGAATATTGAAGACAACTTTTTAACTTGAAAAAAATACCTACAAGTAACGAATTAGAGGAAAAAGATTTTTATTTATTAGGTGCGAGGGGTGAATTAATAAATATTTTTGACAAAAAATATAATGTTTATTTTAATTCATACGCTAACGATTTTGAAGGTAAACTATTTTTAGTTGTTAGTTTGTATTTAAAAAATGTATCACCAGCGAAATTATATGACCAAGTAACATTAGAAGTAGATGGTTTTAAAAATATGAATTTTGAAACTATAAAAAATTATGTTGGATTTCAAGATGAAAACTCAATAGAAGTTAAAGAAAATGAACTAACAAAATACAACGATTTTGAATCATTAAAAAATGAATATAATAAAATTAAAGATGATATAACAAAAAAAGAAGATTTCATAAAAAAATTATTTAATAATCTAGAACCAAATAAAGCTTCTAAAATAGATTTTGAAAATACTAACCTTGAGTTTAAAGATAAAAACATAATAGTTTTAAAAACATCATTTAAAGCTAAAATTAATTTAGCAACTAAAGAAAATTTGTTTAATATTAACACTCCTGAGGATCCAAATTATAAAAATATTTTATGAGAACAAAAGGAATTTTTGATATCAAAATTCAATTAAAACAGACTAAGTAAAGTAAAAACATTGTTTTTTAATAAAAAAAGTGCATTTTTTGCATTTTTTTTATTAATTTTAATAATATTGTTGTATTATTTATTAAGTAAAATTAAGATTTAAAAAGAAGGTTAAAATAATGATTGATAAGGCAATTAATTTTTTGAAATTTTATAGCGAAAAACATAAAGTTGGATATGGTATATTTTTATGATTTTTTATAATATTCTCATATTTAATTTTTATAACTAATTGAGGTTTTGCAGGAGCCTTAAATGGCCAGGGATACATAGAAGGTGGTGATAATTTCGGAATATTAGCTCATTTTAGAATTATCAAAGATAAATCATTTGATTTTATGACACAAGCAACTAATTGAGGTATAACTCTCGGAAGAGGTATTGGTTCAGTAGTTGTAGCACTATTGTTAGTAAAATTATTTCACAAAAAAACAACAATAATAGCTATTTCCCTAACATTATTCGGGATACCCGCACAATATTTACCTCACTCTAACGGCTATTATGCATTATTCTTGATCATGCGTACTTTAATGGCAATAGGTGGAACAATGACAATAATTTTAACACAACCTGTTGTTGCAAGTTTTTTTAATAAAAAACAGAAATCTATGCTTTCTTCTTTTGGTATTTTAACTTATCCTCTTGGTACTATAATTGCTATATTGCCCTTTGTGACAACAAATATCGAAGGTTCTAAAACCATAGTTAAAAATTGACAATTAATATTAACAATATTAAGTTCACTCAATTTAATACCATTAATTGTTATGATAATATTCGGTTTAAAGTTTGATGTTCCAACAAAAGCTGAAATTACATACGCAAAAAAAGAACAAAACGGATTTAGAATTTTATGAAAATACTTAAAAACTAAAGAAACTTACTCATGAATTTTATTGTTTGGAGGATGATTAAGTGCTTCAGTTTTTCCAGTTATTTTTACAATGAAGATGTTTCAAGATATTTCCGGAATATCAAATGAATTTAATAAAACTCTTAAAATATGAGTAATAATATATTTATCAGCAGTCTTTATTGGACCATTAACTGTTGGTGCTTATTCTAAATACAATATAAAAAGAAAATGATATATAGCATTACTATTAGGACTAGGAATTTTATTTTATATATTATCTTTGGTTATTTTTAAAACTTCTGTAATTAAAGAAAATATTGTTGGTTATGTTTTCTTATATATATTTGGATTTCTATCAGGATTATTTTTATGAGGAATTCAAGGTGTTATTTTGAATTTACCTCATGAGTATAAAAATAATAATATAAGAAAAATGTGTTGGATGTTCTCTTTAATTTGAGGATTAGGATATATTATATTCACAGTATTTACAATAATAGTATCCTTAATACCAATAATTGGTAATTCACTAGGTTATAATAACACTTTAGTTTATGCAATAATCGGGTTTATTATCATTGTACTTGTTTCATTAATTTCCATAGTAGGCATTCTACTATTAAAAGAACCATCTGAAGACGCTCAAACTCTTCCGAATTGATGTGTAAGATTGATACAAACATTTAACAGTAAAGATGGTAATAAAAAATCAAAGCAATAGTTGCTTTGATTTTTTATTTAGTTAGTGTTTTCTTCGTTTTCTTGTATTTCATTCAATCTATTTTTAATTGCATTATAAAAACTAATTAAATCTTGTTCTTGTTCTTCTAGTGATTTATTGACATCAAACGAAAAATTTTGAGCTATTTGTTGGAAAACAGGATCATTTTTTATTTCTTTTGTTAATAAAGATTTTCTACCAATTCTATTTGAAAAAACAGATAACATAACTTCATAAGCAATATCATCAATCATTGCATCAAATAGTTTAGTTCCTTCTTCAGTATAAATTTGATACGGGTTTTTTTGTGAATATTGAACCAAATTAACATTCGATCTCAATTTGTCCATTCTGTTAATATGAGTTTGTCATTTATCATCTAAAACACTGATTATAGTATCTCTAACAACTGAATTAATGGTTTCTGTATCTGAATACTCTAAAGCGTTTTTTATCCACTCTTCAAATACATTTAAAATAATATTTGACACATAATTGGTAAGATCTGTCTCGTGAATCGAACTAATTTCATCTAAATTAAAATTAAACTCAACTAATTTACCTATATTTTCATTTAAGAAATTTACAAGAGCGGCGTAATTATAAGAATGATTATGTAGTGTATATTCTCTATTTTTGACTATTGACCTAGCAGAAGAAGTTATCATACCTCTCACAACTTTTTGAATGTTTGTAGTTACTAGTATTAAATCTCTTTGAGAATAAATTAAATCTCTTTGTTGACGAATAACATCATCATAATTTAAAACCGATTTTCTTGAATCATAATTAAATCCTTCGATTTTCTTTTGCGCATGATTAAATGCAAATTTTAAATTTTTCGAAGTTATTTCCTTGCCTTGAGAATCAGCATACGCTTCTATCAGCGAATCATAACTTGCAAACCTTTTCATTAATTGATCGTCTAAAGAAACAAAAAACTTACTTGTTCCAACGTCTCCTTGACGCCCAGATCGACCTCTAAGTTGGTTATCTATTCTTCTTGAAGTTGCTTTATCAGTACCTAGAACATATAAACCACCTAATGCGATTGCTTCTTGTGAAGGTTTTATATCTGTTCCTCTTCCGGCCATATTTGTCGCTATAGTAACTGATTTAACTTGTCCTGCTTTAGAAATTATATCCGCTTCACTCGCATTTTGTTTAGCATTAAGAACAGTATGTGGAATTCCTTTTTCTAATAATAATTTATGTAATAACTCTGATTCTTCAATCTGTGCTGTACCAACCAAAACGGGTTGTCCTTTTTCATATAATTCTTTAATTTTATTAACAACAGCTTCTCACTTATCTGTATAATTTGCAAATATTGAATCAGGCTCATCAACACGAGCAATAGGTTTATTTGTCGGAACAACATTAACTCTCATATTGTAAATATCTATAAATTCTTGTTCTTCTGTTTTTCCTGTACCGGTCATACCACAAAGTTTTTTAAACATTCTAAAGAAATTTTGATATGTAATAGTTGCTTGCGTTTTTGTTTCTGGTTCTACTTCTACTTGTTCTTTTGCTTGTATAGCTTGTTGTAAACCTTCAGAATAACTACGGCCATCCATAATACGGCCTGTAAATGCGTCAACAAGTTCAATTTTACCTTCTCTTATTATATACTCAACATCAATTCTCATAACTTTATGTGCTCTTAAAGCATTTTGAATTAAATGTATATCTTCAGAATTCTCGATATTATAAATATTTTCAGTTTGGTAAAATTTATTCGCTTTCGCAATACCGGAATGAGTTAAAGCAATAGCCTTGCTTTCCTCATCAATAATATAATCCTCAGAACCTAAAGTTCTTACAAATTGGTCGGCAGCAAAGTAACTTTTTTCATCAGTTTCTCCGCCAGAAATTATCAACGGCGTTTGAGCTTCATCTATTAAAATTGAATCAACTTCGTCAATTAAACAAAACTGTAAACCTCTTTGGACTTTTTCTCCAATTGTTTGAACCATATTGTCTCTAAGGTAATCAAATCCTAATTCAGAATGAACAGAATAAGTTATATCACAAGCATATGCTTTACGTTTATTATATGGATCCATTTGAGCTTTATTAATTCCAACTGTTAAGCCTAAAAACTCAAAAACAACACCCATTTCTTTTGCGTCACGCTCTGTTAAATATTCATTAACAGTTGATACAATAGCACCCTTTCCTAAAAGCGCATTTAAATAAACAGGAGCAATAGAAGTAATAGTCTTACCCTCACCAGTTTTCATTTCTGCAACTGAACCTAAATCAAGTAAAATACCACCTAAAATTTGGACATCATAAGGTCTTTTTCCTAAAACTCTTTTTGTCGCTTCTCTCGCTACAGCAAATACATCATTTCTAATATCATCAAGTGTATAACCTTGTTTTAATAAATCTTTAAAAAATTGTGTTTTTGACTTTAATTCTTCATCTGTAAATTTGGAAACTATTTTTTCAAGTTTATTAATTTTCTTGAGCGCAGACTCTGCGATTCTCATTTCAGTCGTCTTAAAATCTAATAATTGCGATAAATTCTTCATATTATTTTAATTATACTTTTTTTTATTTAATTAATAAATAAAAGTTGTTAACTCAAATTATAAAATAGTATATTGATCATTATTCGTGTTTTTTACATCATCATCTCACTTAAATGTTGTTAATTTATCTTTAATTTCACCTTTTTTACTAAAAGCCGTTCTAAAAAAACCTAACACTGTAGCCAATGAATTTATAAAAAGCGGAATTCCGGCAATTAAAGAAGTAAAAGCAAATCCAGGTTTAATACTTGTCATTTTATCTTTTTCAATTTCTTTTAGTTGATTCAAAACCATTTCACCTCCTTTCGCTATATATTTATATTTTTTTCGTTTTACAAACTAAATAAATAAAAAATAGCGTTTTTTCCGCTATTCAACATAATTTGTATTAAATTTACCGACTATTTTTCTCTCATCTGTAATCGAAATTCATATATTTGGATCTATGAATTTTAAATCATGAATTAAGTTTGGGGACTCTAAAATTAATATTGACGTAGTTATCTTTACGCCCTGTTTACCGGTGTAACCAGATTTAAATCTTTCAATTCTATACGAATGTCAGTATTCAATTAATTTAAAATAAGCAAGTATCTTATCAGGTGTATTGCTTACAATAGAAAGAGTTACTTTTTTATACTTTGGATATATTAAATCAACTACATAATTAATCACAAAAACATATATAAAAGTCGAAATTTCTCGAACTCCAAAAATAACTTTATGTTTATTACCGTTTGCATCTTCGACTTCATTAGGTCTTAAAAAAGCAAAAATAATTAGAAACATAATTGCGGTTACATAACCAATAATACTTAATGTAAAACCTATATTTTTTTTAGCTTTCATCGAAAAATAATAACCAATTACGTCTGTTCCTCCGGTTGATCCACCAGCTTTTCAAGAAAGAGAAATACCAATACCTATTAAAGCTGCTCCAATCATTGTATAAAGTAGATTAGAAGGGTCGTTATCATGAACTTCTTTTAAATTCACTTTGCTAGTTAAAACAAATTTTTCGTTAAAAAAATTTAAAACTGATTCTTGATCAAAAATTGTTGTTTGAACTAAAATTTGAAAAAGCATAAATAATACAGTTAAAACTAAAAAAGACCTCTTAATTTTTCATCCAAATATTAAAAATAATGGAACATTTATCGCCAAATATATTAGTGAAAAATATTTTTTAGTAGATTCAAAAGCATAATTGATTAAAGTAGGTATACCTGTGACACCAGAAGGTATGGTTTGGGCACGCCTTAGGAAAATGTAAGTACCTAAATTAAATACTATTGCAGCAACTAAAATAGTTAAAACTCTTCATCAATATCTTTGAAATAATATTTTTAAGTCTATTTTAACTTTTTTGTTGTTTTTTAAGTATATACCCATTTTATACTTAAGTTTTTCTTTTTCTAATTCAATAGCTGCATCGTTATTAACTAGAAGTATATCCTGATTATTTGATGTAGATTCTTGTTTAAAAAAAGCTGATTTATATTTTTGTATTTTTTTAAAATCCATATTTTTTTTCTTTAAATCTGGTACTAAATTTGAATCTGTGTTAGTTGATTTTTTATTATTCATAGTTATAATTGTATTATATTTTTAAAAAATGAAATTATTTTTTTATTTTATATATTTAATGCATAAATAATGTATTATTATTACGAAAAGCCGCATAAAAAAGTCCATTTTATCTTAAAAATAATTTAACATAAATTTTATTAGTTTTTAAGGATATTTTATGGCATTGTTTTCATGTTTTTTTTATTCATTTAAATGATATAAATTTTTTACATGTTTAAATAATTAAAAAATAATTAAAGTCAATAACACAAACAAAGTGAGGTAAAATTATGAAAATAAAAGGTATAGGCGCATCAAACGGAATTGCTATTGCTGAAGTTTTTAAAATCGAAGAACTTCCGGTAGATATAACTACTAATACCGAAGATGTAGAAAAAGAAGTCCAACTATATGAAAATGCTAGAAATGTTGTTTTAGAGAAGTTAAACAAAACAAAAGAATTGGCTAGCAACGAAGAACACAAAGCAATTTTTGATGCTCACATGGGATTTGTTTTAGATCCTGTTGCAATAGAAACAATTAATAATAAAATAACAAGCGAAAAAATTAGTGCTGAATACGCAATAAAAACATTTTATAATGAATTTGCATCTATTTTCGAAAATATGGAAGATGAATATATGAGAGAAAGAGCTGCGGACATAAAAGATGTATTAAAAAAATTATTGTATGTAATTAACGGTATTGAAGAACCTGATTTATTAAACATTAATAAAGAAGTTATTATTGTAGCAGAGGACTTAAGTCCATCTCAAACGGTGCAATTAAACAAAAAATATGTTAAAGGTTTTGTAACTAACATTGGAGGGCCAACTTCACATACAGCTATTATGGCTAGAAGTTTAGGAATACCATCAGTTGTTGGTACTAACACAATAATGAAGAATGCCAAAAATGGCGACATTATAGCTCTTAACGGTGCAAAAGGTGAGGTTATTGTTAATCCAAATCAAGATGAAATGAACGAATACAATAAACTCAAAAATGAATATGATGACTATTTAAGAAGAATCAAAGAATTAAAAGGTAAAGAATCAAAAACCAAAGATGATCATCATGTTGAATTAGCAGCAAATATTGGTACACCAAAAGATTTAGATGCTGTTTTAGAAAACGACTCAGAAGCGGTTGGTTTATTCCGTTCAGAATTTTTATATATGGATAACGATCATTGACCAACAGAGGAAGAACAATTTGCAGCTTACAAAGAAGTTGTTGAACGTATGAATGGAAAAAGAGTTGTTATAAGAACTCTTGATATTGGTGGAGATAAAACTCTTAAATATTTTAAATTCCCAGAAGAAATGAATCCTTTTTTAGGATATCGCGCAATTAGATTTTGTTTACAAAATCCAGATATATTTAAAACACAACTACGTGCTTTAATAAGATCGAGTGAATTCGGTAAAGTAGCTATTATGTTTCCGATGATAACAAATGTTAAGGAATTTTTAGATGCTAAAGCCGTTTTTGACGAAGCATATGAAGAAGTAAAACCTAAATATCCAAACATTAAAAACAAAAATGAAATTGAAGTAGGATTAATGATGGAAACACCTGCGGCAGCAATACTTTCAGATAAGTTTGCAGAGTATGCGGATTTTGTTTCAATAGGTACAAACGACTTAATTCAATATTCAATGGCAGCAGACAGAATGAACGAAAATATCTCTTATTTATATCAACCACTTAATCCATCAATTTTAAGATTAGTTAAACATGTTATCGATGGAGCACACAAACACGGAAAATGAGCAGGTATGTGTGGAGAAATGGCTGGTGATAAAAGAGCGGTTCCCTTATTAGTTGGACTCGGATTAGATGAATTTTCAATGAGTGCATCAAATGTTTTACCAACAAGAGAATTAGTAAATAAATTAAGTTTTCAAGAAATGAAAGATTTGGCAAGTCAAGCAGTAGAATTATCAACAGAAGCAGAAGTTCTTGAGTTATTAAGAAAAATAGCTTAACAAAAAATAGATGTTTTAGGCATCTATTTTTTAATTAAATTCGATATACTCATTTTTCTTTTTTTAAGAAATCAATAAAACATTCCAAATGTTAAAAGAGAGTCGACCGCTATACCTCCACCAAACATTAGTGTTATTGATTCTAAACTCGGAATTCAAACATTAGTCTTATAAAGTATAAACATTATTCCGAAGAAAGTTATATTGACAAATAACGATTGAAATAACATGTAATTTGTTTTACCAAAACCATAAAATATACTATCAATAATATTGTTGTACGCAAAAGTAATATAAAAACCTAAACTAATTAAAGCTAAATGATAAATTATTTTATGATTTTTTAATCCCATTACATTTTTTAAAAAAGGATCTCACCCCGGGATTGTTAAAAATCAAATCAATATAACTAAACTCACAATAACAAAATATCCAAATGTGTTATTTTTAATAGCTTTTTCTTTATTCGTACCAACTTCAGCTTTGATTAACTCTCCAAGTTGTAATATAGGAAGTAATAATCAGCCTCAAATAAAGCTATTTGCAGTTCAAAAATCACCAGCTGAACCAACCATATTTACCATTTTAACAACCATGAACATAAAAAATAAATTTCTAACTAAAGTTTCTAAACCAGACAATCCGCTTATTGGCAAAAATTCTCTAAATCACTTAAAATCTAGTTTAGAAAGTTTTCAAATATTAATTTTTTCATAATGTAACAAGATAAAACTTACTATAAGCAAAACAGACGAAACTATTATATTAGTTATAGCAACACCATTTACTCCTAATTGTAAAGAAATACTTAAATTAGAAATGAAAAAAATATCTAAAATTATAATTAAAAATAATTGTAAAAATAATGGTATATAGATATTTTTGTCTTTTTTCATTGTTATTAAGGAAACCAAAATAAATCTAAACATTATGTTAATAATACTTGCAATAGACTCTAACCTAACATAAGCAACGGTTTGATCAATAATAGACTCATTTTGAGCCATCGCTATTGTTAAAGGCCTAGCAGCTCCAATAACAATAAATGTTAAAAGTAAATAAATTGAAAAAGTAAATAACATACCTGTTTTCAACCTATTAATTAATTTTTCTTTTTGACTAATAACGGCTCCAACAAAGAAAAATAAAGGTAATATAAAGGACTCTTGAAGAATTTCATATAACAATTGAACTCATTGCATTTGAGCAGCAATAGAAAAGGTTCAAACATTAGGAACTTGACCTAGTCAATAAATTCTTATTGTATTGTAAATAGTTGGCAAAAACCCAAAAAACAATAAAGCCAAAAACATTCTTAAATTAATTCCTTGAAATATTTTTTTATGAATAACCATTTTAAAACTCCTTTTTATTTTTAATAACAAATTTATTCTACAAAAATAAGGTATAAAAAATAAAAAAAGAATAAAATAATAAAAATTTATAATAAAAAAACTAAAAAAATGAATTTTTATAATTATAAAATAATTATATATACCTATATACAAGGCATAAAAGTAATAATGTTTTGCTATTTAAAAAATTTGGTAAAATATTTTTTAAATTATTAAAAGAATATAATTTAATTGTATTAAGGAGAAATGAATATGTTTAGTAGAAAAGTAAAAGTTAACTTGATTATAGGACTTACAAGTGCATCAGTTAGTGCTTTATCTGGTGTGGTAGTTTATGCTACTAACAATTTAAACTCTAACTATAATCAACCAGGTTTTGTAATAACAAGTAGTGATGCTAAGATTATTAGCAAAAATAATTTAGATTTAGACGTTTATACTCCAAGCGTTGTTGATAGAAACATCAAAGAAAAACCTGAACCGAAACCTATTGAAAAACCTCAACCTAAACCAATTAAAAATGTAGTTATTGACAGGCCGAAACCTATTGAGGAAAAACCAAAAATTGAAAAACCAAAAGAAGTTATTCCTGAAGTTATAAAAGAACCAATCAAACCAAAAGAAGAACCTAAATTAACTCCACAAGAACAACCTAAACCTAAACCCAAAGAAGAATATAAAACCAAAACAATTAAAAAAGTTTATCAAAACTTTGGAGAAGTAGAAGTTAGTGTTACAGAATTTCCGGAAAGACAGGATTTTAGAAATGATGTTGAAAAAGGGATTGTTAACAGAGTTCCTTATAGAGCTGAAATCACACCAGATTTAAATGGTATTACTGTGACTGATCAATTAATTGCAAGAACCGCTGAAAACGCGAGAAAATCGATTTCAACTAAAATAAATACATTTAAGTTTATTCTAAATGAATTTAATTTGGACTCAAGACAAACTGAGACAGCAAAAAAATCACTAATTAGACAAAACGAAGATTATTATATTGACATAGTTTATAAATTTGGTAGACTGCTACAAAATGGAGATAAAATAAAAGAATTCCTTACAGATGAAGGGGTTCAAAAATATGACCAAATAAAACAAATACCAGGAACCTATGAGTATTACGATAGAGCCGGTAACCGCCATGAAATTAAAATTAGCGACATTGCTCTTATAACATATATTGATTTCGAAAAATTTAAAAACCCTACACTAAATGCTAGAAAACAACTAGAACAAGGTTATTTTATAGACCCAGATGATCCTAATATTTACATAACTGAAAATGGGGAATTAGACTCTCATACATACTCACCAATTGTAAATAAAGTTACAGCAGAATATGAACGTAATAACACCGAAAAAAGAGTTTTTGGATTTAAAACCATTTATACTCGTAATCCTGAACAAATTGCAAACGGTGGATATTATGGTTGAAGTAATAGAGATGTAACTTCAAATTACGCAAGCGAACATAATTTAGATATTCAACCTGGCGACGGAATTAAAGTCGATCACTTAACAAGAGATACAAGAGAAGAAGGAAAATTAAATGAAGCAGATGTTATTACAATTGACGCAAGTAATAATATTGGATATAAAAAAGCTCTCAAATTAATTAATGATATAAAAGAAAAAAATATTCCAGTTGTGGGATTTAGATTTAAAAATATAGGTAAGAACGACAGTTCACAAAAATTTAAAGATATTTTTGCGGCATTACCTAATAAAATACCATTATTAGAATTATTCTTAGAAAGTACAAACACTTCATCATTAAGAGCTCTTAAAGATAAAGAAATTGATGAAATGGCATTTTATACAACAACAAATTCTTTAGTTGAAGAATGAAACTTAAATCCATGAGCAGTTAAAGGGGCAGCTTGAGTTAATACAGCCGACTATAACGTAAGTTTCGGATATGCCTCCGATGCAAAAATAGTTTCAAGAATTACATTTGATAGTTTATCTTTTGACAAGGAAGATTTTATTAAGACAGATAACGGAGTAGATGCAACTTCAGTTAATAACGGATTGCGTATGGCATATTGAGTTAGAAATAATGAAAAAATATTCCAAGGTGGTTTTGGTCCAGGATTAAAACCTGACAGAAACGAAGCGGGCAACAGTTATCCTGTTGGTTTAGATTTAAGTAGGGTACCTGCAATGAAATCTTTAAGATACTTAGTTTTTAATGATATAGAGCATAAAAATCCAGGAACAAGAAAATTAAGAAGATTAGTTTTATTTAATGATAGAGATTATTTCGAAATAGATACTAACGAATTAAATAATGCTCAATTCTATGATATTATTGATAGAAATTCATTCAATGTTCCTAAATCAAAAATTATTTTTAGTAACGGAAAAACAACCAATAAAATACGTATTAAAGGAACTTCAAAAGGTCATACTCTCAACCCGAGCGGATTTAATAACTTAAATACATTAATTGATTTTAGTGATAATACTTTTAGTAGAAACACTATAATCGAAGTTCCACAAGATGAAACAAATTTAATTAATCAATTGAGAAATAGTGGATACAACGTAAGTACATACGACGAACAAGAAGGCGATATCCAATGATCATAGTTCAAATTTATGATTTAAATTTAATAGGAGGAAAATAATGCATTTTTTAAAATTAAAGAAAAATAAGATAAATGTGGCTATCATTATTTCCTCGTTAGCTATTTCCACTTCTTTGGCCGCTAGTGTTTATAATTTTTCATCAGGAAAAAATTCAAATGAATACGAATTTAAAATAGAAAATACAAGACCAAAATTAATTAATAAAAATAATTTAGATATTGTCAGAGGTGAAACTTCAATAATTGATGATAATTTAAAAGAAATTCCACAACCAAAACCTATTGAAGAACCTAAACCAGAACCAATTAAAGAAAAAGAAATAATCAAAAACGAAATAAATCCTAAAAGAGAAAAAATTGCTCCTAAACCAATACCTAAACCAATAGAAAAACCCAAAATAATTACTCCTAAACCAATACCTAAACCAATAGAAAAACCCGAGTCAAAACCAGTTGAACAACCTTCACCAATTGTTAAAGTAGTGCCGGAACCTGTACCTGAAGAAGTTAAAGATCCAGAACCTAGTCCGTCAGATAATAGGGCAGTTATTGATGGAGTTAGAGTTAGAGTAAAAAGAGAATTTCCGAAAGAACCGGTTGTAGAAGAATATGATATTAATAATAAATTAAATAATAGGATTAAATATATTGATTTAATAGGGACTAAAATCACAAGCATTGAAGCAACAGAAGAACTTAGAAAAGCTCAAGTTACAAAAGCTACAGATTTCTTATTTACTAATAAAAGCTTATTTAAAGCACACATAGAAGATTACAAACAAATAGTAAAACAAACTGAACAAACTGGTAAAACTTGAGATTGAGAACTTTATTTTAGTAGACCATCTAATCAAAATACTTTTAGCAAATTTGAGGATAGATTTGGATTGTTATTTGATCCTAAAAACGAAAAAAACTTTGTTAATTTTTTAACAGAGCAAGGACAAAGGGAGTGGCCTGAACATAAAAAATTATATGAAGGAAAACCATATGAAAAGATAAAATATGAGAGACTTTTATGATTAATGAGTAATTTAGATCAAACTAAATTAACAAAGATTTCTAACGATGTAGAGAATCTTTTCAAGGAAGGTCATACTTTAGGAGCGGAAGGTTCATATATAAATGAAAAAGGTGAAATAAGCAGTCATATAGGTGCCGTTCCCGATGGTCATAACCAAACATTAAATAGATATTATAGAGATAATATTGAAAAAAGAGCGTTTGGATATAATGATTGAATGTGGAGAACTGGCGGACAAATTAAAGACGGCTTATACCCTGGATGAGAAAAAAGAAATATAAAAAGTGATCCTAAATTTCAAAAATATAATATCCAAAACATTGATGGTATAGAAATTTATGAACTTACAAGAACCAATAATGACCCTGCCATCAAGAGAGAAAAAGGTACTGTTGTAAGTATTGACGCAAGTGATGATAGAGCTTACGAAAAAACCAAATCATTAATTGAAGAACTTACAGAAGATAAAGTTGAAATAACTTCATATAGAATATTAAACATGGGTCAAAAATCAGCAGGTCAAAAATTCAAAGACATTTTAAAAGCTTTACCCAAAAAGTTACCGCAATTAGAATTATTTTTTGATGCGGCAGCTTCTAATACTTCATCATTAATTGAACTTGAAGATAAAGAAATTGACGAACTTTCGTTATACACAGAAGGTAATTCGTTAAAAGAAGAATGAAATCTTAACCCACTTTCTTTCCGTAATGTTGCTTGAGTAAACAGCATTGATTATAACGTAGGTTTTGATTATAAACCCGGTTCAAAATTAGCTACAAGATTAGTATTTAATACAATTTCATTTGATAAAGGTGACTTAATAGAAAATGCTCCAAATGATGTTGCTAAATTTAAACGTATCAACGACGGTCTAAGATTGGTATATTGAGCAAGACACCACGAACCTTTTTTTAGTAGTGGAGATTACTCGTACCCAATGAATTTAGATTTTAGCAGAGTCCCACAAATTAGATCACTCAAAAATTTAGTATTCACCGACATAGTTCACCCAGAAAAACCACAAAGAAGACTTAGAAAAGTTAATTTATTTAATACTGGTTCTTACTTCGACATTTACGCAAACGAACTAAATGATGCCGGATTTTCTAAAAATATGGTTATAGGAGAACCAGGACCACCCGAAACCAAAATTACCTTTTCAAATAATAATGAAACTCAATATGTTTACATTAAAGGAAATACAACTTTAAGTACAAGTGGTATTAACGAATTAAGAACTTTAATATCATTGGGTAAACTTAAAAATACAATAAAAGTGGATAAAGAAAATATCGCTTTAATCGAACAACTAAAAGCAAATGGATATGAAGTTGTTGATAGTGATGAAACATGAGAATTTTCATAGGAGATAAAAAATGAAAAAAAATAAATGAACTAAATTGTTATCTTTAACATTCGGAATGACTTCGATTGTCACCGCAATTTCGTGTGGAGCAAACAATAAACAATCTTCTGAAAAAGCTAATAGCAATTCTACTAATAGCTCAGAAAATGAAGATCAACCTACAAGTGCAATTGATATCAAAAAGAATAAAGTTACTGATTTAATAAATTTCTTACCAAACGATGTTAACAAGGACGAATTTATCAACAAAATTAGAGAAGCGAGCGATGATAAAGCACTCGATGCAATTAATAACGAAATAAAAAAATCAATATTAGAAAATGGTAATTCTGAACAATTAGTAAAAACAACAAAAGAAATTTCAAGAAGGATAGTTGACCAATCAAAAAGAAGTGAAATTAATTCAAAAATTGATGATGCTAATAACGAAACTAATGTATCTAACAAAAATAAACAACTACTTAATTTATTTTTATCAGCAACTCAGGAAGCGGAAAAACCTGCAACCGAAGAACAAAAAAAATTATCTAAACAAAAATTCACTGAAGTAGTTACTAACCCAACTGAAGGAACACATTTTAATTTCGCATTTGAATCTATTAGAAATCAAAATAAATCTGAAGTTTTGCCTTCACAAGCTATTAGAAATATGTTATTAGATAAATTTGTACCTACCGATGAATATGCCTGATTCTTAGATATAGAAGTAAATAACGCAAAAGGTGTAGAAGGAGAAGAAAATCCAAACAAAACAGGAAATGTTGTTTTTTATGTTACATTTAAAAATAGATTAACTAGAGAGACATCAGAAGTTAAACAAATTCAACTTTCTGGTTTTAAAAACAACCAACAAGGTACTGATGAAAACGGAGAACAATACGGCGGAACTGAATTAGGCGGATTGCAAAAACCTACATCAAACAACGAAATAACAGAATACGTTAAAAAAACTCCAATCGAAAAATTTAAATATGACGATAACATTTATTTAACTGCTTTAAAGAACTATATAAAAAGTGCAGGCGATTTACAAGCAATTAGACCAGAATTAACATCAAACACTGACGAAAACATAAAATTCTTCAATAAAAAGGCCGAGGAAGTTGGTTTTAGCCCTTACGAAAGTGCTGTATATAAAGGATTTACATTACCAAAATATGGATCAAACAATAGTGTAGAAGGTTTAGCTTTAAATGATGTAATGGAAATAGGTAAAAAAGATTCGTGAGTAGATTCTTTAGGAAAAAAACCTGGAAACGATCAAGGTTTAGCTAGAACAATAACAAACAAAAATTATTTAGATGCATCTTACATTACATATCACGTAGAAATTAATAATTATTTAGCTAGTGAAGATGAAAATCAAAGAAACCTATTAAGAAAGCACGTTAAGAACCCTGAAAAATTAAAAGAATTTGCAGAAAAAATAAACGACAAAAACGCAAAAGATGAATTTATTAGAAGAATTAACGAAGCACACGGCGATACTATGGAAAATCCTCTTCAAGATTATTTAGAGCAAATAACAATCGATATTTTTAGAGCATTAGTTCAACAAATGAATGGCGATGAAAATGGCGCAGCTAGAATTTACACAGATTACTTAAATAAATATAAAGATGTTGTTTTAAATAAAATAAAATCAGATAATGAAATAAACGAACAAACCAAACAAAACGCAGAAAACTTTATAAGAAAAGCACAAAGTATGTGAGATATTCAAAATAAATTTATAGACTCTCAGGATGTTATTGCAGGAACCATTTGAATTATGGATTACGAGTTACCTGAAAGCGGACATTATCCAACTAAATTTTACTTTGGTACAAACTTACATGTTGCGGATGCAATAAATCCAAGTAGATTTGCGGGAATGTCAATAACAAATGTAAATAAGGAATCTGTTAGAGGTGATTATTCAAAATTAAAAGTAATACCACTAGATTCTGATAAATATAATACAGGAGTTATTCAAAAAGAATCGTTAAAAAGAATTTTTGATGCTAAAGATTATTTAAAAACAAATCCATCACAATATTTGATAAATAAACAGCAAGAAAAATATAAGGATGTACAAGAATTTCTTGATTTTTCAATATTTGAAATTGATTTCGAAAAAATTTCAACCAACGAATTAAAAGGTAAAAGTCCTCAAGAATTTGCAAAATGAATAACAAATGATTATGCAAATTGAAAGGACGAAGATAAAGTTAAGTTTAAATCAGAATCATATTTAAAGAATTATGAAAAAATAAATAATCCTATTTTATCTAGAAATGTAGACTTAAATAAATTGGATCAATTAATTATTTTAGGTTATCCTAAATCAAAATCTAACAACTGATTTGATTGATTTATAAAACAATACGTTGAAGAAGATCAAATGAAAGTTCGTGAACATGGTTATAGCTTATGAACAAATGCTGATGGGGATTATTATAATAAAACTGTGACAGAAGACGAGTTCGATAAAAGAACAAAAGAGAAACTTGATCGTGGTAACTTTTTATCATACAATGTTGCTTGGCGTGGTTTTATAGACAAACCAGGTGTTGTCGACGCTTTCATTTCTTCACCAACCGTAGGAGCAAAACAAAAACCATTTGATAACTTATATGTTTCTGACGATAACAAAAAATACATTTTATACGGTCTTGAATATCTACCAAGAAATTATGTTCCGGGTGGTGGAGCTTCGGGAAGTGGTGTGAGAACAAAAAATAACGAAATGGTTTCTGTATATCACGCAAGTTTTCAAGGAGCTAAAACCGGATTATCATCTGCTTTTAGATCAGAAGGATATAATTATAAAGGTTTATTCGGAGATTATAACCTACCACAATATGATTTAATTTATGGTGGTGGGAAAGATCAACAAAATTCATATCGTGAAAGTATGGAAAAACTTTTTAAAGAAAATAAAGTTAAAAAAACATGACTATTCCCTAATGGTTTTGAAAAAACAAATATTCCTACAGAATTCCAATTTGACAATAATAAATTAATAGAATATACACCAACAAAAAATACATCAGATATTTAATAAAATTAAAATGAAAGGAAAACTTCCTTTCATTTTTTATTTAGTTAGTTCTAAATCTCAAATTTCTTCAATAAGTTCAGTTTGAACCGAATGTCTTTTCGCCGAATTTATTGAAGAGTCCACATAATTTAAAGGATCTATATTTGGAAAAGATTTCTTTATATAATCCACTAATTTTGGATTATATTCCTCTATATCCGAAGATATTCTTTCAATATCATAATTATTCATAAATACACGATTAATTTTAGGCTTAACTAAAGTATTGTTATTAAGTTTATTACCAATTGTAAGACCAATGACCGGAAATGCTTGCCCTTTTATATTTAATAGTTCAATTATTTCTTTTGCTATATGTCTAACAAAACCAACAAAACATGTTCCTAAACCTAAATCGATTGCTTGATCTTGTGCACTAGTAGCTTGAATAAATGCATCACCAACAGCTATAGTATATGTTTCTGTTGAATTCTTATTAAATTTAACATCAGGATTACTTTTTAAAACCATATTCATCCTATTAAAATCTGCTAAAAATATAACAAAAATAGAAGCTGTTCTAATGTGAGTTCCTTTAGGATAAAGTTCCGCTATTTTATTTAATATAGTTTTATCAGTAATAACAATAGCACTTGATGAATGTCAGTTCGAAGAAGTTGGTGTATTTTTAATTGCATCTATAATATATTCTTTTTCTTTTTCAGAAAGTGGATGATTTAAATCATATTCTCTAATACTTTGTCTTGCTAAATTTTTTTCATGAAAATCCATAATAACTCCTATCTATATAAAATTATATCACTTTCAAAAATACATTTTTTACCTATGTCTACTTTGAAAAATTTTTAATTTAAAAAATGAATAATAAAATTTTGAAAAAATACTTCCGTTTTTTTTTTTTTTTTTAGAATTATATTGATTAATTAAAAAAGAAAGGTAAAAATGGATAAAAATAAAAAATTAGCTTTAACAAATTTATTAAGTAAAATTCTTATCTTAATACTTATAATAGTAATTATAGCCATAAACGTAACAAGCGCTGTAAAAGCAACCAACAATTATAACAATTATGGATATGGTAATTATTACACAAACAAAAGTGAAGTTTATAATAGTGCTAAGGGAGTTTTAATCGGTTCTATAATAATAGGAATTTTATTATTTGCATTTTCTATAGTAATACTTGTTACTCATATTATTTTAGCTATAAATACAAAAGACAAAATTAGAACTTTGTTATTAATTGGATTCATCGTTCCGTTTGCAACTTTTGCTGCCACAATAATGATTTTAAGTTCTTCTAAAAAAGAATTTGTAAACAAAAATAAAATAATTACTGATTAAAATTTAATCAATACAAAAACCTCTCAAAACTTAAATTGAGAGGTTTTTATTATGAATTTGTAGTAACTTATTAATTTAATTATTTTGATAAGTTACGAACACGAACTACTGTGTAAGGCATTAAAGCAATAAATCTAGCTCTTTTAATAGCTGTAGATACTTTTCTTTGATGTTTTGCACATGTACCTGTAATTGATCTTGATTTAATTTGTCCAGTTGCTGATACATAACCGTTTAATAATTCAACGTCTTTGTAGTCAACATAGTTAGATTTGTTTTCACAAAATGAACACACTTTTCTTCTACTTGAAAAAACTTTTTTACGTTTGTTGTAAGCCATATTAATCTCCTTGAAATATTAACCAAAAACCTCTTGGTCATCCGGTTCATTATTTTCGTTTTCAGAATATCCGCTTGTAATATCTTCGAAGTTATGTTTACTATTCATAACATTATTTTGAACCGAATTATTATTTTGTCATTGGTTTTGATTGTTAAAATTATTTTGTTGTTGATAGTTATTATTAAAATTATTATTAAATCCATTATTTGACATTTGTTGGTTGTTATTGTCGTTATTTCTCAATCTTCTTTGGAATTCATCTTTAGATTCCAAGAATTCAAATGTATCAACAACAACATCAAACGACCTAACTAATTGATTAGTTTCTCTAGAAGTATAAGTATTTGTTTGTATACTACCTTCTATCATAACTTTAGAACCTTTTGTTGTGTTTTTCGCAATTAATTCTGCTGTAGATCTTCAAGCAATAACATTAATAAAATCAGTAATTTCATTATTAGAAGAATTTGATATTCTTCTATTTATTGCTAATGTGAATCTTGTGTATCCTACACCTGAGCTTGTTGCGTTATACACAGGGGTAGATGTTAATCTACCTATTAAAATAACTTTATTCATATTAAATAACTACCTTTCTTTCTCGAAAATTATTTTTCAACTTTTTCAGTTTTTACTGTTGTACGTCTTCTTGGTTTTTCAGTATTTTCAGTTGAGTTATTTTCATTTCTTGTGTTGTTTTTATCGTATGGTTTGAATGTTCTTCTTTTTCTGTTTGGTTTTTCTTTTTTAGAACTATTTAAACCTTTTTCGCTATCTAAATTAATTACAAGTGTTCTTCAAATTTGTTTAATGATATTTGCACGACGTGTAAATTCCGCAGGTAAGTTAGCTTCCGTTTCAACTTCTGCTTGAATGTATTGTGCAAATTTAGATTTATTTATTTCGTATGCTAATTCGTTTTTCTCTAATTTTTCAGCTTTTTTAACTCCTGCACCGAAAACTTCATTAAGTAAATCAAATGCAATTTTAGAGTCTGCTTTAGGATCAACGATCATCATAATTTCGTATTTAACCATTTTTTATCTCCTTTTGGTCTTTCTGGGCAATATTTGCCAAGGAGTACTCTATACATACTCATAGTTAATTATATAAAATTTTGTATATTTTCTTAAAAATATTTTAAGAAATTTAAATTATAAATTTAATAAATATTAAAATGAAAAACTTGACAAAAAACTTAATAATTGTGATATATTTATGGTTATGAAAAATTTAGTTATTGTCGAGTCACCAAATAAAGTAAATACAATTAAAAAATATTTAGGTGACGATTATGAAGTTATTGCTTCAGTAGGTCATTTTTTAAAAATGAAAACAAGCGGAGAATACGGTTTAGGTATTGATTTTGAAAATTGAGAACCTTCTTATTCTCTAGAAAGAGGCAAAAGTAAATTAGTTAGCGGAATAAAAAGTGCATTAAAAGAAGCTAAACATGTTTACATTGCAACAGACCCTGACCGTGAGGGTGAAGCGATAGGATCACATATTGTTGAATATTTCAAAATAAAACCTGAAATGTACTCAAGAATTAAATATAACGAAATAACAAAAGATGCAATTTTAAAATCTTTTGAAAAGGCAAGCGTACTAGATGAAGGTTTAGTTGATGCACAAAAATCTAGAAGAATGTTAGATCGTATCATTGGTTTTAGAGTAAGTCAATTGATCAGAAAAAAATTCAAAAACTCTCCTGGTACGCCAACTGCGGGTAGAGTTCAATCAATTGCGCTTAAGCTTGTCGTAGATAGAGAAAAAGAGATAAATGCTTTTATACCTGAGCAATATTACAAGTTGAATGCAAAGTTAGTAAATAATGATGTTTTAGCTATGTATTTTAATTCTGAAAATATTTCGGAAAGAAGAGAATGAATCGAAACAAAAGATATCGATAAAATTAAAAAAGATTTTGAAAACATAGATCTAAAATTAGAAGTAATTAATATAGCAAAAAGTCAAAGAAAAGTTGGAGCATTAACACCTTTCAAACAAGCTACATTATACAAAAAAAGCCCATTAAGTTCTTCTTCTACACAATCTGCTGCACAAAATCTTTATGAGGGTTATGGAGACGGAGGATTAATAAGCTACCCAAGAACCGATAGTTCAAGAATGTCGCAAACTTTTGTGAATGAAGCTCATAAATTTATTGCTAAAAAATGAGGAAAAGACTATATAGCTGAAGAAATAAAAGGCTTTAGTGGTGATCAAGATGCCCACGAAGCTATTAGACCAACAGATTTAGAACTGACTCCAGAATTAGCAAAAAGTAAGTATCCCGAAATGTCAGAAAGTGAGTTAAAAGTTTATAAATTAATTTATGAAAACACCTTAATGGCGCTAATAAAACAACCTATTAGAGAAAGTAAACAATATACTTATAAAACTAAAGAATATATGTTTAAAAACACTTATTCAAAAATTATTTTTGATGGTTATTATATAGTTACAAATAAAGAATTAGAACAAAATGATCCAAATTATCAGCTAAATCAAATTGTTGCTGTCGAACAATTTAATTTTGAAGAACATGAGACAAAACCCGCGCCAAGATATAATGATGGAACATTAATTGAAAAACTAGATGAAATAAAAGTAGGTAGACCTTCAACTTTTGCTTCAACAATTAAAATAATAAAAGATCGTGCTTATGTTAATATGCAAGGTAAACAACTTGTACCTACAGAATTTGGTATAAAAGTAAGTGATTCTTTAATAAATGCCTTTCCAGATATTTTTAATGAATTGTATACAGCTTCAGTTGAAGAGCAATTAGACAAAATTGCAGATAATGAACTCGAAAAAAATAATTTAATGGAAGCTTTTTGAAACAAATTTCAAGTGGCATTAGAACAAGCTACAGATAAAATGAGTGTAGTTCAATTTGAATTAATTGAACTTGATGAAAATTGCCCACAATGTGGAAATAAATTACTTATTAGAAATAATAAAAAAGGACAAAAATTTATCGGATGTAGTAATTTTCCTAATTGTAAATACACTGCTAGTTACGAAGAAGGTAATAATTCTTCAAATAACGATAAATACGATGAAGAAGAAGAATAAAAAAATCGCAAAATGCGATTTTTTTATTTATTAAAATTAAAAAATTATTTTAACAATATAAATAATTTTTTTACCAACGTGCAATAACGCGTATTTGTTGTTAAAATATTCTGAATAAACAACAAAATCTTCGTTTACTGGCTTTAAATTAAATTTAATTGCCTTATTTTGGATAAATTCTCTTGCTTCTCTTTTAGATTTTAAAATTGATTTATTGATTAATTGTTCTATTAAATTAGAGTCTTTTTTAATTTCTACTAAAGGTATTTCTTTTTCAAGAGAAGATAAAATATTAGAATCAAAACTACTCAAATCAAGTTTTTTATTATATAAAATTTCGCTTATTGTTTTTGATTTAATAGCCTCGTTTTCTCCATGAATATTTTTAATAACCTCATATGCTAGTGTTTTTTGAGCATATTGAGATGATGTATTAGAATTATGAATTTCCATAATTTCATTTATTTTTTCAATAGGTAAAAAAGTTAATCATAAAAGTAATTTTTCTACTATAGTATCAGTTTGTTTTATTAAAAATTGATACATATTAAAAGGCTTTGTACGTTCTTTATCGAGTCACAAACTACCTCCACCTGTGGATTTACCGAATTTATTACCATTCTCATCAGTAAGAAGCCCGGAAGTAAACACAAAAGCTTCATGATCGTTTCCAACAACTTTAGAAATTATTTCTAAACCTGTTGTAATATTTCCTCATTGATCTGAACCGCCAAATTGGACACGTACATTGTACTTTTTATAAAGTTGAAGAAAATCTCACCCTTGTATCAACGGATATGAAAATTCAGTAAAACTCAATCCCTTTTCTAATCTTCTAGCAACTGAATCTTTATTAATCATTGTTGATATGTTTACTAATTTTCCAACATCTCTTAAAAATGTTAAAAAATTCATATCCTTATAAAATTCAAAATTATCAATAACTTCTATCCCAAATCCTTCTAGTTGTTGTCTAATTTTATTTTTATTTTTATTTAAAGTTTCGCTATCAAGCAATTGACGTTCGCTATCTCTAAAAGAAGGGTCTCCAATCATACCGGTAGCACCACCCAAAACACCAATAACTTTTCAACCATATGATTTAAACCTTAAAAGTATTGCAATTTGAATATAATTACCAAGATGTAAACTATCAGCTGTAGGATCAAAACCAGCGTAAACAGCACTTTCATCGTCAGTTTTATAAAACTTTTCAATATTACTTGTATCTTTGAGAATACCTCTTTTTTCAAGGTCTTTTAAAACTAAATGTCTTGACATAAATCAAACTCCTGTCCCACTTGTGTCTCATCGCCAAAAATTAAACCATCTCTTTCAATTCCTAATGTTTTATAGCTTGTTACCATACCGTTACTTTCTATATTCATAACTTTACCACTTAAAATTTCAAGTCCTGAGAAGGTGGTTGCACCAATTCTAGCAAACACACACACTTTTCCTTCTAAAGTATCCAATGTATTCGTTATTATTTGAGTAGTTTTTTCTTCATTAAAATTAACCTCTAAAACAAACAATTTATTACTTTTTTCATGAATAATTCTTTTTAGGATTTTACCATATTGAAACATTTTTATAGGTTTTATCACTAATCCTAGTTTATTAGCCTCATCTTTAATGATATTAATTTGCTCGCTACTTAATCTAAAAAATTTATTATTATTTTCAATAAAATACTTCTTATTATCCAAAATATTTATCGAAGAAACATTCTTGTTTTCGTCAACAAAAAATACTATTTTATCACCATAAATTTTATTAATTTTTTTAATATTTGAATTAACAAAAACAATACTTGTATTTGCGAAATTTTCATTTAAAACATTGCATATAATCATTTTTATATTATAACACATTTAATTGTTATTTTATATTATAATATACGTATGAAAAAAATAGCAATAGTAGTGGATTCATCAATTGGTTTAACAGAAAAAGAAGCAAACTCGAAAGGTTTTTATTTTTTACCTCTAATTATTGAAATTGATGGTAAAAATTTTTATGATGGAATAGATATTAGTCATTATAATATTTTTGAAAATTTTAATTTAGAAACTAAAACATATTCTACATCCGCTACACCAATAGGTTATTCTTGCAAAATGATCGAAAAATTATCAAAAGAATATGATAAAATAGTGGTTTTTCCTATTTCAAAATACTTATCAAGTCAATACTCAATGTTAAAAAATTTAGAAAAAGATTATCCTAAACTTAGAGTTATTGAATCGGTAAATATTTCAGGAACACTGCAAATGCAAGTTAATAAATTTATTAAAACATATAAAAAAACTAATGATTTAGAATATTCGATAAAACAGGTTGAGCCATGAGACGAAGATTTAGACGTTACTTTAATACCGAAATATAATAATTATTTACTTAAAGGAGGACGTTTAACACCCGCTGCAGCCACACTTGCAAAACTCCTTAAAGTAGTACCATTGATAAGGTTCGAAAACGGAGAGCTTTTAAAACAAGGTAAAGGTCTAGTTTTTAATAGAACGGTAGAGAAAGAAATTGAATCTAAATTAAAAAAACATAATTATAATACGGATATATTGATAATATCTTCTGATTTAGAGACAATTAACTATTATATAGAATATATAAAAAACAAATATGACATAATAGCAAAAAGTGCATTTATTCCTTCTGTTATTTTGATTCATGTTGGACCAGAAGCGGTCGTAGTAGCTACTAAAAAAGATATAAATAAATTTTGAGAAAATAATGATGAAAATAAAAATTAATGATTTACAAGAATTGGATGATTTTATAAGAAAAATATTACCATTGATTAAGAAAAATAAAATTTTGTTATTATACGGTGATTTAGGTTCAGGCAAAACAACTTTCGTTAAGTTGTTAGCAAAACAACTAGAAATAAAAGACAAAATTACATCTCCAAGTTTTAATTACATGAAAACATATAACGGACTTATACATATTGATTTATATAACTACAAGGGAGATTTAGACGAATTTGTAGATTATTTCGAAGATAATATTGTTGCCATCGAATGGTCTGAATATTTAAAATATCAGTTTGATAATTTTACAAAAATTAAGATTAGTATAATTAATGACCAAAGATTTATTGAATTAGAGGAGAAATAAAATGAATATATTTTTAGACACTTCATCAACTGATTTTATTATTTTTTTATTTGATAATAATTTTAATGTAGTTGATTCAATAATTTTAGAAGGTTATAAAAAGAAAGTCGATTTAATTGTCGATCAATACAAAAAAATATTAAGTAGAAACAATTTAACTAATAAAAAAATTGATGCATATTATACAAATGTCGGTCCTGGTTTCTTCACAGGAGTAAGATCTAGTTTGGTTTTTTTAAGGACAATGGCAATGTTGGAAAATAAAAACTTATTTTACACAAATTCTTTTTTTATCTTAGAAATTCAAAATCCAAATCAAAAAGATTTTTTTATTGATGCTCAAGGTAAAAAAATGTATTTTTATAACAAACTAGATTTAAATAAAGAAATTAAAACATCAATTAAAATTTTAGATGATAACGGTAAACAAAAAAGTAAGATAAATTATTTTGAAATGAAATTAAATTTCGTAAATTATAAAGATATTTTCAAAACTAAAAATTTATTGGAAATTGAACCTTTATACATTAAAATGCCTCAAATAGGAGAAATTAAGTAATGAAAATAATTGGCATAGAAACCTCTCATGATGACACTTCAATTGCAATAATGGAAAACGGAAAAATATTAGATATGTGATCAATTTCTCAAACTGATATTTTTGAAAAATATGGCGGAACTATACCTGAATTGGCATCTAGAGAACATGTTAAAAATATAGCGATACTACAAAATGAAATCATGAAAAAATATAATTTGTCCGAGATTGATTATATAGCATATACTAAAGAACCTGGATTAATAGGTTCTTTACAAATTGGTTATTTATTTGCGAGTGCATTATCTATATCTATGAATAAACCTCTAATTCCGGTAAATCATTTACATGGTCACTTCTTGTCTGCTACAATAACAGAAAAGATTTTTTTTCCATCGTTATGCCTATTAGTTTCAGGAGGACATACCCAAATTTTATATGCAAAAGATTACAATAATTTTGAAATTGTAGGCGAAACCTTGGATGATGCTGTTGGAGAAGCGTTTGATAAAGTTGCCTCTAGAACTGGTATAGGTTTTCCTGGAGGACCATTAATAGATAAGATTTATCAAAATTACAAAGGAGATTTTTTTAACTTTACAAAGCCTAAAACAGAAAATGAATTAGATTTTTCTTTTAGCGGTTTAAAAACTCAGGTTTTAAATTTAATTAATTCTGAAAAAATGAAAAATAATTCAATTGATAAAAATAAAATAGCCGCTAGTTTTCAAAAAATTGCTGTTGAATATTTAATTGAAAAGATGAGTGTTGCAATAAAAAAATATAATCCAAAAAGTATTGTATTAGGCGGTGGTGTTAGCGCAAATACTTTTCTTAGAAATGAATTTTTAAAATTACACAAAGATGCAATTATTCCATCGCTAAAATACTCCACCGATAATGGAGCAATGATTGCACAAGTTGCATATTTAAAACTTGAAAGTTCTAAGTAAATATTAATTAGAACTTTTTTATTTAAAAAAATTCAAGCATCTTAAATACTTGAATTTTTATTATATTATTTAAATTATATTATTGTAATTTTGCACCTTTGTTTGAAACTATTTCGTTGTTTAAACTTTCTGCTTCAACACCAACAATTGCATGATATCCTGTATCTGAAACTTTTGATAGTCCAAAAATTCCTGATTTTTTAAGTTCTTCTTCGTTAACTTTTGAAGAATCTTTAACTGTATATCTTAATCTTGTTGCACAGTTGTTGTATTCAACAATATTGTCTCATCCACCAAATGCACTAACAATTTTTTTAGCTTTTGCTGATAATTCACCTTCTTCTGTTGTAGAAGTTGTTTCTTCTTGTTCACTATCTGCAATAACTCCGGCTCCACGTCCTGGTGTACTTAAGTTTAATTTTGTAATCATGAAGTAACCTGTGAAGTAGTATGTTACACCTGTTAATAATCCTAATGGTAAAATTCAGAATGGATTTGCCATAACTTTAGCAGCACCTTCGTAACCAGATTCATTAATAATTCTTAATGATTTAGGAATTGAAAGAACGAAGTCCATAAATCCAGCACTAAATCCGAATCCTAATTGAATTCCGAATGCACCTGTAATAAATGCAAATATTCCTGTTAATAATGAGTGAATGAAGTATAGAAGTGGTGAAATGTATAAGAACGCAAATTCGATTGGTTCTGTAATACCTGTCAAGAATGAAACTACGGCTGCTGAACCAAATAAAGCAATAACTTTTGTTTTTTGTTCTTTTGTAGCAGCTGTTTTAACAAATGCTAAAACTAAAGCTGGTAAACCGAACATCATCATTGGGAAGAATCCTGCTTGGAAGATTCCACCAGGGTTACCTTTAGCAACACCTTGTAAGAAGATGAAAATATCTCCGTTAACTGTTTCGCCTGCTGCACCACCTTCTTTAGCGAATGTTCCTAATTGGAATCAGAATAAGTTATTTGGAATGTGGTGTAATCCAAATGGAATTAATAATCTATTTATAAATCCATAAACTCCCATAATTGCAGCTCTTGTTCATCTAGCTGATTCAAAATCTGAACCTTCTTTTATTGAAACTGCATCTGACATAGCTTTAGAAATTAAGTAAATTACGTATGCTATTCATGGGAAAACAATTGCTCATACGAATGAGAATACTAAACCAGAAATGATAGCTAATGCTGGAGCTAATCTTTTTCCTGAGAAGAAACCAAGAACTTTTGGTAATTTAACTGAATTTGTATTGTTGTATACATACGCAACTAAAGCACCAATTGCAAGTCCATTAAGTACGTTTCCTCCTAAAACCGCATTATATTTTCCACCAAATAAGGCTTCAAAACCATTTCCTTCACTAAATGCAACATTTCCGTAGAATCCTGTTGTAAATGAAGGAACTAAAGCTATAACAATATATGTAGCTATTAATCCGGCAAATGCGGCTTCCGCACGTTTATCTTTTGTAAATCCAAAAGCTAAACCTACACCAAATAAAATTGGTAAATTATCAAATACTGCAGCACCAGGTTTGATAATGATTTCTTGAATTAATTTTGAGAATGCTGTATCTGTTGGGATTTCAGCACCAATTCTTAAAAGAACGGCTGCAACTGGTAAAACTGCGATAGGGAACATAAGTGTAGCACCAATTGAGCTTAATTTTGACATTACTTTTGTTCAAAAACTGGTTTGTTGGTTATTTTTTGACATTGACATCATTATTTTTTACCTCCAGATTTTGAAATTGAATTTTTTTGAGCTTTTTTAAGCACAAAACCGTGTACATAAACTGTAGCAACGATTGCTCCTAAAAACACAATAACGAATAATAGCGCAATTGCAGCAATAGTATTCGCTCTTGATGCGATAGCGGCCGCATCTTCAGGTTTTGTGTATAGTGTACTTAGAAGTACAACTGCCACAAGTAATACTGCGAATAATATTCATAAAGCAATATATGCATATTGTGATTTGTGTAATGAGGATAATTTATTTGACATTTTTTTAGACATTTTTATTAAATAAAATAACCTTTCATTAGTCGAGCAACTATTAGGTCGCTCAATATTATTTAAACATTTTAAAAAAGATAAAAATATTTTTGCATAAAGTATTCATTATATTTTTGAAAAAAACTACTTTTTGTTATATATAAAAATATAAAAACATATATTATTCATTTATATTTTAGTAATAAGTTTTAAAACTAAAATATGTTTGAACCTAATATATTAAAAGTTGAGGAACAATATAAAAAAATTAGATAAATACGAATTAAACGAATTAAACAATTTATTTGTTGAAGCGAACTATAAAGTTGCTGATACTTATAAAGAACATTCAAAAGACATAGAAAAAATAGCATCAATGTGTATTGAATCTATTAATAAAAATGGAAGAGTTTTTTATATTGGTGCAGGTACTAGTGGAAGAATAGGAATGCTAGATGCATTAGATTTTTATCCAACTTATGGAGAAAAAAATTGATTTAAATATGTAATAGCCGGCGGTGACGATGCAGTTTTAGATTCCCTTGAAATGAATGAAGACGATTTTAAGCTCGGAGAATCAAATGCAATTGAAAATAAAATTAATAAAAACGACTTAGTAATAGGTTTAAGCGCTTCAGGAAATACCAAATATGTAAAAGGTTTTCTTGCAAAATCCAAAGAAAAAGGTTCAAAAACAGTTTTAATATCAAATAACAAAAATGGTGCTATCGAAGAATTTGCTGATTTTACATTAGTATTAGAGTTAGGTAACGAAGTTATTTCAGGATCAACAAAACTAAAAGCAGCTACAATGCAAAAATTAATATTGAATTCAATTTCAACAATGACAGCAATAAAGACCGGAAAAGTATATGATGAATACATGATCGATGTCAAACCTATAAACGAAAAATTAGTAAAAAGATCAATAAATATGATAGTAGATATTGCAAATGTTGATTTTGATTATGCAAAAGAAAAATATAATGAAGCTAGACAAAACGCTAAAACAGCCATAGTTATGATATTAAAAAACATTGATTATAAACAGGCAGTGGATTTACTAAATAAAAATAACTCTAACTTAAGAAAGGTTATTGAACATGAATAAAAATATTATTAAAATTGAAAATGTAAAAATCATTAATCCTGAAAGTACAATACAAAACGCTGATGTATACATAATGGATAACAAAATATTTAAAGTTGTCGAAAAGGAAGGCGAAGGTAAAAATATATTAGTTCCAGGTTTTATTGACACACATATTCACGGTATATATAACCAAGATGTTATGGATGGTACTAAAGCTGTTGAGATAATCTCTAGAAAACTTGCAAAACATGGTGTTACTTCATTTATGCCAACTGCAATGACAAACTCTTGAAAAACTATTTTAAAAGCTTTGAAAGATGTTTCAGAAAATAAAAAATGAGTTTCTCGTAATTTGGGAATACATATCGAAGGTCCTTTCATTGGAATGTCAAAAAAAGGGGCACATAAACCTGAATATTTAATTAAAGGTACAAAAAGTAGAATCGATAAAATGTATGCAACCTCAAACAATATGTTAAAGAAAATTTCTTTTGACCCATTAATGGTAAATCTAGATGTTTTTAAATATATGCAATCTAAATTAGGAATTATTGGTTCAATTGGACATAGCAGTGCTTCATTCCAAATTGCTGACAATTTCTTTAAAAATGGATGTTACTCAGTTTGTCATATGTGAAATGCCATGTCAGGTGTAGATTCTCGTAATCCAGGATTATTGGAAGCGGCTCTATATAATAATGATGTATATACAGAATTAATAATAGATTTATTACACGTTTCAAAGGAATCTATTGATTTTTCTATTAAATTAAAAGGTGTAGATAAAATAATAGCAATATCTGATTCTATAAAACCTGCTTATGCACCTAATGGGGAAAATGTTTCAGGTGATATACCTGTTATTAAAAAAGGAAATTTAATCACATTAAAAGGTACAAACACTATAGCAGGTTCTGGAATCACTATTCATGATGCATTTAAAAATATTGTCAAAATTGGTTATTCACTTAACGATGCTGTTAAAATGACATCATATAATTCGGCTAAATATTTAAATATACAAAATTTAGGTAAAATTGAAACCGGATTTTTAGCTGATTTAGTAATCTTAGACAACGAAACTTTGAAGATAAAAGAAGTTTATATTGATGGTAAAAAAATAAAAGGATAAATATGAAAGTAATTATAAAAAATAACGCAACAGAAGTAGCTTTTGAAGCTGCTAAAATTATTAAAGAACAAATAAATAATAAACCAAACACAAATTTATGTTTTGCGACAGGAAACTCTCCAATAGCAACATATAAAAATTTAATTGAATACTACAAAAATGGTGAATTAGACTTTTCTAAATTAACAAGTTTTAATTTAGACGAATATGTAGGTATACCGAGAGAAAGCAAATGTTCATATTACTACTTTATGCATGATGTTTTATTCAATCACATTAATATTTCAAAAGAAAATATTAATCTACCTCTAGGTAACGGAGATATAGAATTAAATGCAAAACAATACGAAGAGTTAATTAAAGAAAAAGGTGGAATTGATTTTACAATATTAGGAATAGGTACAAACGGTCATATAGCATTTAATGAACCTGGTTCAAAAATTACAGATAGGACTCGTGAAGTTAACTTAACTCAAAGTACAATCGAATCAAATCAAAAATACTTTGATAAAAAAGAAGACGTTCCTCAAACTGCAATTTCAATGGGAATAGGTACAATTTTAGAATCTAAAAAAATAATTTTACTTGCTGATGGCGAACATAAAGCAGATGCTATATTTAAAATGATTCAAGGACCTATAACTGAAGATGTACCAGCTAGCTTTTTACAATCACACAATGATGTAACAGTAATAATTGATAAAAACGCAGCAAAACTTTTAAAATAAAACCAAAAGCGAACTTTTAGTTCGTTTTTTTATATATAATTTACATATGAGCAATTTTAAATTAGAATCAAAAATGATACCGTCTGGAAGTCAACCTGAAGCAATAAATTTTATAGTTGATAAAATCAAAAACAATGAAAAGAATATTGTATTAAATGGTGTTACTGGGTCGGGAAAAACTTTTACCATTGCTAATGTCATAAGCAGAATTAATAAACCCGTAATTTTAATATCACACAATAAAACTTTGGCTAGTCAATTATATTCAGAGTTAAAATCTTTTTTTCCTAATAATGCTGTAGAATATTATATTTCGTATTTTGATTATTTTAGGCCTGAAGCTTATAAACCAGACACCGATACCTACATAGAAAAAGAATCGCAAACAAACGAACAAATAGAAATAATGCGTTTAAGCACCATAAATTCTCTTTTAAATAGAAAAGATGTAATTGTGGTTGCGAGTGTTAGTGCAATTTATGGTGCATTAAACCCTGAAATCTACAAAAAAAGTTTTTATAGATTTTTTAAAGGTCAAAATATAGAATTAAAAACATTCATAAGAGACTTAACAAAAGTAAAATACCAAAGAAATGATTTAGCACCGAAAAATGGTAATTTTGCAGTAAAAGGTGACAATGTATTTATTTATCCTTCTGACAAAGAAAATGAAGCGATACGTGTTTCTTTTTTTGGTGATGAAATTGAAGAAATTGCAAATGTTGATCCTCTTAACAAAAACTTAATTAAGAAACATATAGCTTATATTCTTTCTCCAGGAGATGAATATGCCGTTGACAATAATGTTTACGATATAATAATCCCAAAAATAAAGAAAGAATTGAAAGAACAATTAAATTATTTTAATAGTAAAAATAAAATTTTAGAAGCGCAAAGATTAAGTCAAAGAATAACTTCAGATATTGATGAAATGGAAGAATTCGGAATGTGTAAAGGCATCGAAAATTATTCAATGTACCTTGATGGCCGTGAAATAGGGCAAAGACCATACACTTTATTAGACTATTTACCAAAAGACTCTTTAATGATAATAGATGAATCGCACCTTACTGTGCCACAAATGGGTGGTATGTACAAAGGTGATCAAGCAAGAAAAGACAATTTGGTTAACTACGGTTTTAGATTACCTTCCGCTAAAGAAAATAGACCCCTTAGTTATGATGAAGTTGTTGAAAATTTTGACTTTACCAAAATATTTATTTCAGCTACACCTAGCGAATATGAAATGAATATTTCAAAAAATAATATTGCTAAAATGTATGTTAGACCAACAGGATTGCTTGATCCTAAAATTAGTATTAAACCAACTTTAAATCAAGTTGATGATATTTATGACACAATAATAAAAGAAAGAGAGAGTGATGGTAGAACTATTGTGCTTACAACATCGAAAGAAAGTGCGGAAAAGTTAAATGAATACTTGATTAATTTAGGAATAAAAAGTTGATATGTGCATTCTGAACACAATACATTTGAAAGAAATGAAATTATAAGAAAATTTAGGCTTGGAGACTACGAAACAATTGTTGGTATAAATTTATTAAGAGAAGGGATAGATATACCTGAACTTACAAAAGTATTAATTTTAGAAGCTGACGCACAAGGTTTCATGCGTAGTGCTACTAGCTTAAAGCAAATAGTTGGTAGAGCATCTAGAAACGCCAAAGGTGAGGCAATATTTTATGCAGATAAAATTTCTCAAGCAATGAAAGAATGTATAGAAGATAATATAGAAAAAAGAAAAATACAAGAGGAATATAACCGAAAACATAATATAATTCCAAAAACTATTTTAAAAGAAATACCCGAATCTATTTATGGTGACGGCACAAACAATTCATTAGATTTAATTTTAAATAGAAAATCTAAATTTAAGAAAAAAGAGATAGTCAACATAATAGAAGAATTAACTAAAAAAATGGAAGAAGCTTCAAAACAAAGAGATTATGAAAAAGCAATCGAACTTAGAGATATGATTTATGAATTAAAAAGAGATAAAAAGTAATATTTTATATCTCTAGCTTAAAAACTCATTTTTTATTATGATATAATTAATACAATAGTTTTAAAACAAAAACATATATATAAATTCAATATTTTTAAATAATAATTTTATTAAAATAATTAATTTAAAGTTAAAAACAGGAGGTTATAAATGGCAAAATTTATTGATGAAGTTACGGTTAAACTAAAAGCCGGAAAGGGTGGAGATGGTATGATCTCATTCCGTAGAGAAGCTCACGTTGATAAAGGTGGTCCAGACGGCGGAGATGGTGGTCGAGGTGGACACATTTATTTTATTGGAGATTCTGGAAAAAATACATTACTAAGTTTTTATAGTAATAAAATAATTCAAGCCGAAGACGGAGTAAAAGGTGGTCCAAAAAATTTATACGGAGCAAACGCAAAAGATACATATATTAAAGTCCCTGTTGGAACATTAGTTTATAAAAATGATAAACAAATTGCAGACATAATAGAACCTAATACACCATACCTTATTGCCTCCGGAGGTAAAGGTGGTCGTGGTAATAATAAATTTAAAACACCAAAAAACACCGCACCAAGAATAAGCGAAAACGGTATGCCTGGAGAAAGTTTTGAAGCAAAAATAGTTTTAAAAATACTTTCTGATGTAGGTATTGTTGGTAAACCATCTGCTGGTAAATCTACTTTATTAAGTGCTATTTCCAATGCTAAAGCAAAAGCAGCAGAATACGAATTCACAACATTAGTACCACAACTAGGTATGGTTGAATTTTTCGATAATTCATATACTGTTGCAGATTTACCAGGATTAATAAAAGGAGCTTCCTTAGGCAAAGGTTTAGGGACACAATTCTTAAAACATATTGAGCGTTGCAAAGTTATTGCACATATTATTGACTTTGGTTCTGAAGAAAAAAATCCAATCGAAGATTTCGAAATAATAAACAATGAATTAAAATCATATAATTTAAAATTAGAAAATAAATCTCAATTAGTTGTTGCTAATAAAAGTGATTTACCAAATTTTGAAAAAAATATATCTAAATTTAAGGAAAAATATCCATTAATTCCAATCGTTAAAATTTCTGCTATTTTTAGAGAAAATTTAAACGAATTAAAAGGTAAATTATGAGATCTAATTAAAAACTTTGATTACTCAACAATAGATGAAGAAGATGAGGAAGAGTACAAAGTAATCGAATTTGAGCCAGATTTTATAGTAAAACAGGAATATAGAGGTTACTTTAACGTTAGCGGAAAAAAAGTTGAAGAATTATATTATAGAACCCCGATTAATACTTACGATAACTTAGTTAGATTTAATAATATATTGAAAAAAATTGGTGTCTGAGACGAATTAATTAAGCAAAACATCCAAAAAGGAGATACAGTATCTATTTTTGGATTTGAATTTGAATGAGATGATGAGGAATAAATTTCATATTTTTTAAAAATAATGTTATAATTACGATATATTTATAAAAAATAATAAGGACATATTATGAAAAAATTTTCTGTAGAAAAAATTAAGCTATTTTGACCAGCAATCATTGGTCTAATAACAGGTATAGGTATTACTATTATATTAGCTTTAATATTTAACCACATTTAATTTTAAAAATTGCAATTGTGAAAATTGCAATTTTTAAAATTAAAATTTTATAAAAAAATAGGTATTAAACCTATTTTTCTATTTTAATCTTTACACTTGGTCCCATTGATGCTGAAACTGTTAAATTCAACATATATGTACCTTTAACAGCAGCTGGCTTAAGTTTTTTGATTAAAGAAATAAGAGTTTTAGCATTTTCAACTAGTTTTTCAGTATCCATACTTGATTTACCAATTAATGAATGTACGATTCCAGCTTTATCTGTACGATAGTTAGCTTTACCTTTTTTAAGTTCTTCAACAGCTTTTTCTGGAGTTGGAGTAACAGTTCCTGTTTTAGGGTTTGGCATTAAACCTTTAGGACCTAAAACTTTACCGTATTTTCCTAATAAAGGCATCATTGTTGGATCTGCAACCATAACATCAAAATTAAAGTCATTTTCTTTAATTTTTTGTTCAAGCGCCGGACCATCTAATACAAAGTCGGCACCAGCTTCTTTAGCTAGTTTTTGTTTTTCTACATTATTTGTTGCTACTAATACAGTAATTGATTTACCTGTACCATGTGGAAGTAATACTGCACCACGTAATTGTTGGTCGGCTTTACGAACGTCTAAGTTTAAATTAAAAGCTAAGTCAATTGAAGCGTCAAATTTTGCATATGAAGTTTTTTTAGCTAATTCAATAGCCTCTTCTAATTCGTAAGCAATAGTTCTATCAAATGATTCACGAGCGTTTTTAAGGTTTTTTGATAATCTTTTAGCCATAATTATTTTGCTCCTTCTTCTATATTTTCAGATTCTTCATCTGAAATTGTTTTAACTTCAATTGATTGTCCTTTTGTTTCAGCTAAATTAGCTAAATCTGCTTCTAATTCTGCTTCTTTTAATTGTGCTAATTTTTCGGCTTTAGCAGCGGCTTTAGCAGCGGCTTTAGCTTTAAAAATGTCGTCGTATCCTTCAACTAAAACACCCATTTGTTTAGCTGTACCAGCAATTGTAGCCATAGCGGCGTCAATATCATTTGTGTTTAAATCAGGTAATTTATATTCAGCAATTTCTCTTAATTGGTCTTTTGAAATTGTTGCAACAATTGTAGTTTTAGAATTTTTTGATCCAGATTGTAAGTTTGCAGCTTGTTTAATTTTGTATGATGCTGGAGATGTGAATAATTGGAATTCAAATGTTTTATCTTTGTAAACGATAATTTTTACTGGAACTGGTTCGTCACCTCTATCTCTAGTCGCGTCATTAAATGCTCTTGTAAATTCTGGCATGTTAACACCAACACCAGCTAAAGCTGGACCTGGTTTAGCTTTACCAGCAGGGAATTGCAATTTAGCAATTCTTTGAATTTCTTTTTTTGCCATATTTATGTATCCTTTCGATATTGTGGTCCAACGATATTTTAATTAAAAATATCTCCCACTTTGGCAATATTCCTATATTGCTTTAATATTATATAATAATCTATTTTTTTTAATAATTTTCTTTCAATTCTTTTATCCCTTTAATATAAGGGAATAATTTTTTTCATGTCATTTTATAAGCAAAATAAAAAAGAAAACTAAAAAAAATGAGGCATTTTAAATTGCCTCTTTCTTTAGTTTTCTTCTTTTTGTTCCATATCAGGAAGCAATGAATTTCATTCTTTTATTTGATTGTTAATTTCTTTAAAAATTATTTTCTTTTGATCAATAACTGATGATAAGTAAGAAAAAATAATATCACTAATTAAGAATGCTGAAATTTTTGATCCAATATGACTAATACGATAATTTTGCTCAATACTTTCTAAAAGAAGTATATTTTTACAATTTTCGGGTTTTATTTTTGTATTTTTAGTTCAAATTGAATAAGTAACGTTGTTTTTTATTAAAAAGTTAATAATATTTTTAACTTCTAATGTTTTTCTACTTTTTGAAATTATTGTTACATGAGTTTTCTTGTAAGATGTTATTAAACTCGAGTAACCAAAAAATGAGTGTATGTTATCCACAAATATAGTATTAAAACCAATTTTTCTAATACTTCACGAAAAATAACGTCCCACCATTCCAGATTCTCCGATTGCGAAAATGACATTAACCTTATTTTCTCTTATTGTATTGATATATCCCATTAAATCATTACTGTCTATAAATCTTTCAACAGTTTTTTGTACCGAATATATATAATGGGTTTTTATGTTGTTGGAAACTTGATTGATAGAATTAATATTTGAATTATCTATATTATCATCATAAGTATCTTGTTTTAATTGCAATCTTTTAGAAACATATATTTTAAAATCAGAATAACTTTTAAAACCTAACCCTTTTGCAAATCTAGAAATTGTTGATTGAGATAAATCTAAATGTTCTGCCAATTCAGAAGAATTCATTTTTAAAAAATCATCTGTTTTGTTTTCAATAAAATTTCTAATTTTATTTATTGTGTCAATAGAAACCTTGTCAATTTTCTCCTTGTCAAGATTTTGTAAATCAATAATATTAATTTTCATACTTAACCTCTATTAAAAGAAATTATTTTTCTTTTCCTCCGGTTTTGATAATACATAGTAACCATCTTCTGTTACTAATACATCATCCTCATTTCTTGCTCCACCAAGACCTTCGATATAAATACCTGGTTCTACAGTTAAAACCATACCAGGTTCTAAAATAACGTCACTAGATGAAGAAACATTTGGAAATTCATGCACATCAATACCGAGACCATGCCCAGTAGAATGAACAAAATATTTACCATATCCTTTTGATTCAATATATTCACGGCAAACTCTATCAATTTCTGAAGCTTTAATACCTGGACGAACTATTTTACGCCCTTCTGCAGCCGATTCTTCAACTATCTTTAAAATTTTTAATAACTCAGGGTTTGTTTTTTTAGGGTCACCTACTACAAAAGTTCTTGTTATATCAGCTGTATAACCTTTATATCTTGCGGCAAAATCAACTTTTAACAAATGATTTTCAATTAATAAATTATTCTCACTTGGATGATGATGAGGTTCAGAAGCATATTGTGCAGCAGCAACTATTTCATCAAAACCCTCCTTTTCGGCACCGTTCATTTTTAGTAAATAATTTAATTTGGCCGCAACTTCTTTTTCATTCATACCAGGTTTAATTCATTCTTTTAATTGTTCGAGTGATTTTAACGAAATATTAACAGCCTCTTGTAAATATTTTAATTCTTCTTTTGATTTTAAAATTCTTAATTCTTGAGCACTTACTCATACTACATCTTTAGAGGTTAAATTTGTTAATGACAAAATGTAATTTTCAACATCTTTAATTAAGTAATCTTTCTCTAAGGCTATTTTTTTAAATTTCTTTTCTTCAAAGAATTTCTTTATTGAGCTTCCTTCTTTTGTTCTTTGTAATAATTGAACATCAACATTTTTAGCATTTGCTCTAACGTATTCGATATATCTACCATCAACAAAAAGTGTTGCTTTATTTCTTTCTATTATAATAAAACCATCAGTTGTTTGAACTCCAGCATATCACAATCTTGTTTGAGGAGCTTCAGATATAAGAGCATCAACTTCAGGGTTGTTGTTAAAAAAAATATCAAGTTTTGTTCTATTCATTTTTACCTTCCTTTATTATATAAATTATATATGTTAAATAAAAAAATAATAAAAAAGATGCTAAAAGCATCAAAAATATTATTATTTCTTTTCTCTGTGAGCTGTATGTGCACCACATTTTGCACAAAATTTATTTAGTTCAATTTTTTCAGGGTGAGTTTTTTTGTTTTTCTTAGAAATGTAGTTTTCCATTTTACATACTGTACAAACTAATGTATAACCTTCTCTTGCCATAATATGCTCCTTTACATGTTTTATTTAAATATTGTATAAATAGTATTTATATTATAATTTAATTTTATTTTTTTAAAAATTTTTTTTTAATTTTGGTTTTTTAAAAAATAAATAATTTATTTTCGAATTAACATTTCAATTTCTTGATCATAAATTGGTCCATCTTCTGGTACGGGTGTTTCTAAAATAATAGGAATGTTATCAAAATCTGGATCATGAACAAATTTTCTTAATGTTTCTAATCCGATTGTACCGCGGCCAATATTTGCATGCCTATCCTTATGTGAAAAAACTTCGTTCTTAGAATCATTTAAATGTATAACTTTAACATGTTTTAATATATCTCATCTTATTAATTCCTCTTTAAACTCATCATAACTTTGCAAATCATATCCAGAATCTCACATATGGCATGTATCTAAACAAATTTTAAGACGTTCAGAATTAACAAAATCTATTAAGAATTTTAATTGTTCAAAATTTGTTCCAATTTCAGTTCCTTTACCACTCATAGTCTCAATACATATGACAACATCTGAAGTATTTTCGATTACATATGTTAAGGTCTGAACTAATTCATCCAATGCTTCTTGTTCGCTATAAATAGTATATGCCCCAGGATGTAAAACTAAATATTTTAAACCTAAGTAATTCATTCTCTTGATTTCTTCAATTAAAAATTCTTTTGCAAAACTAGATTTTTCTAAAGATGCGGGATTTATAATGTAAGGAGCATGAACTATGATGTCTTCTTTAGGTATAAAATTTTGAAATCTAGCTTCATACTCCTCAAGATTAAACTTTTCAACACTAACTCTTTTAGTATTTTGTGGGGCGCCTAAATAAATCATCATTGTATTTGCATTATTATTCATAGATTCCTTAACGGAATCAACCAAATAACCAGGACTCTTAAAAGATATATGTGAACCTAATTTAATCATTTTTTACTTCCTTTTCATTATTTAACTTCGACTTCTCTTTCTTTTGTTTTTTTAAATGCTCTTGCATTTCATTTAAAAACGAACCGGCGATAATACCAGATGGAATTGCAATTATCGCTAAAGCAACTAACGCATTTACTGAAACTATTATTTTTGTTATTGGAGAATGTGGTAGTAAATCTCCATAACCAATTGTTGTTAACGTAATAGTTGCAAAATATATTGCATCTAAAAATGTAATTACATAACCCGATTTTAATTGGTCGTAATTTGGGAAAATGGCATCATAAATAGCTATTTTATCTTGATCATAATATAAATGTTCTTTTAAATAAAGTTCTTTATTATTAGATTCTTGTGCCTCAAGATAAATTTTTCATGAATCTTCGCTTGGTTTTATTTTATTGGACAATAAAAAGTTATTTCTTTGTTCCTCTAAATAAGATGTTTCGTTACTTCAAATGATAATGGCAAAAATAAATATTAACAATATAGCTAAAAGTAAAACATATGTTAAAACTTTTTTTTGCTTTTTGAATGCGGCAGCAATTATTGCAAAAGGAGTAAAAATTGTTAAAATTCAAAAAAGTCTTGCAAATCTAAAAAAATTAAGTAACTTAAAGAATTCGAAAGCTTTTTGCGAAGTAGAATCTACCTCTATAAAATATTCAATAATATGTAACGAAGACAAAATGGATAGCAATATTACAATACCTTTAATTGAAAAAATAAACTTATATGAGCTCTCATACAACATAGTATGATTATCTATTTTTTTATATGTTCTATACGTCAATAAATGTAGTATATAATCAACAATAAAAAAGAAAAAAGTAAAAATTTGTAGTATTGTAATAAAATTTTTCCAGCCTTGCCCAAATATTTTAGCAGTTGTAGCAATCGACAAAACAGATACTAAAGAAGCTAAAATAACCAATAATATATAAACAAATTTGAATAATTTAGACTGAGTTTTATAAATGTTATTTTTATTTTTCATATCATCATTAAAGTTTCAAACTATTGGTGTTAAAAATTCAAAAATCATTTTATAATTTCTTTTCTTCATTTTTCTCCTTTTAATTAAAAAAGATAAACCAAAAAGATTTATCTTTTTGCGGTTTCGATAATTTCAATTGGTATAGTTTTTGTTATTATTTCATTATTTATTTTATGTTTAGTAATCATATCTTCAATCCTAAAGCCTAAATTTGGATAATCAATAAAAATTTTAGCTACATATTTTTTAATATTATCATATATGGATTGATAACCAATATCAGTGTAATTATATTCTTTAGTACCTAGTGCTTGAGCTAAAGCTACATAAGTTTCGTGAGTCGAACAAACAACATTATGAATATTGTATTGTCTTAAAAACTTAGAAATTTGAGCAATATCTTCTAGAGTTTTTTTAGAACTAAAACTATATTCATAATAATCATAATTATTATCAACGCATGCACGCTCGAAACCTTGGTATCTTTCGGTTTTTTGAGTATTCGAAAGTCTACCATCACTTATGAATGCAACTTTTTTACTTATTAACGATCCATCTTCGTTTCTATTGGCTGATGAATTCAGTAATTTTTCAGTTAATGTGTAAAAACCTTTCGTAATATCGACTTTTATTGAGTTAATTCCGTTAACTTGATGTTCGTATAATATTACTGTAATGTCCTCTAAACCCTTTAAAAAATCAAATAATTCTTTGTAGTATTGAGGAACAAAAACGACAATTGCAGATGGTTTCCACGAAAAAGCGTATCTAATTGCATCAATATATTCTTTAGTAGAATTACCAGCATAAGTTGTATTAACCCTTCTTCCTTTACGAGCACAAGCTATTGTTATCCCACTCACAATTGAAGAATAAAGATTTTGAGCTCATATGGGCATAATAATAAAAACTGAATTATCTCTACCTCTTACTATTCTTGCTCCAGTATTAGGATAAAAATTATTATTTTCTATTGCCTCAGTGATTTTAGCTCTAGCTTTTTTTGAAACATAACCATCATTATAAAATCTTGAAACTGTAGAAACCGAAACATTTGCTTGTTCAGCAATATCTTTGTACGAAATTTTTTTCTTCATAAAATTATTATATATTAAAAAACAACTATTTTTAACATTTTAACAAATTAAGATATTGAAAATAATAATTAAAAGTGATTATCATAATTGGTTTCGAATTGAAAATAAAAGATTAAAAAACACCTTTAACAAGTGTTTTTTAATCTTTTTTGTTCTAATTTAATTATTAATTTGAAAGGAGGGTTAATGTCTCAAGAAGTGATCTTTAAAAGGATCTCACACTTACCTTACGTAAGAATCAATAATATTATAACATAAAATAATAAAATAAAAAATAATTAACAATAAATTAATATACTGTTAACTATTTTTTATTATGATTGGTTCAATTTATTAAATTTAATAGCTCTTTGAACCGCTTTTTCTTTGGAAGCATTTTTCATTGATAAAGCTTCTAAAATTGGTATTCCAACAACGTCATTATTCAAAATTCCAACTGCCAAACCTGATTTTCCTTTAATTAAATACTCAACTGCTTTAGAACCTAATAACGTTGCTAAAACTCTTTCTTGAGCCGAAGGTTTTCCACCTCTTTGAATATGATTTAATGGGTTTATACGTGTATCTCAACCTGTTTTACCTTGTACTATTTTTTCAAGTTGTTTAATATCATAACACTTTTCAGAAACAACAATAACTACGCTTCTACGGTTAGGTTGTTTAGTCAATTGTAATGATGTATTTGCAATTTCCTCCATTGAAGGTTGAAAATCTTTAGTAGCAATAATTTCTGCACCTGTTGCAAGACCTGAGTAAAGTGCTAAATCACCACAACCATTACCCATAACTTCAACTATCATAATTCTTTTATGACTACGAGCAGTATCTCTTATTTTATCAATCGCATCAACTATTGTATTTAATGCTGTATCATAACCAATAGTAAAATCACTTGAAGCTATATCATTATCAATGGTACCTGGTAACCCAATTGTTTTAATTCCTGATTGATGTAAAAGTTGAGCTCCTTGATAACTTCCATCACCACCAATAACAACTAAAGCATCTATTCCTCTATTTTTAAGATTATTAATTGCAACTTCTCTTACTTCTGGTTTTTTAAACTCAGGAAATCTTGCTGAATAAATTGCAGTACCACCTTGATTTAAAAATAAATCTAAATCAACATTATCCGCACTAACTATATTATCGTTATATAAACCTTTATAACCTTCATAAACTAAAAACGCTTCTAAACCATTTGATTTAGCACCTTTAACCACCGCTCTAACGGCGTTATTCATACCTGGAGCATCACCACCAGATGTTAAAATAGCTATTTTTCTCATTTTATCCTCTTTTTAATTATCTATAAATATCTAATAAATTTTTTAATAAGCAAACAACAGTCATAGGCCCTACTCCACCAGGAACAGGAGATAATGCGGAAGCTTTTTTAGAAACGGACTCAGCATCCACATCACCAACTAATTTTTCAGTTAATTTAGCATCTAAATTTGTACCTACATCTATAACTATTGCACCTTCTTTTATATTTTGTTCTTTTATATATTCGGCAACACCAATTGCGACAATGACTATATCGCCGGTTTCGACTCCCTTAACACCTGTATTTTCGTTATACGTCGCTACGTCAGCGCCCATTCTTTTTATTATATGCGCAAGAGGTTTACCAACAACATGGCTTCTGCCTACTACACAAACTTTTTTATCTTTTACATCGATGTTATAATATTCCATTAATTCCAAAACTGCTCTAGCAGTAGCAGGAACAAAATGATTTTCTTCGATATCATTGTATAAAATAAATTCATTTCGACTACTTAAACCATCAACATCCTTAATTGTAGGAACAGCATCCAATATAACTTGTTGTGGAATATGATCTGGTAAAGGTAATTGAATTATTACACCAGTAGAACTTTCGTTAATTACATCTAATTTTTTAAGCAACGAATTTTGGCTTATAGTTTCAGGAAATTTATGTAAAATCCCTTTAATACCTATTTCTTCGCACTTTCTTAATTTAGCATTTACATATTTTGTAGAAGCTGGATTATCCCCTACTTGAACAATAGAAAGAACAGGTTTATCATCCGGATCTATTTTTTTTACTAATTCTTTTAGTTTTTCTGTTTCTTGTTTTGCTAATTCTTTACCACTTAATATTTTCATTTTAATTCCTCTTCGTATTTTTCTAAATTACTACGATGCATTTCTAATTTTTGTCTTTCAGCATCAACTTTTTCCTTAGGTGCACTCTCTACAAATCTCTTATTTGAAAGGATTTTTTCGGCTCTATTTATTTCGAATTTTGTTGTCTCTATTTTCTTTAATAAAGAAATTTTATTTTGATTTTTTTGATCATCAGAAACAACAATAAATAAAGATTTTCCTTTTATTGAAATTAAATAATCATTATTCTGTTTAAATGTTGAATTTGTCATTTTATTAATGATATTACGAGAATGAATATCTAATTCTATGTCTGTAAAATATTCGATAACTTCTTTTTTTGAAATATTGTATTCTTCACGATATTTACGAATTTCGTTTACAACTAAAATAACACTATCAATATACTTAGATTTGTCTTTTTTATAAAATCTAGGTCATTTATATTCTAAAATTTCACTTTTATATAATTCTGAATAAATTTTATCAGTTATAAAAGGCATAAAAGGATGGAGAATTATTAAAACTTTTTTAAATATTTCTAATGTTGTTTTTTTGTTATTGTTAACTTTAATAAATTCTAAATATCAACTACTTAAATCATTAAAAATAAATTTATAAATTTCAGAACCAATTACTGTAAAATCATATTTTTTCATTAAACGATTAATGTTTTTTGACAATACTGATAATTTATCCAATATTCATTTATCTGCATCAACCATTTCATTTGAATGATTTTCAGGCAATTCATTAATGTAATTTGCTATATTTCATAATTTATTATTTATCTTTCAAGCACTCTCGATTTTCTCATTCGAAAATTTGAGATCAAATCCAGGGGTTGAGTTAGTAATTAAAGATCAACGTAAAGCGTCTGAACCATATTTTTCGATGACTTCAATAGGGTCTATTCCATTGTTTAATGATTTAGAAAATTTTCTACCTTGAGAATCACGAACAAGCCCATGTAACATAACTTTTTTGAACGGAATTTTATCCATAAATTCAAGCCCAAAAAAGTACATACGAGCTATTCAAAAGAAAATTAAGTCAGTCCCCGCAACCATTAAATTAGTTGGATAATATCTTTTTAAAATACTATTCTTCTTAGGTCAACCCATAAATACAAATGGTGCTAATCCAGATGAGAATCAAGTATCTAAAACATCAGTTTCTCTTATTCATCCTTCTCCAGGTGACTCGATTTGAACTTTTACTTCACCATCTTTATATCAAGCAGGAATTTGATGTCCTCATCAAAGCTGTCTTGAAATAGTTCAATCATAAACTTTATCCATTCATTGCTTCATTGTTTTTTTATATTTTTTAGGTAAAAACTCGACCCCGTCTTTTGATTTTAAATCTTTTAATATCAACTCCTTAAATGAATCCATTTTTAAAAATCATTGAGGTAATATTAAAGTTTCAATAACTGTTTTAGAACGATCAGAAATTGAAATATTAGAAGTTGTTATTTCAACTTTTTCTAGCATATTATTTTTACTTAAATATTCACCAATTGCATCTCTAGCTTTAAAGCGTTCCATCTTATTAAATTGAGAATTAGGAACTTTTAAATAACCATATTTATCAATTGTTTCAATTAATTCAAAACCATGTTTTTGAATTATTTCAATGTCACTTTCTGCATGGGTTGATAATTTCATTATACCTGTTCCAAATTTTGGGTCAACATAACTATCTTCTATAATAGGTATTAAAACATTTCTAAGAGGGTGCATAACGCGTTTCCCTACTAAATTAGTAAACCTTTTATCTTTAGGATTAACAACCAATGCTACATCGCCATATAAAGTTTCGGTTCTCACAGTTGCAACTGTTAAATATTTATTAGAATTTTCTAAATAATATTTAATGTAAAACATTTTTTGTTCGGTTGGTACATTATTTATTTCGATATTAGAAACTGCGGTTTGTAATTTTATATCTCAACTCACCGCTCTTACACCTTTATAAATTAAACCTTTATTGTACAAATCTACAAAAACTTTCAATACTGCTTCATTACTATTTTCATCAAGGGTAAAACGCTCTCTAGAATAATCTAAAGCTAAACCTAGTGTTTGTCATTGATTTCTAAAATAATTCGCATACTCTTCTTTTCATTCTCAAATTTTATTTATAAATGCTTCATAACCTAAATCATGTCTAGTTTGTCCGGTTGTCTTAAATAAAATATCTTCTATTTTAGATTGAGTAGCGATACCCGCATGATCCATACCAGGTAATCATAAAACATCAAAACCTTTTAACTTTTTGAATCTAATAATTGTATCCGGAATATAAGAATCAAGAGCATGCCCAATATGTAATTTTCCTGTTACATTCGGTGGAGGTAGCAAAATTGAAAAAGGTTTCTTTTTAACATCATGTGTCATAAAAAATTTCTTATCTCTTCATTTTTTTTCAATACCCTTTTCTACTTCTTTATGATTGTAAATTTTGTCCATAAAAATCCCTTCTTTATAGTGTAATCAATAACCATTATCCTAATATTTAAATTATACATTATTTTAACTAAAAGAATAAATTCACAATACCAAACCTTATATCTTTCTTTTACCCTTTTTTAAAACTTACAATTAAAATAAAATAGTTTTTGTAAAAAAACAAACCATAATATTCAGTTTGTTTTTAATTAGTATTTTAATCTCGAATTATTTCAATAGAAATTTGATAGGTCCCAATTTCAAAATCAGAACTACTTAGAGAATATGTAAAGTTATATTTATTTTTCGAAAAGTCTTTATTCGTTCATTTTGAACTAAGAGGTAAAATCTGATTTTCAATTTCATAATCAAATTTTATTTTTTGATTATATTTTAAGAAAATAGATGCACTAGATGAAAAAATATTAATTTCATCTTCACTAATTTCGATGAGATTTTTTTCTTTGCTTTGTGGATCTATAAATTCAAATGAAGTAAACTTACCATTTACATTCAACTTACACTCTACTTCGAATTGAATTTTATTAGATTCACCATTCTGATTTATTAACGATAAAAATTTTAATTTCATTTTAATATTTATCCAATGATTTTAAAATAAATTCGTATCCAAATAAATAAATAGCTTTAGCTAACTCTGGACCATGTTCTTGAGAAGTAGAAGCTAATCTAATGGGCATAAATAATTTTTTACCCTTTACATTTAATTCTTTTTGTACATTTTGTATAACTTCTTGAATATCTTCTACAGTAAATTTACTGTCTTTTATTTTTTCAACTAACATCTTTTTAAAAGTTCTAACAACAATTAATTCTTCACTAGTGAATTCGATTTCTTTATTTGTTGGATTTTTATAAATTTCTAAATTTGAAAATAATTCCTTTATAGTAGTTGAACTTTGTTTAAAAGTATCAATAAAGAGAAATAATCATTCTTCTGAAAATAATTTTTCATTTCTAAATAATTTTATTAAATCTAGATTATTCATATTTTTTAAATATTGTTTTGAAAATCAATTCATTTTTAAAATATCAAACTTAGATGGACTCTTACTTAGTCTTTCAGGTTCAAATTTTTCTATTATTTCATCATGTGTCATTAATTCAGAACCATCTTTTGAAGTTCAACCCAATAATGTTAAAAAATTAAATATTCCATGTGGTATGTAGCCTTCTTCTTTATAATCCGAAATAAATTGTTTTAAACTAGTATCACGTTTAGAAAGTTTTTTACCTTCCATATTTGTAATAATTGTTAAATGACCAAATTCTGGTTTTTCTCATTTTAGATAATTGTATAAAACTAATTGTTTTGGAGTATTGCCAATGTGTTCTTCACCTCTTAAAACATGAGTAATTTCCATATCATGATCATCTACAACAACCGCAAAGTTATATGTTGGATATCCATCAGATTTAAATATTACCCAATCTGTTATATCGTTAGAATTAAAAGAAATTTTTCCTCTAACAATGTCGTTTCAAGATAATTCTTCGTTTTTAGGAATACTTAATCTTATAGAATATTCCCCTGATTTATCCCTTTTTTGTTTCTCTTCATCACTTAATTTTAATCAGTTTTTATTATATCTAAAGTTTGGAATACCTTTTTGATCACTTTCAAGTTTTTGTTGTTCTAATTCTTCTGTTGTATCATAAGCCTTATAGGCCACACCTAATTTAAATAAATATTCCAAAACTTCTCTATATCTATCTATTTTTTCACTTTGTCTATACTTACCATATTTTTCTATAGGATTAAGTGGCGATTCATCTGGTATTATTCCTAATCAGGCTAAATTATCTAATTGTGACTCTTCACCTCCAACCACATTTCTTTTGATATCGGTATCTTCAAGTCTAAAAATAAAATCACCTTTATAATGCTTCGCAAATAGGTAATTAAATAAAGCGGTTCTTGCACCACCTATATGTAAATAACCTGTTGGGCTTGGAGCATATCTTGTTCTTATTTTCTTCATTTTAAAAATCTCCTTTTTTTAAAAAAATAATTTTTATTTTTATAAAAAGAATATAATTAGAGTGCATCATTAGCTCAGCAGGTAGAGCAACTGGCTCTTAACCAGTGGGTCGCAGGTTCGAACCCTGTATGATGTACCATTTTTTTATACTTTTTTTAATCAAAAATGCTAGTTTTCTAGCATTTTTATTTTACTCATACTTTTCAGGATGTTCTTTTTGCATTTTTTTAATAAATTCTTTTTTGTCCATTGAACCATATTTATTCATTAAATGTACACACTCTTCGTACTCATGTAATGCTCAATTTACATTTTCAAAACCAGAGACTTTTGTAATTCCTGGTCTTTTTCAATTTTTATATGTACTAAAGAAAGTTTCAACATTTTTTAAAAAAGGTTCAGGTAAGTCTTCTAAAGTTTGAATATTATCCAAACGATAATCATCGGCATGAACTGCAATTAATTTTGTATCTGTTTCTCCATCGTCAATCATTTTCATTGCACCTATAATTCTAGCTTTTAATAAAACACCTGGTTGGAATGTTTCATCAGAATATAGTAACACATCCAATTCATCCCCGTCTCAATCTAAAGCGTTAGGTACAAAACCATAATTACATGGATAAACAAAATCTCCACGTAAAATACGGTCAACTTCTATTAAATTTGTCTTTCTGTTATATTCATATTTTATTCTTGAATTTTTTTGAATTTCAATTTTTACATCAATTATATTTTTCATTCCTATATTATACAATATTTAAAAACAATAATTACACTTTATAATAAACTTTAATTTTCTTTAATAAAATTTATTATTTCTTTTTGTAAATTTACATTTTCACTTAAATACTCTCTCATATTTTTTTTACCTTGAGCAACACTATTGCCGTCAATATAATATCATGAACCTTTTTTAGTAAATTTACCTATTTTTTCTCCAATATCTACTAATTCACTTATTTTATCAATTCCTGCATTAAAATAAAATTCTGTTTGAGCATTTTTATAAGGAGGAGCTATTTTATTTTTTACAACTTTAAGTTTTATTTCGGCACCAATAATATCTTTATTTTCGATAATAGGACTTCCTTTTCTCACTTCAACCCTTATTGATGAATAAAATTTTAAAGCTCTACCTCCAGGAGTTGTTTCTGGACTACCAAAAATAACACCTACTTTTTCTCTAATTTGATTTATAAAAATTATTGTTGTTTTATTTTTATTTGAATTCGCAGTAATTTTTCTTAGTGCTTTTGACATAAGTCTAGCTTGTGCACCAATTTGTTGGTCGCCCATTTCACCATTTAGTTCTGCTTCAGGCACTAAGGCGGCAACACTATCTACTACTATAAGATCAATTTTTCCTGATTTGACTAATATGTCAACGATATCTAAGGCTTGTTCTCCTGAATCAGGTTGAGATAAAATAAGATTTTCTATATCTACGCCAATTTTTTGTGCAAAAGATGGATCTATCGAATGCTCTGCATCAATGAACGCTGCGAGCCCACCATTTTTTTGAACTTCTGCAATAGCATGCAAAGTTAGTGTTGTTTTTCCTGAACTTTCAGGCCCATATATTTCTATAATTCTTCCTTTAGGATACCCGAAACCCCCTAATAAATCATCTAAAATATAACTTCCACTATGAAATGTTTCTAAATCAATTTCTGGAACTTCTCCTAGAAACATTATAGTCTCTTTTCCATATTTTTTTTCTATTATATTTATAATATTTTTTAATTCGTTATCATTATTCATTATTCCTCCGAATAATATTTATTAATAAAACTAAAAAAGAACTTTAAAAAAACCTTTTTTATTAAAAAAGAGATAAAACGCATAAAAAAATGCCCTTCTGGGCTTATTCTTTGAAAACTGAATAGTAATTAATAATTCATTAAAATGTCTTAAATACATCTTAACTTCTAAACCTATCAATTTATTAGTAATGGTCAGCTAAATGTAT
>NZ_JAHMHG010000003.1 GCF_018913965.1 Mycoplasma sp. CSL7491-lung
GAAGAACTCCGCTCGACATGCATGTATTAGGCACACAGCCAGCGTTCATCCTGAGCCAGGATCAAACTCTCGAAAAAATTGACTGTCATGTTTATTGTATATATCTAGTTTTCAAAGAACTTCTATTTAACTATCTTAATAATTGATAGCCAAATTATTATAACACATTTTATTAATAACAAAAAGTTATTTTTTATTTTTTTTGATTTATTTTTTTAAACATCTCAAAATTAAATGCGTTAATATAATTATAAACTATATAAAAAAATAAAAAAATGCTTTTTTGCATTTTTTTATTTTTTTATAATAAACCTTTTGATTTTAAAGTTTTTAAAGTTTTTGCTGAAACTCTCAATGACATTCTCTGTCCATCGATAGTAACTCTCACCTTTTGTAAATTAACATTAAATTTTCTCTTTGATGCATTCAAAGCATGTGAACGTTTGTTTCCTGATTGTGGACCAACACCTGATATTTGACATTTTCTTGCCATATTATTAAACCTCTTAGTTATTTTATAAACTTAAAATATAAATAATAAAAATTATTTACGAATTTTTAATAAATCAGTTACTTTGTTGTATTCGTTTAAATCAGATGCTTTTAAATGTTTTAATAAAACTTTACGTTGAGAAATTTTTGCTAAGAAACCTCTACGTGAGTGGTTATCTTTTGGATTATTTGAAAAATGTGGTTTTAATTTTTCAATATCTTCTGTTAAAATAGCGATTTGGACAGATACATTACCTGTATCTTTTGCATTTTTACCGAATTGTGAGACTAATTCAGCTTTTCTTGTTTTTGAAACCATAATTCTCCTTAAATAAATAAAATTATGTTTTAACCAAGCATAATTTTTAAAATTTAAATTAAACCTAGTTAAAATTTGTGTTTTGCATACTTTTGAAATGCTTACGAATTATAACATAAAAATTATTTTTTATAATTAGAATATTTATTTAGAAAATAATTTTTAGTTTCTAAAAGATCATCTTCAAAAACTTTGTCCATATTTTTATCTGATATTTTTCTAATCTTACTTAAAACCTCAACAAAAACCTCTTTATTATAAAATAAATTCAATTCTAAGTTTTCTTTAAAGTCTAAAATAAATAATTTATATTCTTTTTTATAATCTACGTATAGACAAGTGAAAAAAACTAAATCATTTATGTGCATAAAAGACGAGTATATCCCCGATTCCATCTTCATCAAATGCAATGGTAAATCTAGTACTAAATCTTCTTTTAACGTAGCATTGAAAACATAATTAGAAACTAATAATTCATTAACCAAATCAATATCTCCAAATTTTAATGACTCTTTTATCATACTTGAACTAATTTTAGTATTTAATAATTTAAAAATTTCAACATTTTTTATTTCAACATTTTTTAAATAAAAAGGTATATCAGATAATTTATATTGTGCGTTTTGACCAAATTTAAAGTCGCTACCAGCAATAAAAGTTACCTTTTTATTTTGAACTATTTTTTTTATAAATTCAATTCCGTCCAAATTTTTTATCTCTGAAAAATTTAATTCAATGATTGAATCGAAATCTAATTCCGAAATAGAAAAATATTTAGATTTATTTGTGTAAAAAATATCACTATGAAATAAATTTTTTGTGTCTAAGTTACTAAAATTAATTAATATTTTTCTTCCTTCGTATTTTATTAATTCTTTATAAAGTTGATAATGTCCTAAATGAAAAGATTCAAAGGCTCCGATTAGAAAAGTGTCATTATCTTTTGTTTCAAAATTATTTAAGTTATAAACAAGCAAATCGCTATTTTTCAATTTTAAATCAATTTCAATTCTTTTAATTTTAAATAAACACCATCATAAACGGAATCTAACGCAATATCATTAGCAACGGCTTTAATTTTTTCTCCGGCTCTTTGCATTGCCACCCCATAATATGCATCTCTAATCATTTCAAAATCATTTGAACTATCACCAAAACTAATTAAATTATCATAACTTAATTCTAATTTATTAAGTAAAAAATTTAAAGTAGTACTTTTATTAACTGATAAAGGATTTATAAAAAAACCTTTAGATCAACGCGATGATATTTCCATATCTAAATTATTTTTAGTTATAAATTCCTTAAATTCTTCATATAATTCTCTTAAATTTTCTGTTGAAGTTATTGTAATTAAGTATAAATCTTCATCTCCTATTAAATCAGGATCGAAGGCGTGATAATTTTGAACGAACGGTTTAATAAATCAAGTATTTAAATTCATATCTTTCGAATTATAAATTTTATCAAAATCACTAACCGCAAAACCTCTAACCTTTTCCCCAAACTCATTATATAACTTAATAACTTGGTCACGTTTTAATGTATTTTTAAAAATAAATTTTTTATTTTGAACATCCCATATGAACGCACCGTTAGCACCCATAAAATAATCTACTGGGTATAATTGTTCTAAAAAATCGCCTATTGTAGCAAACTCTCTAGCAGTAGAAATGACGGTTTTAATACCTTTCTTATTTAAGTTGCTAAAAATAGATTTTGTATTCTCCGAAAACTTTGTATATCCATTTGGTAAAAGTGTTTCATCAACATCAAAAGCAGCTAATTTAATTATTTCTTCTAATTTTTTTATTTCCATAATAACCTTTCCTTAAAAACTTTTTTAGGGTAAAAAAAATTATCTTTAATTTTACCTACACAACAAACATCATTATTAATATTTTTAATAAAGAAAACATTTTCATCTTTTTTTGAAATTCTAAAACTTTGACCATTAAATACTTTTATATAAATTTCCTCTGTTAAAGAAATAGAATTTATATCAAAAAGCAAATCAAAACTTATTTTTTCATACTTTTGAATTTCTAAATTATCTAATAATATTTTACCAACTCCAATTCTTTTTAACGAAGTCATAACACTAGAGTTATTTAACTCTAAAGATATATCATATAACAAAGTTCTTATATAAGTTCCTTCAGAAACATTAAACATAATTTCGTATTCTTGTTTATCATAATCAAAACTAATTAATTCATATTCTAGTACTTTAATTTTTTGAGGTTTTAATTCAAACTCTTTTCCTTCTCTTGCTAGCTTGTAAGCATGTTGTCCATTTATTTTTTTAGAACTAAATTTAGGTGGAATTTGGGATTGTCTTTTTGATACTGTCTCAATAGCTTTTTTAAGTTCTTCTAATTTTATTTTTGGAAAATTATAGCTTCTAAGTTCTCCATCAATATCTAAAGTATCAGAACCTAAATTAAACTTGGAATTTGCAATATAAATTTTATTTTTATGATTGATGTATTCTAACAATTTAGTATCATAATCAGTCGCAACTATTACTAATCCAGAAGCTAAAGGATCTAAAATTCCGGTATGTCCTATTTTTTTTGTTAAGAGAACTTTAGATAAACCTCTAACACTTTTATTTGTCATAGTGCCAGTTGATTTATGGTATTTATAAAACATAGAATAAAAAGTGAGCTATTCTAATCATAAAATTAAAATAGCTTACTTTTCACCAACCTTTTTTGAAACTAATTCTAGTACATCTTTTACTTTTTCAATATTTAAAATTTCCTCATCAGAAATTACAATTCCATATTTTTCCTCTAGATTAATAATTACTTCTGCTAAGTCCAAAGAATCAATATTAATATCTTTTATATACGCATCATAATTAACTTTTTTCTTAGATAAGCGTTCTATTTGACTCATAATTCATTTTTCATAATCTAAACTCATATTTTAATTATATCAATTAAATTTTAATTTCGTATACTTTGTGATATTTTTCTTTTTTATAATTAACTTCAATATAAACTTCTATTTCTTTATCACTTCTTTGTACAAAATCAAAATCCAACTGTGCATCGCTAATATTTGAATTTAGTATTAAATTATATATTAAATTTCTGACTATTTCTTGATCTATGTAATCTTCTCCAAATTCATTTTTTTTAATAAAATTAACTAATGATTTTTTATCGATATCCGGGAAAATAAATGAATTTTTTACGCTAAAATTATCATTTTCTCCTTTTGGAATATTATTTTTTAAATTGTTTTTTTGCTCTATTATTTTTAAATAACCATAATATGATAATCCTGCTACAAAACTAGCAATTATAGCAAAAGCTAATAATTTATAAATCGATTTGATATTCTTCATTTTTCTTTAAAAAATAACTAATATCATTTTCATTTTTTAAATTATAAAAATCTCTAAATGAAACAGTATACTTTATTTTATTCAAAAAAACTCTTTGATCTGTTATGTCATTTATTTCAAATTTTTTTGCTTTTCTTTCTTCTAGATTATTATCAAAATTAATTTCTTTCAAAATTTTAAAATTACCAAAAGTCGTTTCTAATTCAAATATAAAAATCAATTTACCACTGTAATTTTTAGGTATAACTATTTTTTTATTACTATTTTCGCCTAAAGATTTAATATATCTTTTTTCATCGGGTAAATATTTAATATATTCATCTATATAAAAATCAATTAAATCAAATTTATTTTCATTATTTTGTAATATTTTACGTATACCTTTTAATTTTATTTTTTCATTTTCTAATCCTAAACCGTTAATATTTAAGTTAATTTTCCTTACATTAAAATCCAAGGAAGTTATTTTATATGATTTTAAATTTATTGAATTTGCATCGAAAGTTATAAATAAGTTTAAAACATTAAAAATTGGTATAGCACACTTTAAATTCTCAAGATTAAAGATTAAATTTCAATATTTTTTATAATTTAACACTTGGTTATTTTTTATTCTAAAAATAGAAGAATAATGTATTTTTAATAAATTAGTTTTATTCTCCATTTTAAAAATTTCAACATTATCATTTAAATATCTATTAAACTCGACACTTTCAACAATCTTGCTTGTTTTTTTAGATTTAATTATAATTTTAAAATTATTAACTTCTTCTGCTTTCGACTTATTAAGAGATGAAATGTTTGCAATAAAATTTGAATTATTCGAACTTAATTTTTTTGTTCCTTTATATCATAACTCGATAACTCATTCTTTATAAACTTTATTGCTGAAGAAATCACAAAATAAATATAAATCATTGTTATTTTTATAATTAAAAATTTCAATTTGATAATCCAAATTAATTGATTCTTTATAAACACGTCTATCAATTCTAAAGTTATTGTATTCATATACTAATTGTTTATTAATTGAATTAATGTCATTAGTTGAATATTCCTGTATAGTATGAAACAAATTCCTTTACCGCCTCACGTTTAACTTTATAAAAAGTAGTTTTGGAAAAATGTTGTTCATATCACAACGTATTATCCATTGTGTTTTTATCTAAATAACATTTTTCAAGTATTCACGAATGCTTATGTGTCATATTATCTAAAATCATTCTTACAATGCTATTTTTCCCTTCAGCCATCTTAAGCAATCATTCTTTTTGTTTTTCATTTATTTTTTTATGATAAAACCTTTCTTTAAAAGTTTCTCCCATTAACTTTCTTTTAAATATTTCTCTAAATTTTCAATGGGTTTTAAAGATCATTTCGACAAGTTTATGCTCATAAACATAAAGTTCTTTGTCATTTTCGACTTCCTTAATTAAATCTTGTAACCTCAATTCTTCTAAAGCTTTTGTTTCTACATCTGCATTTAATTCGTTCATTTTCAAATACCCCTCCCACTTTATTTATATAAATTTTTTTGGAAATTTGTCAAAAATGAACTAAAAAAGGAAAAAAGTCGCCTCTTTCCCCTTTTATTTTTATAAAATATGAAATTTTTTTCAGTTTTAGTATGCTTTTGCAAATACAACATACCTATTAGTAGACTTATCGCAACCATCAAAAAAACACTTACTATCTTTGTTAGGTTTTTTGAACGACTTAATAGGTATACATCTCGCTGTTGCACCCGTCTCTTCTTTAATCTTACCCTCAACATAGTCGTCACAACAAAATGGAGCAACTAAAAATTTATTTTCTTTAATTTTCTCTTTAAAGTCGTCATAGTTATATACATATTCAGTATTTTCTTCTAATCTTTTTTGTGCTGAATCATACAAATTATTATGGATATTATCAAGTAATATTGGTATTAACTCTTTTAGTTTTTCTATTTCAACTAATTGTTTTTCTAAAGTATCTCTACGTACTACTAGGACTTTATTTTCTGCTAAGTCTCTAGGACCTACCTCAATCCGTATCGGAACACCTTGTATTTCACTATTCGAAGCTTTAAATCCAGGGTTTTTATCTGATGAATCTAAACGTACTCTAAATTTTCTTCCGATTTTACTCTTAATTTCTTTAGCAATTTGATGAACTTTAGGATCTTTTTTCGCAAATAATTCAAGAATATCAACTTGAATAGGTGCAACTTTAGGAGGTATTATTACACCTCTATTATCACCATGTGTCATAATTATAGCACCTAATAAACGCGTAGTCACTCCTCATGAAGTCTGATAAACATATTCTTCTTTGTTGTCTTTATTTTTAAATTTAATCCCGTATGGCTTAGAAAAGTTTTGGTTTAAGTAATGACTTGTACCAGATTGTAAAGCTTTACCATCCTTCATCATAGCCTCTATAGTATAAGTAGAACACGCACCAGCAAATTTTTCCCTTGGGGTTTTTTTACCTACTATTGTTGGGATAGCTAAATAATTTTTCAAAAATTTTGCGTATGTAGAAATCATTTCTCTTGTTAATTTACGTGCTTCTCATGCGTTATCATGGCATGTATGACCTTCTTGTCATAAAAATTCTCTTGTACGTAAAAAAGGATTTGTGGTTTTTTCTCATCTCAAAACATTTGCTCATTGATTGTAAACAATAGGTAAATCGTTATAAGAATTAATTGTTTTTTTAAACAAATCAGCAAATAAAACTTCCGAAGTAGGTCTAATAAATAATTTTTCGCTTAACTCTTTGTCTCCTACTTTTGTAACTGTAGCTAACTCAGGGTTAAAACCTTCAATATGTTCTTTTTCAAGTTGAAATAAATTTTCTGGAATCAAAAGAGGCAAATAAACATTTTGAATTCCTTTTGATTTAAATATGTCGTTTAATTCTTTTTGTATTAATTCTCAAATACCATAAGAATTTGGTTTATAAATAATAGAACCTTTAGTTGGTCCATACGCTATAAGATCTCCGTTTTTCACAACATCTGTATATCATTTTGCAAAATCCAACTCCATTGGAGTAATTTTATCTATTTGTTTTTCTTTATTCATATTAACTTAATTATATAACAAAAAAATATTTAGAAAAATGCAAATAAGTAATTTTTAGGGCAAAAAAGTATAAAAAAACACTCTTTTTAGAGTGATATGGCTGTCCCAGTTAGATTCGAACTAACGCATGTCGGAACCAAAACCCGATGCCTTACCGCTTGGCTATGGGACAATAAATGGTGGGGGGAGAGGGATTCGAACCCCCGAATCCTAAGAAAGTGGGTTACAGCCACCCGCATTTGGCCGCTTTGCTATCCCCCCATTTAATTTTGCTTATATATTATAGCATATAAAATCTTTAAATCAAAAAAAATTATTTATTTTTTAAATTTTTAACTTGCAAAATTAAACAAAAAAGTGCCTAAGCACTTTAATTTATTATATTATATATTATTTAACTTCGTGTTCTGTAAATCTTTCATTTTCAACAACTAAGTATTTATCACCTTTTTGAATTCCATATGGTCTTAAGGCTTCTTCAGCTAATGAATTATCAGCTTTAACTTTATCGAATAGATCTAACGAATCAACTGAAACAAATACACCAGAGTATGCTCCGAATCCATTAATTAATTTATCGTTATTTAAAACACCAATTGTAATTGTATTAGGTCTAAATTTAGAAACATGTTTTAATAATTCACCTGTTCTTGATAAAACAACCGCAAATTTATAATCACCATCTTTTGCTTTTTTAGCAATTTCATAAGCTATTTTTGTTCTTTTGTCTGATTGATTTGAATTTGCTCAAACTTTTTCAAGTTGTCTTTCATAGTAATTTCTTGAGTAAAATTCTTTTTCAGCACGTTTTGAAATAGCTGTCATTGTTTTAACCGCTTCAAGAGGGAATGAACCGTTTGCACTTTCACCTGATAACATTGTAGAATCAGCACCTAATTCAACTGCATAATAAACGTCAGTTACTTCTGCACGTGTTGGATGTGGTGTATTTTCCATTGAATCTAACATTTGTGTAGCGACAATAACTGGTTTACCAGCTTCACGAGCTTTTCTAATCATATTTTTTTGGTGGTAAGGAACATCGTAGTAAGGAATTTCTAAACCTAAATCACCACGAGCTACCATAATCCCATCTGATGCTTCAATAATTTCATCGATATTTACACATCCTAAATGTGATTCAATTTTAGAAATAATTTGAATATGTGATCCACCATTTTCTTTTAATAATTGTCTTAATTCATTTACATTTCTAGCTGAGTTAACAAAAGAAGCTGCAACATAATTAATACCTTGAGTAATACCAAATTTAATATCATTAATGTCTTTTTCTGCTAAGAAAGGAAGTGAGAAATCTACACCTGGTAAGTTAACACGTTTATTTGTTTTTACTTTATGTGTGTTTTCTGCTTTAACTTTCACATACCCTTCACCAACTTCTGTAACTACTGTTGATAATTTACCATCATCAATTAAAACTTGGTTACCAACAACTAAATCTCTAGCCATGTCATATGCGACTGTAATTTCTGTTGGTGTTCCTTCAAAGTTAAGGTATTTATCTTGTGTTGTATGAATTAAAACTGTAGATCCAGCAACAATAACTTGAGCACCATCTTTCATTTTTCCTACACGAATTTCAGGTCCCTTTGTATCTAACATTAATGAAACCGGAATTCTAAGTTCTTTTGAAAGTTCTTTAGCTATTTTAAATTTATTAGCTTGTTCTTCGTGAGAACCATGACTAAAGTTAGCTCTAATTGTTGTTACACCATTTTCAATCAATGTACGTAATGTGTCAATATTATCACTTGAAGGTCCGATAGTAGCAACTAATTTAGTTCTTTTATCTGTAATTTTCATTTAATTTTCTCCTAATTATGATTTGATTATTTTATATTCATTATTTTACCAAAAAAATGTTTTTATGATAATGTTTTTAAGTCATATTTAAAAAAATTCTTGATATGTTAAGTTTATACACAATAACTTAACTATATTAAGAATTTTTTATTTTTGAGAGCATATATATTGCCGCTGTTTCTGCTCTTAATATCCTTTTACCTAAAGATACTAAATTAACATTTTTATTGTCTAAAACTAATTTATCTAATTCTAAATTTGAAAATCCACCTTCAGGACCTACAACAAAATAAACATTTTTTTCGATTTCGCTTGGAATTTGGTTATTTTCTGAGTTAATTTTTTCGTGAGCTATATATATTTTATAATCTTTTTTAAAATCAATATTAGATAGCTTTGTCAACTCCCCCAATGTTGGAATTTGATTTCTAAAAGACTGTTCAGCTGCATTTTTTAAGATTTCCTCAAAGCGTTGGCGTTTTTTTTCAAACTTATTGAATGAATATAATTCACCATTAGTATGTTCTGTTATTAAAGGGATTATTTTTTTAACTCCCAATTCTGTACTTTTTTGTAAAAGCCATTCGAAACGATCGTATTTTATTAAACTCATTAATAAAATAATATCATTTTGTAATTCATGATTTTCATTAATCTCTTTTATAATATGAGCTTTATCAAAATCAACTAAGCATTCAAAAAAATTATTTTCATAAACGCAAATAATTTTTTTGCCATCTAGTCTTAAAACTTTAATATGTTTTTGAGCTTCTTTATCTAAAATAAAGTAATTATCTTCTTTTTTATTAACAAAAAAACGATTCATTAATTATCCTGCATCATAATTTCTTCATATTCTTCTAGAGTACCTCTAAATAAAAAACTTTTTGTTGCAGATTGTAACTCTAATATAACATCAGCACATTGATTAACGAAAGCTCTATTATAGGTAGTAAAAATTGCGCCACCTTTGTAATTTTGAACACCTTCAATTACCGAATCAATACTTTCGGTATCTAAGTGATCAAGAGGTTGATCTAGTATAATAAAATTTGATTCCAAAAGCATCATTCTAGAAAACATCAAGCGCGCTTTTTCTCCACCACTAGTTACATTAACTTTTTTGAATACTGAATCTGCGCTAAATAACATTCTACCTAAAAAACCACGCATTCTAGCATCATCATTTTCTTGATTTTCTTTTATTTTATTTAATAATGGTCATTTCGAGATTCACTCTAAAATATTTTCTTCAGTATTAAAATATTTTGCATTATCATTAGGAAAATAACTAGGTGTAATTGTTTGTCCTCACTCAACGGTGCCTGAAGTAGCTTCACGCTCACCAAAAATTATTTCAAGTAATCTTGTTTTTGCGATATCATCATCACCAACAATTACCATTTTTTCACCTGGTCTTAATGTAAACGAAACATTTTCAAAAAGTGTTTGTCCCAAATCATTTTTATATGTTAAATTTTCAACATTTAAAATTTGTTTTCCGTGATCACGATTCATATCTCAACGAATATATGGATATTTACGATTGGAAGGTTTAATCTCATCTAAAGAAATTTTTTCTAAAGCTTTTTTTCTTGAGGTTGCTTGTTTTGATTTTGAAGCATTTGCACTAAAACGAGCAATGAAATCTTTAAGTTTTTCTATTTGAGCTTCTTTTTTAAGATTACTTTGCTTCATCATCTCACGCGCTAGTTCTGATGATTGTTTTCAAAAACTGTAATTACCTGTATAAATTTTTGCTTCGTTATAATCAATATCAACTATATGTGTACAAATTGAATCTAGAAAATCGCTATCGTGACTAACAACAATAACAACATTAGGATAATCGATCAAGAAGTTTTCTAATCATTTAATTGAACGTAAATCAAGATGGTTAGTTGGTTCATCCATGATCAAAATATCAGGATTTCCAAATAACGCTTTTGCTAATAAAACTTTAATTTTTTGATTAGCGGTTAATTCGCTCATATTAACATTTCACTTATCTTTAGGTATAGATAAATTACTTAGCAATTCTTGCGCATCGTTTTCAGCGGTTCATCCGCCCAACTCACCATATTTATCTTCCAATTCTCCGGCTCTTGTGTAATCTTCCATTGTTGCGTCTGGATTTGCGTAAATAGCATTTTTTTCTTGTAAAACATCATATAAATCAGTGTTACCCATAATAACTACATCGGTAACATTCATGTGATCATACGCATTATGGTCTTGAGAAAGAACAGAAATACGTTTATTTTTTTCAACTAATATCTGTCCACTTGTAGCTTCAATTTGACCTGATAATATTTTTAAAAATGTTGACTTACCAGCACCATTTGCTCCTATAATTCCATATGTATTACCCTCTGTAAATTTTAAATTAACATTCTCAAATAATTTTTTATCACTAAAAATTTTACTAATATTTTGTACTTCAATCATGTTTTCTCCTTATTTGTTCTTGATCTAATAATATAAATTATATAGCAATTTTATTTTTGTTCTTTTACAAACTAAAAAATATTTTAAAAAAAAATAAAAAAAATTTTTTGTTTTTAAATTTATAGTGTATACTATTATCAGTAGCAATAGCAAGAGGGTCCACCTGATACCATTCCGAACTCAGTAGTTAAGCCTCTTTACGCCGACGATAGCCACTTGGTGAAAATAGGGAGCTGCTTTTTTTATATCTTTTTTTAAATAAAAAAATATAAAAAAACCTTTTTTCGTCATTTTTTAATATAAAAATAAACTTTTTAACTTTATTTATTAAATGATATAATTATTAATATTTAAAAATTAAGGAGGCGATATGCTAAAAGAAGCGAATAAAGAAATAATTTCTGAAGCATTAAAAAGCGAAAAAACAAAATTAGTTGTTTTTTACGCCGATTGATGCGGTCCATGTAGAATGTATAAAGGTTCTTTAGAACAATTAGATTCTAATGATAATGTTGAAGTTTTAAGAGTTAATATTGATCACAATAGAGAATTTGCACTCGAAAACGGAGTACAAGGAATCCCGTATACTAAAGTATTTAAAGGCGACAAAGAAGTGAAGGATTTCTCTGGTTATGTACCTTACGAAATTTTAAAAGAACAAGTAGCACCTTACATTAAATAACACATTAAATTAACATTGAAAATGTTAATTTTTTAATGTTTTTTGCTTAGTAATCATTTTTAATTTATTTAAAAAATATTAATTCAAAAAAATTAAAAGTAATATAATTTTTACTATTGATCAATATAAAATAAATATTTAAGGATAAAATGGATAAAGAAGAAGCAAAGAATAAAAAAACAGAAGAATTCAACGAGTATATAAGAGGGTTTGTAAATTTTTTAAAAGGTAAGTCCCTTAGATATCATCTTGATAATTTGTTCATTGAAATTGCTAGTTTTTTTAATGAAAATGCATGAGATATTAAAGCTAAAAAAGAATTATGTGATATAAAACTTTTGAATCAAAAAGATAATATCCCCATAGTCGGATGAAATGTTTTTACTGATAAAAAAGGTTATATTGTAGCTTTTAAAAACGAAAATTTGGGAACATTAAAAATTAGCTTAAATTGAATAAAAAAATTAGACGATCTTACTATAGCACAAAAAAATGAATTAATCCATTTCTTTAACGATGCTAAACAAAAATATGATGTAAACTGAGGTTATAGATATGATGCAGATGAAGAAGAACTGATCTTAGATAATCTTATGGTTGTATCTAACGTAGATGAAGCAATAAATAAAGCAAAAGATTTTGGCGGATATCAAATCTATGATTTAGAAAATGAAAAAGTTATTTCAGTTTCTGATTACGAAAAAGAGAATAATAAAAAGCAGAAAACTTAAATTTTCTGCTTTTTACTTATTTAAACCATGTCATACATACTAAAATAAGTATATTTATCCATCAAAAAGTGCATAAAAAAATGGTGCCGACAACTGGACTCGAACCAGCGACCCCTTCCTTACCATGGAAGTGCTCTACCTACTGAGCTATGACGGCACATCTAAATAAGGTCATTCAATACCTTAGTTTTTCTTTCTTGTTTGTCTTGTTTGTTATAAAGGTTAATAAAAATGTTTAAAAAATAATACTTTTTTTAAGTATTAATGTTCTAATGGTGCGCGAAGAGGGACTTGAACCCTCATGCCGTAAGGCACTAGAGCCTAAATCTAGCGTGTCTGCCAATTTCACCATCCGCGCATTGTGACTTAAAATACACAAATAATAAATAAAAAAAGCACACTATGGTGCCGTCTATAGGACTCGAACCTACGACCTACTGATTACAAGTCAGTTGCTCTACCAACTGAGCTAAGACGGCGCAATAATGGTGGAAGATAAGGGACTCGAACCCATGACATTCGCCTTGTAAGGGCGACGCTCTCCCAGCTGAGCTAATCTTCCAAAATGGCAGTCTGTACGGGGATCGAACCCGTGTATGCATGGATGAAAACCATGTGTGTTAACCGCTTCACCAACAGACCTTATAAAATGGCGCCGATTGCGGGGATCGAACCTGCGACCAACTGGTTAACAGCCAGCTGCTCTACCGCTGAGCTAAATCGGCATTTGTATTTGCGTAATATATTATAGCATATAAATATTTTTAACAATAAAAATAATATATTTTTTTGATTTAGTTTCCTAATTTGTTTTTAGGTAAAATTATTATACATACTTTTTTAAAAAATAAAAAAAATTTTTTAAATTTTAAAAGTGTTTAATAGATAAAGATTGCTCTAATGAAATTTAAATATAAAAAATATACTAAAAAATGTTTTAATTATATTATGGAATTATTAGAACTTAGAAAAGGTTTAACAAAACAAAATATAGAATTAATATACAAAACATTAAATCAACCTTTATTCAGTAAAAAGCAAATGGAACATTTCTTTTTACTGAATGTAATATTATTTTCAGAATATCAAAATAATACAAATTCAAAAGAAGCTCGCTTTAATTTTAATAAATTAGCGATTGGAGCTTGATATTTATACCAAAATGTCGTCGCACCTTGAAACGAAGATGAATTTAGAATTTATAGCAAAGAACAGTTAATTGAACTAATTCAAACAATGATTGATGTTTATGCGACATTCATAAGTCAAAATGATATTAAAATATTTTTTAGCGAAAAATATTTGGAATTTTATAACGTTTATTTTTCTGATATTAAAACATTGAAAGATTACTTAAACAAAATAGAAATATCAACAAAACAAGAATACAAATTGAATTACAACGGAAGTTTTGAAATTTAAAAAAGTTTAACATTTTGTGTGTTAAACTTTTTCTTCACTAATAAATTGTGCGGTTAGATCTAAATGAACAGGGCAAGTTAAAAATTGTTGGTCAGGGGTAAATTGAACATAAGCCACGTTATTACTATATTGGCGAACATATTCTTCTCCTGATAAAAATTTAATTTTCATTATCGGAACCGAAACTATAGATCTCTCTGTTTCGGTTAAATTAGTATTAATAATAGGAAAAACTTCTATGGTATGACCCATAACAATATTTTTTTTAATTATTTCTATTTCTTCCGGGAAGAAGAAATTTATTACTTTTTCATAATTATTATTTAGAAGTTCTAATTGATTTTCTTCAGAAAAATTTTTAAATTCTTGAATGTTATTAAGAAAAATAGGTTTAAAGTGATTGATAAATTTTTCTCTATCAAATAATTCGATTTGTGATTTTTTGTATTCATCTAAAAAAATATTAAATAATATGAGTTCATCACTTTCTCCAAATAAATATGTGTAATTAATATTACATTTAGCACAATGTGCAGTAACTTTTGAAGCCATTTTTACCTCTTTTCTATAATATAAATTATTATATCATTTTAGGTAAAAAATCATATAAACAGCTAAATAAAAACACAAATATAACAATTGTGTTCATATTATTAATTATTTTTGGTTTTAAAATTATTTTCTAATGCAAATAGAATGCTTTTATAAATGATATTATATATTTTTTCGTAATCTTTTTCATTAGAGTGGGTATTATCGCTTAATACCCAATAATTTGAACTACTAGTATCAACTTCATATATAAACTCTTTTATAGGTTTATTAGTTTTTTCGTAAATATTATTTCCTCCTAAAATAGACACTCTCTCAAATGAATTAATTTCAAAACTATTATTTAATTTACTTCCTAATAAAATACCCGAAACATAAATTCTATTTTTCGAATTATTTGTAGTATATGTGGAATTAGTGTTATTTAACAATCATTTATTGAATTTAAATTTAAGAAGCTTCGAAACACCAACATTTTGTTTTTGATTTAAATTTTCAGAATTTCCTTTTTGTATTGAACCTTCTATAATTCTATCTGTTAAAAAATCTAACCACTTTTCTCTTAAGGTTAAAAATTTATCTTTAAACTGCCAATCATTCATTTCTGTTATATGAAGATTATTTTCTTTAAAATTTGTATTATATATATTTCATTTGTTTTAGAAACTTTAAAACTTAAATAATAGAATAATTCAGAAAAAATAGAAATATTATTAAAACCACTTGTAAAAGAAAAAACTGCAGGATCTTTTTCTTTATAAACCAACAAAAACGAAGCATTAGCGTTTAGGGATTGTATTATTCTAGACTTTGATTTATAACTCCATTTTAGAAAAATAGATTCATTTAAATTTATTTTTATTAATTCGTGTTTTTTGAAGAATTAAAAAGATAACTACTTACAATATGATTATTTTTTACATAATTATCATCTTTAGAAAAATAAGTAAATTTAACAATATATTTATTTATATCTATGAAATTAAAGGATATTTCACTAATTTGCTAATTATATCCAACTTGCAAATCGTTTTAACTAATTTGAATTGTTATACCTTGCAAATCTATAAATTTTTCTAATTCTTTTTTGGTTCAATAATTTCTTTTTTATTGTTTAAACCATTAACTTTATTTTTAACACTTTCTTTTCTTGAATTTGGTCATTTTCTAAATTATTAATTTCCTTATCAATTTCGTATAATTTTTTTATATTATTTTCTATGTCTACCTTTTTATTTGAATTATCTTTAACATCAACATATAAATCAGAATCTAAAATTTTTTGTCTTAATTTTTCTTTTTTTAGTCTCTATTAACTTACTAATATCATCATTTTCTATTAAATAATTCTCTAATTCTTTTTCTAATTCATTCATTTTAAAAGAAACTTATTTTTTTCTTTAACAATTGATTCTAATTTTTTCTCGCACCTTAATTCGTTATTAAATTCAAAATGTTTTTCATCATCTAATATTTTAAAAATATCTTCAATAATTTTTGGTATATCGCTAATTTCGCTCGAAACTATTTTTTCAATAATTTCACTTTTAGTATTAGAATTTTTAATTATTTTAAATTCATCGGATACTTTTTTATATTTTATTAATTCACTTTCTAAATCTTTTAATTTATCAAAATTATTTAATATTTTGTCTTGTTTTTAATAAATTTATCTTTTAACAAATCAACTAGTGAATCAATTGTAACTTGATTTGTTTTTCTTTGTTCTCTGTTTTATTATTTTACTTTTTTATCTACCATATCAAAATCACTTATAATGATATTCTTTAATTCATTTTAAAATGATTCTTGCTATTTAACTCTTTAATTTCTTCAATCCTTTTATCAATTAATAAAATTGTATCTAAGGAATTTTTATAATTTAATAAATCTAACCCATTTTTTGCATTCAAAATCTCATTTTTTCTTGAAAAATTATCAATGTCATCTACTTCAATATTTACGTTTTTTAATATTGATTCTTTTTCTAAAATAGATAAAATTAAAGAATTAAATATTTTATCCTCCATATTTTTAAGATCTAATATTTGATTTTTATTTTTGTAAATTAGTTTTAATTTATTGAATTCAACCAAAATATTCTTGGTACATCATTTCATTTATTTATTATTTTTTTAACTTTTTTATAACTATTTTCATAAATCAAATTATTGTAATTTCAATTTAACATTATAGCTACGGAACTCGTAATAGACAGTGTTGTTGTATACTCGATACAATAAATAAAAAAATCCTCTTTTTGCTTTTAAACATTCTCTATCCTTAAAAAGCTAAAAGTCAAAAGAAAAATGTATACATAAATAAGTTTTGTAATAAATTTTATTACAAAACATAATAATGATATTTTAATATATTTAAAACAATTTAACTCTCTCTACATCTCTCTTTTAAACCGCTTAATATATTTTTATAATTATCAAACTACTAAAAAGTAGTGTTTTTTAGTTTTTCATATTTAGTAAACATTTATTTACCTTTTTAAAAAATTAGAAATAAATTATAAAAAAGTTGAAGAAAAAACTTGCGTTTTCAAAATTAGCAAGTTTTATTTTAATTTTGAAGGTGTCACTTGAGTTCATTCATTACTATTATTAGATTTTCTAAAAATTATATAATGATAATATCCTTCCTGTTTTGAACCGTTCTTTACTTGATAAGTATAGTCTCCGTCTGATCATGTATTATAGTCAGCTTTGTTTTCGTTTGATTTTCTATGACTAGGAATTACGTTTTCATAACTATTATCACGTTTTATGGATGAAGGCATAATATGTTCTTCAGTTCAATCGCCATCTTTTGTAATTTTTCTTCCGGCAAAATCAACTCCTTCATTTTTTGTACCAAAATAATTTCTTCATATTTTATTTCTTTGTTCTTGAGAAGTCATGTTACCTCCTTTCTTTTTTTAAATTATATATATATATATATATTCAAAGCAAAAAGATAAAAAATATAAGGTGGTAAAATATTGTTATGTTAGATTACGAAAAAAAATACGATAAAAATATTTTAATTGCTGGGTGTGACGAGGCTGGTAGAGGTTCATGGGCAGGACCATTAGTTGCCGCTTGTGTAATAATGAAAAGAAATTATAAGAATTCAGAAATAAATGATTCTAAAAAATTGAGCGACAAAAAAAGAAATAGGTTGTATCAAGAAATAATCGAAAATTCAATAGAATATCAAATAATAGTTAGATCAGTTGAAAATATAAACAATAGTAACCCAAAAAAAGAATCACAAATTGCAATGGAGTTAGCTATTAAAAATATGAGAACAAAGCCTGACGTAGTATTAACAGATTTTGAAAAAATAAACATTGATATTCCACAAGAAAACTTGGTTAAAGGAGATTCTGTTTCTTTTAATGTAGCAGCAGCATCTATACTTGCAAAAGTTTCCAGGGATAACTATATGATAAAACTTGATAGTGAATATCCTCAATATGATTTAAAAAATAATAAAGGTTATGGAACTAAATCACACTCAAAAGCTTTAATAATAAATGGAGTAGAACCAAAAATTCATAGAATTAAATATAAACCTATAGCTAAATTAATTAAAAATATTTAGAAAGAAAAAAATATGAAAATAAAAAATAAAATGTGAATAAAAACAATTTTTTTACCAATAGCATGTATTAGTTTAAACGCTTCTACTAATTTCGCTACGGAAGTGAAAAAAGATCAAGAGGAAGAAATAGTTAAACAACCAATCTTTGATTGAAGAAAAAATAAAAATAATTTCATTTTGTCCCCTGTTAGATACCAAATTTGAAATATTTGTTGAGCATATTCTGTAATAGGGGTAGCAGAAACTAATATTTTAAAAAATGGATTGTACGCTTCACCAAATACTTTAGATTTATCTGAAAATAATTTAGCATATATAACAAAAAATAGAGATAAATTTTCAGATCCTTTAAATAATACAAAATTTGACAACTATAGTACTAATTTTTGAAATAGTGGCGGTTCCACAAAAGATGCAGCTTATACTTTAATGCAATGACGCGGACTCGCAAAAGAAACAAATGAATTTCAAAAAAATAATTTTAATTTGCCTTTTTTTCCTGAGGAGTTTATACAAATAAATAATAATGATAGTAATTCAATAAAAAAATATGTGGTTAAAAATGGTGCAGTAGGTTTTAGTTTTATTGCTGGTGATGCAACAAAATATTATAACGCTAACGAAACGTATAATAACGTCAAGAGATATTGACACGCCGCTACAATAATTGGTTGAGATGATACTATACCAAGAGAAAAATTCGGTCCAAAAACCAAACAAAACGGGGCTTGAATTGTTAAAAATAGTTGAGGCACAAACTATATATGTATTTATCTTATGATTCAAAAATTAACAATACATTTACATTAAATTTTGCATCACCTGATAAATATAAAAATAACTATTATTTCGATGGATACTTAAAAAATATTTACAAGCCGGGTCAAAAAAGTGCAGCAGTTACATTTAAAGCAAAAAAAACATCTAACGAAAATATTGAACAATTAAAATCAATAAATGTTGGTTTTGAAGGAAAAAATGTCGATGTTAACGTAAAAGTATTTTTAAATAATGATGATTCTGAAATAAATCCGATTACTCTTAATTTAAATAAATCAAAACTAATAGCATCCAAAACAAAACATTTCGAGGATGGCGGACTTAGAATTATAGAATTAGATAAACCTATAGAGCTTGACAAAGGACAATATTTTTCAATAGTAGCAACAGTTAAAAATAATGATAATACTGCAGAAATTTTATTTTCTGATGAAGAATTTTCGAGTTTAGATTTTACATATATTAAAAAACAAAACAAGTGAATAAATAGCCAAAATATTTTTAATGGAGTAGCAAGAATAAAGGCTTTTACATCAGAATTGTATGATAAAAATAGTAATAGAATAAATGACAAAGACTTAAAGTATGCAGATGTAACCTTAGACAATGATTTTTATAAATATGGTCTAAATGATCCGAAAAATAAAATAAATATAAATGTTAAAATGGGTTCTAAAATTCTAAAAGAAAATCATGATTATAAAGTTAACTATGAGTTTGTGCCAAACGATAACGATCACTATTATAAAGACTATTCAAAAATTGGGTACGGAAAAATTAAAATAACTGGTTTAAATGAATTTTTAGGTAGTAGAACAAAAGTTTTCTACACGCCCCTAGTAGGACTATATCCTAAAATTCAAAATAAAGATTACCAAAATAACCCAAACGAATTTATTATAGAAGCAAACAACAAAATACAAAAAGCTTCTGAGATAAATTATGGGCAAGGGTGAGAAGTAGAAAGTGATTTTAAATTATCTAACGGAAATAATTTGGTTAATTTAGTCTATACTGCTAAAGACGCGAAATTTTATAGAAAAAATAACGCAATTGTCACAGTAAGAAAAAATATTAACACAGAAGAAAATAAATCGATTACAAATAATGAAGAAAATAAAAAAATAATTAAAGATAAATCTATTAACAAAAGTAATGTAAAACAAAAAATAGATAATATAAAAAATAATAGTCACTATGATAAAAAAGATGATAAAACTAATACAAAAATGATTTTAATTATTTTTATCCCAATATTAATATTTGTACTTTTTGTTTTTTGCGCATTGAGAATATTTATAAAAAAATTCAAAATAAAAAAATAGATATTTTTGAAAAAGATTACATAAGTAAAAATAAATTAAATATCTTTTTTATATATTTTAAGTATAAAATAAACTAAATAAAATTACAAAAAATAAGGTTTTTTAATAAAATATATATTATGATAGATGTAAAAAATATAGTTTTTAGTTATAAGCCAGGTATTTTAAAACCCGCATTAAATAATGTTTCATTTAGTATTAAAAAAGGTGAATATATAGCTATTTTAGGACACAACGGTAGTGGTAAGAGTACACTTTCAAAAGTGCTAGTGGCATTATTGAAACCACAAGAAGGTTCAATTTATATTGACGGAATAAAATATCACAGAAAAAACTTAAATGAAATTAGAAAAAAAATTGGAATTATTTTTCAGAACCCAGATAATCAATTTATTGGTTCTTCTGTGGAAGATGATATTGCATTTGGTTTGGAAAATAGACAAATCCCTAATAAAAATATGAAAGAAATAATTCATCATTATGCCGAAAAAGTTGGTATGATAGAACATTTGGAACGTGAACCAGAAAATTTGTCTGGTGGGCAAAAACAAAGAGTGGCTATAGCTTCAATTTTAGCACTCAATCCGGATGTTATTATTTTTGATGAAGTTACATCTATGTTAGATCCAAAAGGGAAAGATCAGGTTTTAGAAATAATTAAAGAAATAAGAGATAAAAAAGATAAAACTCTTATTTCAATAACACATAATATGGACGAAGCTATTTTAGCAGATCGTTGCTTAGTTTTTGCGAATGGAAAATTAATTGCTAATGGTGATCCAAAATCAATTTTAAAAGATAAAAAAATAATGGATATAGCAAAAATTGAATCTCCATTTATTTATCAAGTTAGTGAACAAATCAAAGAAATAGAACCTACATATAATGAAGAGGAGTTAATAGAAGAAATATGAAAATTGAAATCAAAAAAATAAGTCATATATTTGCTAAAAAAACTCCATGAGAATTTCAAGCATTAGATGATATAAGCGCAAAAATAGAGCAAGGTGAATATGTGGGTATAATTGGCTCTACCGGCTCAGGAAAAACCACTTTAATAGAACATTTAAATTTACTTTTAGAACCTACAGAAGGCGAAATAGAATGATTATTTGAAGATGATGTTCTAGACAAAAAAACAAAAGAAATTAATAAAACTTTGTCTACAATAAAATTTCCGAAAAATAAAAGGAATGAAAGTAAATTTAAAAAAATAATTCGTAGATTAAAACGCGAAAATAAAATAAAAAATATTAACAATTTGAGAAAGAAAATTGGAATAGTTTTTCAATTTGCTGAATATCAACTTTTTAAAAATACAATTGAAGAAGATATTGCGTTTGGACCAATTGCGTTTGGAGTTCCTAAGGAAGAAGCGCTCAAGAGAGCTGCAAAATGTTTAGAAATTGTTGGGTTACCCAAAGAATACCTTAAAAGAAGTCCGTTTGAGTTATCAGGAGGTCAAAAAAGACGTGTTGCGATTGCCGGAATTTTAGCAATTAATCCCGATTTTATGATTTTTGATGAACCAACTGCAGGTTTGGACCCTGTAGGAGTAAAAGATATTTTAGAAATAATTGAAGAAATTAATAAAAAGGGGCAAACAATTATAAATGTAACTCATGATCTTGATCATGTATTACAATATGCAAAAAGAGTTTTTTTATTAAATAAGGGTAAATTAATTAAAGATGGCGAACCATATAAAATATTAAGCGATATAAAATTACTAGAAGAAAATAATTTAAGACCTCCAAAACTTTTAAATTTTATTTTTAAATTAAAAGAAAGAGGTATTGATGTACCTGAAGTAAAATCCGTTAACGAATTAGTTGATTTTATTAATAACGGAGGTAGATAATGAAAAGTGTTTTTGGAAGATACATACCTGGCAATTCATTTTTATATAAGTTGGACCCGAGAATTAAATTATTAATAGCTCTTTTGTACATTATACTAGCATTCTTAATAAGTAATTTTATAGATATGTTTATCATTTTGGCACCTGCAATTATAGCTTATATTTATTCAACAAAAAAAATAAGACCATTAATTAAACTAATGAAATTACCTTTTTTCATATGTATAATAATTTTCTTTGTAAACATTTATACTATTAATTCTGAAATAGTAATTAAAGATGATTATTTTAAAGAATATTTTAAAGTTTTAGTCCAGACCAATAAGACTATCAATGGTGTTGATACAATAGTAAAATATGGATTGTCATTAAATAATTTAAATCGTGTTTTTGCACTATTTTTAAGAATTTATACAATGATTTTAATTACCACACTTTTAACAAATACCACTAGACCTATTTTGTTAAATAAATCAATTGAAGATTTAATGTGACCATTAAAGTTCTTATTCGTTCCAACTCACATTATAGCCACAATAATTTCTATTGCCCTTAGATTCATTCCTACACTTGTAGATGAAGCGGGAAGAATCATAAAGGCACAATCTTCTCGTGGAGTAGACTTCAAAAGAGGTAAATTTAAAGAAAAAATAATTGCCTTTACAACTTTAATAATCCCTTTATTTGTTTCTTCATTCCAAAAGGCAGATGATTTATCCAATTCAATGGAAACAAGAGGTTATGATCCATACGAAAAAAGAACAAAATATAGACAAATAAAACCCAGAGTTATTGATATTATGCTATTTATAGTAATATTGCTAGTTTTCTCCTTTTTAATTCTTAATTACTTAAACCTAAGCAAAGGTATTGACATAAATATCTATGATTTAAGAAATGTTAATATATATAAATATATAAGAATAGTGGGTTAAAATATGCGTTCTAAAATGCATATTTTTTTATTATTTTAATAAAAAACGAAATAATTTTAAATAACATTATAGTATAATTTATAAAGAAATTGAGGTTATATGTTAGACTTAAAGTTTATTCAAAAAAATACAGAAATGGTTCGCAAAGGACTTAAAAATAGAGGTTTTGATATTGAAATTTTTGACAAGTTAATTTCCATATCAGAAGATCGTGGTTCAAAAATGTTTATTGCACAAAATAAAAAAGCAGAGCTAGCTAAATTATCTAAAGAATTTGGCACACTTAAAAATAATCCTGAAGCAATAAGACAGTTAAAAGAAAAAATTTCACAAGTTAAAAAAGAAGAAGAAGAGTTAAGTAAAATTGCTGATCAATTAAATACTGAAATTAATGACTTATTATCAAAAATTCCTAATTTACCTTTAGAATCGGTTCCTGTCGGTTTAGATGAAAATGACAATGTTGTATTAGAAGTTAAAGACAAAATTGGGAGAGGATTGGTTAAAGGTGTTTTACCTCACTATGAAATTGCTAAAAATCTTGATATTATAGATATTGAAAGAGCAGTCAAATTATCCGGTTCAAGATATGTTATTTATAAAAACGCAGGTTCAAGATTAACTAGAGCTCTTATCTCATTTATGTTAAATTTACATGCAACAAAAGGATACAATGAATTTAGTACCCCGGTAATAGTTAAAGACAATATTTTATTTGGTACAGGACAATTACCAAAATTTAAAGAAGATTTATATAAATTAGAAGGTTCAAACGATTATTTAATTCCTACTGCTGAAGTAACATTAACAAACATTTATAATAACGAAGTTATAGACTTAGAAAACCCTTTTAAAGCAACAGCATATACAGAATGTTTCAGATCGGAAGCTGGTAGTTCCGGAAAAGATACAAAAGGTATTTTAAGACAGCATCAATTTAAAAAAGTGGAATTAGTAAAAGTTACTAATTCAAAAACTGCATATGATGAATATTTAAATATGGTTGAAGATGCTAAAGACGTACTTGAAAAACTAGAAATCCCATATAGAGTTTTACAATTATGTACAGGTGATATGGGATTTTCAGCAAGAACAACAATTGACCTAGAATTATGATTACCTTCTGAAGAAAAATTTAGAGAAGTTTCGAGCGTAAGTTATATGGGTGATTTTCAAGCACGTAGAGCAATGATTAGATTCAGAAATAAAGAGGGTAAAACAGAGTATGCTCATACAATGAATGGGTCTGGCTTAGCAATTGATAGAGTTGTTGCTGCAATTTTAGAAATATATCAAAACAATGATGGTACAGTTACTGTTCCAAAAGTTTTAGTTCCATTTATGGGTATAGATTTAATTAAATAAAAAAAACTAGAAAACAGTTCTAGTTTTTTATTCTTCAAATTTTTCAAGTTTTTTTATCGCTTTAGTTACCGAATCATAAGCGGCGGAACGCGTTGCCGCTAATATTTGAGCAACTTCCGCATAAGATAAATCATTATAAAAATACAATTCAAAAGCTTGTTGTTGATTTTGTGTTAATGCACCTTTATATTTTTCATATAAAATAGTATATTTTTGTAAATTTTCTATAGATTTCTTACTCATTTTTCTCAACAATTAAATCTTTTGTCATTTGATAAATAAATAATTCTAAATCAAATTCTTGTAAATCATCTAGCTTTTCACCTAAACCAACGTACTTAACATCAAGATTGAATTCATCCTTAATTGATAGCACAATACCACCTTTTGAAGTGCCGTCCATTTTGGTTAAAATAATACCCGTTAAATTGGCGATATCTTTAAAGTTTTTTGCTTGTGATAAGGCATTTTGACCCGTTGTAGCATCTAAAACTAATAATGATTCGTGCGGCGCACTAGGCTCAAAACGTTGAATAATATTTACCATTTTACCTAATTCATTCATCAAATTAACTTTGTTTTGTAATCTTCCTGCGGTATCGATGATCAATAAATCATAACTACCTTCTTTAGCTTTTTCTAAGGCTTTATAAACAACAGAAGTAGGATCAGCACCTTCTTTATCAGGCTTAACAATATCAATACCAATTTTTTCGGCTCAAATTCCTAATTGATTAACAGCGCCTGCCCTAAATGTATCACCAGCAGCTATTAGAACTTTTTTACCTTCATTTTTATATTTATTCGCAAGTTTAGCAATCGACGTAGTTTTACCTGAACCATTAACACCTACAAAAATAAAAACATTTAATCTATCATCTTCAAAATTTAAGTTTGTATTTGTAACGGAGTTATTTGTATAAATAACAAACATTTGATCAGCCACAATTTCGCCAATTAATTTTGGGTCAGTAATTTGATTAATCTTAATTTCTTGTTTTATTTTTTGAATCATAATATCGACCAAAGGTAAACTAATATCAGACATAATTAAAAGTTCTTCTAATTCCTCTAAAAAATCTTCATCGACTTTTACATATCTATTTTGTATTTCTAACAGCTTTTTACCAAAAGTTGAACTATTATTTAAACCAGTTTCATATTTTTGAAATTTACTACTATTTATTATTTCTTTTTCTTTTTTATCTTCTAGTTCCTTTTCAATTAAACTAGCATCTTTTTTATCTTCTTTTTTGAAAATTTTATTAACTATATTTTTAAAAAATCCCATAATAGTATTTTACTAAATTATTAATATAATAATATATAATTTAATTATTTAAGGAGTTAATAATGACACAAAATACTTTTTTAGTGTTAATAGCACTTACCGTAATAATATCAATTAAATTTTTATTTGATGTCTTTAAAATTAAGAAATATTATGATAATGGCATAATTTACAAATTTGTAAAAAAATGATTTTTAAATAACTTTTTAATTTTAGCTACCGTAACATCATTTGCGATAATTATGTTTTCTTTCGTCATGACCGGAAATTTATCTATAATTAAAAATGACAATAATCAAAAAAATACTTTATTGATTTGAGAACCATATAATCTTGCTTTAATTACGTTTATAGTGTTATATTTGCCTACTTCTTTATTAAATTTATATTATGTGATAATAACAAAAGTAAATACTAATATAACTAAAGATGAAGTTGAAAATTTTGACATAAAAAAACTTCAAGATTATAGTGTTGATAGATCATATATATTGATAAAATCAAGAAGAAAAAAAATTTCAGACCAAGAAATTAGATTTAAAGACGTGATATATCAAACTTTCATTTGGAGAAGAATAAGTAAACATATGTTAATTAAAAGTTTGATAAAAAAATCAATTAACTTTGCACTTAGGGGACCTAAAAAAATTAAAACAAATCCCCAAAATGATGATGACATAAACCAACTATCGATAGCTTTGATGTTAAGCGCAATAGATATTGTGAATAATATTTACCCAAAATTAATAAATAAAAAAGATATAGAAAAAACTATTGAAAAAGTTGCATAAAACAAAATTAGGAATAAGTATTTATAAAAAAATAATACTTATTTTTTTAATTTAATAAACACTAAAGAACGTTAATATTATTTGTTAAATAAATAATTATAATATTATATAATTTAATTATTTAAAGAGTACAGTTAAAAAATAACTAAAAACTACTATAAAAAAATAATGCTTAAAGCATAATGTAGTCATATATTTAAGGAGTCTTAAAATGGAAAAATTAACAGAACAAGAACAAATTAGAAGAAATAAACTGGATGAATACAAAAAAATAAATGTTAACGCATTCGAAAATGCTGATAAATTAGAAAAAATAACTTATTCAGATGAAATAGAAAATAAATTTAACTCATTTTCGAAAGTAGAACTAGAAGAACAAAATAATGAAGTAAATGTCGCAGGTAGAATAGTCGCTATGAGAGGACCTTTTATAGTCTTGAAGGATTATCACTCAAAAATTCAACTATACTTTAATTCTAAGACAGCAGAAGAAGAGTATAAAAAAGTAGTTGAACTAGCAGATTTAGGTGACATAATGTATGCAAATGGTACAGTTATTAAAACCAACACTGGTGCAGTTTCAATTAAAGTTAAAACAATTAAATTACTAACAAAATCATTAAAACAATTACCAGATAAATATCACGGTCTAACCGATATTGAAGAAAGATATAGAAAAAGATATGTTGATTTAATAGTTAACGATGAAGTTAAAGATGTATTTTGAAAAAGAACTAAAATAATTTCAGAAATTAGAAAGTTTTTTGATGAGTTAGAATACATGGAAGTTGAAACTCCATTTTTACATGATTATCTTTCTGGTGCATCAGCCAAACCATTTAAGACTCACCATAACGCTTTAGACCAAGAGTTTGTCTTAAGAATTGCCACTGAAATTCCATTAAAAAAATTATTAGTTGGCGGGATTGACAGAGTTTATGAAATTGGTAGAATTTTTAGAAACGAAGGAATAGATACAACACACAATCCTGAATTTACTTCTATTGAATTTTATGAAGCATATTCTAATTTAGAAGGAATGATGGACAGAACTGAAACGTTAATCAAGAGATTAGCAACTAAATTGGATATACAAAAAGTAAATAACAAAGGTGTAGAAATAGATTTAACAAAACCTTTTAATAGAATCAACATGGTAGATGCAGTTTCAAATGCAACAAATGTAAACTTTAGAGAAATTACTATTGACGAAGCAATTGAAGTGGCTAAAAAACACGGAATAAAAGTTCAAAAATACTTTAAATTAGGTCATATTATTAACGAATTATTCGAAGAACTAATTGAAAAAACTTTAATACAACCTACTTTTGTTTTTGGTCACCCAATTGAAATTTCTCCACTTACTGCAAAGAGCAAAGATCCAAGATTTACTGAACGTGCTGAACTTTTTATTAACACTAAAGAGTATGCAAATATGTACACCGAACTTTCTGACCCAATTGATCAACTCCAACGTTTCAAAGATCAATTAGACGAAAAAAATAATGGTAATGACGAAGCTAGTGACATAGATTGAGATTTTGTTGATTCATTGCTATATGGTATGCCACCTGCTGGTGGTTGCGGAATTGGGATTGACCGTTTAACCATGTTATTAACCGAAAAAGAATCTATTAGAGATGTTTTATTATTCCCAACAATGAAAAGTAGAAAATAAAAATGAGAAGTAAATCATTTTATGGCGAAAATAATATATATGTATCTGAATGAAAAGTAGAGAATCCGAAAGGAATAATTCAATTTGTACATGGATTGGGAGATCAAATTGATAGATATGAAGATTTTGCAGAGTTTTTTAATTCAAAAGGCTATATAGTAGTTGGAAACGATAATTACGGACACGGAAATACTATAGACGTTGATGCTCAATTAGGTATTATACCCGAAGATATTAACGAATTAATAAATAGTGTAAAAACACTAAATATATTAATTAAAAAGAAATATCCAGAACTGCCAATTTATCTTTTTGGACACTCAATGGGTTCCTTAATCTCACTATTGTTTGCCACAAAAAACAGTGAGAATATCAATGGATTATTTTTAATTGGTTTTCCGTATTATAGCAACATACAAGGTTTAGTAGGAATAAGAATAATTAAATATCTTGAAAAAAAATATGGAAAAGATTTTAAATACACAGGATTTAAAAAATTTATAGAAAAAAGATTAAATAGAAAAATAAAAAATCCATCAAATGAATTTGAATGACTTTCAAGTGATAAAACATACTATGAAAACTATATTTTGAATAGTAAGTTTAAAAAAATGAATTTTCCTTCTTTGCATTTAACATATGCACTAATTCAATTTTCAAAAAATGCGTATGATTTAAAAATATTAAAAAATATTAATAAAAGTATTCCTGTTTCAATTTTAGCTGGTAAAAATGATTCAATTGGATTATTCGGTAAAGCTCCTAAAAAACTATATTTAAACCTTGTTAAACTAGGTTTACAAAATTTAAATTATAAAATTTATAAAAATTCAAGACACAATATTATTCATGATGTTGAAAAAGAAATTGTTTTTAATGACATATATAAAATAATTAAAGAAATAAATAGACATGACTAAAATTATAAAAAGAATATTATCATCGATTTTTACAACAACTTCAATAACAGCGGTAACAAGCTGTTCTTTTTATGTTTCTCCTATTGACAAAAAATATAATTTTAACGTTTACGAAAAAATAGAAATAAACAACAATACATATTTTGCTCATCAAGTTAAATTTAAAAATTTTAAAGAAGGTCAATTTAAAATAATTGATAACACTAAAATAAGTATTATTAATATTGAAGATATAGAATATGCTAACATAGAAGATTTTTTAAAATTAATTAATGGGTTAATTTATACTGATGTATATTTATCAAATTTGGAAAAAACGGACGATTACTGACTTTTTACTCCGTACGGAAAATCGGAAAAAGATTATCCTTTCGTTAAATTTAATTTCAAAGATGGTTTTATTGAATTTAATGATAACTCCGTTTTTACCGCTTCAATTAACGGCGTAGACAGTGGAACTAAATATAATAAAAATATAAAATTTGTTAAGTCTGAAATCGTTAAAAAAGGCAATAAAATAATGAAAATTAAATTAAGGGATTATGGTTTCAACTTATTTAAATATAAAAACGATTTATTGGTTCCTTTTGATATTTTAAATTTACTTTTTGGATCTAACAACTACTATAATTTATATCTTGGGAAAGAATTATTGGTAGGAAACTTTTTACCTAATAGCTTAAATGATAACCAAACTCCTAATACTTTATTAAATAATGAGAATAGATATTTAGAAGAGACCAAAAAAACTAGAACAATTAATTACAATTTTATGGCCTTAGTTTTTGACTATTTTTACGGATTTAAAGATTTAAAAATGCCAAATGGATTTAAAACATACACAAAAAATAACTTAAATAATTTAACTAGCACAAACCCTAATGATTACTTAAGCGAATATGCTAAATTGTTTACTATTGACTTAAATGATCCACACGCACAAATCTTTTCAACTATTAAGGACTTAAAGCCTTCTATTAATTTTACCGATTTAAGCGAAGAAGAAAAAAACAATAATAAAACCTACAATATTTATAAATATTACAAGATATTAGATCGAACACTCCAAAATCTAGATAATGAAATTTATCAAAAAGACAAGAGAAATGAAATTAATATAATTCATAGTAATGACTTAGCTATAATTAAAGTTAATAATTTTGTTGTCGCAAGTGAAGAGATGATTAAGAATAATAAAGAAAAAGCATATGAATATGATACTTTTTATAGAGTTTTAAATAGCATTAAAAAAATACAAAAAGATTATAAAGACGTTAAAAATATCGTGTTAGATTTATCTACTAATACCGGAGGACATGTTGTCCAAGCCGAAAAGCTTTTAGGTATGATGACTAACGAAAATATTAGACAATATCAATTTGATACAATTACCAATAATTTTTCGTATAGTGAATTTAAAATTGATGCCGATGATGATGGTGATTATAATGATGATGATGCATTCACAGAATATAATTGATATATAATGACTAGTCCAATTACATTTAGTGCCGCTAATTTTATGGCTACCTACGCAAAAGATAATAATATCGCTAAAATAATTGGAAATAGAAGTTCTGGAGGCACATTCTCAGTATTTCCATTTGTTTTACCTGATGGTACAACGTTAGGAATTAGCTCAAATGATGGATTTACATTTAAAGACCAAACTTTTGTTGAAGACGGCGCAGAAGTTGATTTAAGAATAAATTATGAAGATTATTATAATCCAGAAAAAATTGATAAAATAATACATAATCAAAAAAGAAGGTAAAATGAAAACAAATTTAAAAAAAATATTTTTAGGATTAGGAAGTTTAACTGCTTTAGTTCCACTTTCTATAGCATGTAGTAGTAACGAAAATAAAAACACTGATAAAATAAACGATCAAAGTAAAAATAACAACTCTAGTGTTGTAAATTCAAATGATAGTACAAGCAGTAGTGAAGCTATAGTAACTAAACCAACAATAAAAGAACCTGAACAATATAATGAACGTCAAGTTACATTCGAGAGTTTAATACCAAAACAATCATTATCTTTCAAAGAAAATATATCTTTAAAAGTTTTAACAAGTCAGGCTGTTGACTATTTAGAAATTAATGAATTTATTAATATGATTGACGGTTTGGTTGATAAAACCAAATATATAGCAACTAAAAATCCCGAAAGTTTTGAATGAACTTTTAAGCCATACAATGAAGAAACAAAAGATGGTGTAAATCCTTATTTAAAGTTTAATTACAAAGACAATACAATCGAATATAATTCAGAATGAGTTTTTAACGCTTTTAAAGAAACAACAGAATCTCAAGATTCAACATATAGTAAACACTTTAAAAACCTAGAAGACGAAATAATTAAACAAGGCAATCCAATAATAAAACTTAATTTATCAAATTACGGAATGAAATTACATTACGATAATGATAAACTTTATATTCCTTTTGATGTTTTAAACTTATTATTTGGTTCTAAAAATAGAATTCTTTTCTATATTACAGGTACTAAAATCTTCGCATCAACACCTTTTCTTCCTGTATATACTCCTGAAAGAAGAAAATTATTTCAAGAAACAAGAAGATCCGGAGAAACAAAAAAAGATAGAGAATATAACTTAAACTTTTTTGCATTTGTAATGGATAATTTTTATGGATTTAAAAATAAAGTTAAAGGCGGTTTTAAAAACCTATCCACAATAAATAAAGAAAAATTATTAAGTTTGGCGCCCAACCAATATTTAGAAGAATATATTAATATTTTTTCAAATGTATTAAATGATCCTCACTCACAATTTGTAGATTTTTCATATTATGTAACACAAAATACCCCTGAGTTAAATCGTACAAGCACAGAAGGAACTAAAATAAATGATATTAATACAAATATGCAAAAATTAAGAGCTATATTACTTAAAAACCATCCACAAGAAGGCCAAAATCCGACATTAGATGAATTAGATTCGTTTAGCGTTCCTTACGCATTAACACACAATGACTTAGCCATAATTAAAATAAATGATTTTGTTATTGGCGATGAAAATCCACAAGCAATACCACAAACAAGATATAGCAGAATTATAGATACTTTCGCGCGTATTAAATATATTATTAACAATACAATTAAGAAAAACGGAGAAATTAAAAAAATAGTTTTAGACCTTTCTTCAAATAGAGGTGGAGAAATAATTCAAGCAGAAAAAATTCTTGGACTAATGACAAATGAAGATATAAAACACAGAAAAGAAAACAGTCAGACCGGGAAACAATATGTCCAAAAAATAAAAGTTGATGCAAATACAAACGGTAATTTCGATGACCAAGATGCAGAAACTAGTTATAAATGATATGTAATGACAAGTCCCGTTACATTTAGTGCGGCAAACTACTTAGCACAATATGCTAAAGATCATAAATTAGCAACAATAATTGGTCAAAAGAGCAGCGGTGGTACATATTCAATTATGCCGTTTGTTTTACCTGATGGTACAACATTAACAATAAGTTCTCTAGACGGAAGCGTTGATAAAAATGGTTTATCAATAGAAGATGGAGTTACTCCTGATATAGAAATACCTTATGATGATTTCTATAATGAAACTAAAATTCAAGAAATTTTATCCAAAGAAACAGAAAAAAATAGCAATTAAGTTGCTATTTTTTATACTTATTAACTTTTTCCCTCTTGACTTTAGGGATATTTAAAACTAAAGTAAATTCACCCTTTATGCTATCTAGTTCTTGATATTTAGATAATAATTCACTTGCTGTTCCGAAATCTCAAGTCTCATATATTTTTGTTAATTCTTTAGTTAAGCATAATTGCTCTAAGCCTTTAAAAACACTATCAATATCTTCAAGTGTTTTTAATAATTTATGAGGAGATACAAAATAAATATAAGTACCCACAGTCAATTTTTCTAATTCATGAACTCTTTGAATAGTTTTATCTTTTATAAAGCCACAAAAAGTAAAATTATTTGAAAAAGATGAACCTGCAAAGGCAGTTATTACAGCGCTAACTCCGGGAATAATTTCCAAATCTATATTCTTTTCTCTAGCTAATTTTATTAAGTCGAAACCAGGGTCTGAAACGACAGGCATACCTGCATCAGATACTAACGCAACATTTTGTCCGCCTTCAACTAATTTAATAATACCTTTAGCTGAATTAGATTCTGTATGTGCATTATAAGTTATTAATTTTTTTCCTAATATATTTAACTTGCTTAATAGTTTAAATGTAACCCTGGTATCTTCGCAAGCAATAATATCAACATTTTGTAACGTTTCTATTGCTCTTAAAGTTATATCTTTAAGATTTCCTATTGGTGTTCCTACAATGTATATTTTACTCATACAACCCTTCTAATTTAATTAAAAATATCGTTTTTTGCAAATTAAAATCTGAAATTGGTAAATTTTCTAAAAAACTAGATATTTCTTCTATAAATTTCAATAAATTTCTATTTTTTTCAAGAACAAGAATATTTGAATCTTTAATCTTTTTCATATATTTATTATCTGAATCGATAAAAGAAGAAGTTGACATAATTAAATTTAATAATAAATTAATAACAAAAATATTTTGTTCTGATTCCGTTTTTATTAGCAACTCATCTAGTAATATAAATAATTTATAGAAATAGCTTATATTTGTCGTTAAACTCTTATTAAACAACGTAACAATATCGTTATAAATTTTTATATACTTTTCCTTTGATTCCATTACTTTAGTAAGCATATGATAATTATTTTTGAATAAAGTAATAAAAATAGGATTAAAATCGTTATTACCATATATTTTATTAATTCAATCTAAAGTAATGATGTCGGATGTATGAAAATTTAATATTTGAGATCTAGACTTTATTGTTGGTAAAACTAAGTTTAAATTTTTTGTTGTTAAAATAATAAAAATATCATCTACAGGTTCTTCTATAAATTTTAATATTGAATTTAGTGCATTAATTGAACTATTATTAACATTTTTAACTACAAGTATTTTTTTCTTTTCTACACTTGCAAAAGTCATATTATAAAAAGTATTTTGATACTCTTCTTTAGTTATGCTTTTTGAACTTCCGTCCAAATAAAAAACGTTAGAATATAAATTATTAAAATCAATATCATTTGTAAATTCATTATTATTTTCACTCAAAATATTGATAATATTAAAAATAACAAAATCATCATTAAATTGATTTTGCAAATTTAATAAATATAAATGTGATGTTTGATTATTTTTTACAGCTTCTTTAAGGTAATCAAAATTTTTATCATTCATTTTAATTGCCTTTCTTTAAATAATTAATAAATTTTTCATTTTTAATTAAGAGATTAAATATTTCATTAGTAACATCTTCTAATGTTCCGGAAGCGTCAACAACTATAAAACGTTTAGGGTCTTCATTAATAATTTGTTTATAACCTAGATATACTTTTTTATGAAAATCTATATTTTCTAATTCTAAACGGTCTTCTACAAGTCTTGTTTTAGATCTTCTTTCTTTACTTTTTTCAGGAGTAATATCTAAAAAAATTGTTAAATCCGGAATAGCATTATCAATAATTAAATTTGTAAGATCTTTAACAAATTTATAACCTAATTCTCTTGCAAAACCTTGATATGCGTAAAAACTATCTATGTATCTATCACAAAAAACAAGTCTTTTATTTTTTAATGCAGGTCAAATAACTTTTTCTAAATGTATTCTTCTACTTGTAGAATATAACATAGCTTCCGCTACAGGTGATAAATCACTTGAACTATCTAATATTATTTCTCTAATTCTTTCTGCTTCTTTTAAATCCTTCCCCCCAGGTTCTCTTGTTACTAAAAAATCAATATTTGGAAATCTATCCTTTATTAATGTGATTAGTTTTGATAAAATTGTAGTTTTTCCGCTACCGTCAAGTCCTTCAAAAGTTATAAACATATTTAATTCTCTTTTCTATTTTATTATTTACGATTTTTAAGTGAAAAATTAAGAGTGCCTTGATCAATATAATCAACCGATGCACCAATTGGTATTCCTATTGCTATTTGTGTAACATTGATGTTGTTGGATTCTAAAAAACCCTTTAAGACAGTGCTAACTATTTCTCCTTCTAAATTTGGGGAAATACCTAAAATCACTTCGTTAAAGTTTTTAGAATGATTAATTAATTTAGCTATAAGATCGCTATTTTCATTTATTTCATTTTGAGTATTTAATTTTTTATTGAAAACAAAATATTTTCCTTTGTAAAATTCACCTTTTTCAATTTTGTCCAATATTTGCAAATTTTCAATAACCAAAAGAGTATTTTCTCTATTTGGATCATTACAAATGATACATTCTGCTTCCTCTTTTGGTCTAAAACAAAATTCGCATAAAATAATTTTTTCTTTTATTATCTTAAAAGAATTTGCAAGTAAACCTACAGTTTGATAATCTTGTTCAAAAATTCAATATACTATTTTTTCTGCAGTTTTTTTACTTATATTTGGTAATTTTGTAATTTTCTTAATAAATTCTTCGATAATTTCGGAATCAAACATTAAAATGGAAGCCCACCAGGTAGTGAAGGAGCGTTTTTTTCTTCTTCTGTTTGAATATTTTCGAACAATTCATTAATTGCTACAAGTAATAAGTCTTCTAATAATTCTTTGTCATCTGGATCGATTAGTGCTTCATTAATATTTATTTTTTTTAGTTCATAATCACCTGTTGCTACTAATTCAATACCTTGTTTTTCAAGTGTAAATTCTTTTTCTTTAAATTTCTTTTGAGTATCTTCGAAATCTTTTTGTATTTTTTTTAGTCTTTTGATCATTTCTGGATTCATTTTATATACCTCTTATTTTTATTTTTTTGGTTCTATTAAAGTTACTTTTGGTAAATCGTCATTGTTTTTTAATTCATTAATTTTAAATTTATATTCTTTCATAAACATTTCCTTAACTTTCTCCATACCTTCTGAATCTATGAAAAATAAATGTTTATATCCCTCTTTAAAAACAAAATCTATAAATGTTTGAAAAGAATAACTAAGTTTTTGCTTATTTAAACCAACAACTTTATTTGAAGGTGCTGAAAAAACAATTGCATTAGGTGTGCCTAAAATAATTTTAAGATTTTCTAATTGCTTTACTACATCGAAAAAATCATCTTTATAATTTTGATTTTCAATGTAGTCTTTTATTTTGTATTGGTATTCTTTAGTTTTATTTAAATGTATTTTTTGTTTTTTAACTAAAAGTACTAATTTTGTTATTTTTATTAAATCATCTTCATCGTTATTTTCTTTGTCTAAATTAATTTGATGAGTATCAATAAACATATTCTCAGAAGTATTTGATAAATTATTATTTAACAAATTATTTTGCATGTCATTATAATTCGTAACATTATCATCTAATTTATTTATAGACCTCTCGGTATTCAACATAATTTCCCTTGTTTTTTGCTCTAAATCTGAAACTACTGATTCGATTTCTTCTGACTTAATTATGTTTTTATTTGCTTTAGATTTGAAAATATTAGGATTATAATAATCTGAATTATCGTTTGCAAATATAGTTTGACTATTTTTCTTAAAAACTTCTTTTGGAGCAATATGTTTCTTTTGTTCTTCTTTTTCTTCGGTTTTTATTTTAGCCACATTAATTGGATTTATTGCAACATTTGCATTTTCATTTAAATCGATCGCATTTATCAATCCAAGTTGCAATATTTCAAATGGAATTTCACTTTTAGCAACTTTGGTAAAAATATCATAAAAAGCTTTAGTCAATCGTAAAGCTGAACGTACATTTAGATTTAATTCATGAACTTCTTCAATGCTCAAATAAGATAATAATGAAGCATTATTTGTTTGAGAAATTAAAAGTCATTCTTTAGTTATATTTAAAAGTCTAATAACTAATTGATTAATATTAATCCCGGATTTATTAAGTTCATTTAAAAAACTAATCAATTCGTGGATACTTTTAGAACTAATTAAATTAATTATTTTAATACCTGTTTTATTTGAAATAATTCCGTAATTATTAAAAATATCCTTTTCATAAATTGTTTTATTATTAAATGAACTACATTGATCCGCAATAGAAAGAGCATCTCTCATGCCGCCTGTAGCTAAAGAAGCAATTGTTCTTAAAGCGCTCATTTCATATGTAACCAGTTCTTTATCCAAAATTAATTGTAAATGTTTTACGATATCATTTTCTGTCATTCTTCTAAAATTAAATCTCTGAACTCTAGAAAGTATTGTTAAAGGTATTTTTTGCGGGTCTGTTGTAGCTAAAATAAAAATAACGTGCTTCGGAGGCTCTTCAAGAGTTTTTAATAATGCATTAAATGCAGTATTAGATAACATATGAACCTCGTCTATTATATATACTTTAAAAGGGCTATTAATAGGGCTTTGCTCAACTTTTTGTTTTAACTCTCTAATCGAATCAACACCATTATTAGAAGCGGCATCCATTTCAATTATATCTAAGTTGTTTTGAGAATTTTCTAGACATATTTCACAAGCTTTAGTTAAATCATTACTATGAGAACAATTTAGAATAGACGCAAATATTTTCGCAACAGATGTCTTACCTGTGCCTTTGGGTCCTGAAAACAAATAGGCATGACTTACTTTACGACTCTGTAAAATATTTTTTAATGTTTCAACCACAAAATCTTGTCCAACAACTTCATCAAATTTTGTTGGTCTATATTTTCTATAAAGTGCTTTGTAACTCATATACCTCCATTAATTAAAATTAATATTTTAATAATATTAATTATATAATAATATGTTTTATTAAATAAAAATTGAATATAAAAATAAGGTAATCACCTTATCTATAATATTATTAAAATGATTTAAAGGACTATGCAGCTTGTGATTTTTCTTGTCTTCTTAAATCTCTTGCACGCTCTTTTGATAATTTTTTAGCTCTTTTTTCAGCACGAAGTTTGTTTTTTAATCTAACAACTTTTCTCATAATTCAATCCTTTCATCGGGTTTTATTTTACTTTTTGTGTAATATAAAAATTTTACATTAAAAATTATTTTTTTAAAACAAAAATTAATAGGTGCCTTTACTATCGTTTCTAATCTAAGTAAGTCGACTGTCACCTTTGAAGAATCTGATAGAACATGTTTTAAGAAATTACCAAAAAAGTATTAATAAAAGTATTAAAGATTAATTATTTTAAAACTAGAAATCACAAAGATAACAACTGAAAGCATTTTAATATCTGAGATTAAATTACAAAATCTTCACTAAATATTTTACGAAATTAAGATTTAGTATTTTTATTTTCGTCCAAATAACTAATATCTTCATAAATATCATCATATAAGTCTGGATATAGATATGCTAATTTCTTAGTTTCCGCAACAAAAGAATTAGGATTATTTAAATTTCTAACATCGCCAAAAAAGGAAATTTTTTGAGTATCAAACATTAAAAATGTTATAAATCTATCGTTAACACTTAATCCTGGTTCCAAACTAGAACCAGAATTTATTACACCAACCAAATCACCTTTTACATCAAAAACTCCAGTTCCGGATGAACCGGCTTCTAGGTCAACAGAGTTTTGTTTTAAATTAAATACACGTGCAAAATAATTTCCTCAAGTAACAGGAGAACTATAATGAGTAGCTTCCGGTATATTTGTAATTAAGTACTCTCTATAACGACGTGTTCTACCATACGATGCGCTATTGGCTGAATTCTCCATTGGAAATGATCCTAAATATCAATTTAATGATGAATAATCGTTATAATGATATACTTCATTACTTATTTTTAAAGGTTTTAAGTTATCTAAATTTAAAATAAAATCAACTACTGCTTTTTCATTTTTTTTGAGTGTATAACCATCAAATATATAATTTTCTTTTCCTTTTTGATTTTCAAAATGGTTGAAAAAGAAACTAAAGTCTATTTCTGCAATACTAAAATCCATATTATTATTTTCATCGTTATTTAGTAAAATGTTTCCTTCATCATCAAGTTGCTCGCCGTGTAAATAGTATAATTTCTCATTTATTTTTTTACCATTACGTCCTTTTTCATCTTTTATTCTATAATCCTTTATCATTTTAAAAGAAATTTGTTCATCTGCAGGAATTTTAACCCTGCCTAAAATTTCATCATAAAATCTTGCTTGCTCTTTATTCTTGTGAAAAACATATAAATTTTCAATATTAGAAGCACCTAAATAATCATCTCTTTTAAACTTTTGATTACTAAACCACAGTCTATTTAATCCGTTTTTTTCGTCCAATCCATAAATTGCTTCTTGAGTAAAATAAGGTTTTTGAGGATTTTGTTCAATTTCACTTTTCGATAAAATAGTCGGTACTAATATACTATCAAATCCTCGATTTCTATAATAAGAGAATTTAAATAAATTATTAATAAAATTATTCATTTCATCGGCTATAATAGGTGCCGTAACATGTGAATTAGTCATCACATAATAACGATGATCCTTATTATTAGTCTTTCCGATAACACTTCAACTACCACCTCCGTCACTCCCTAACGCAAAGGCTCGCGAACGAATATTATTTGCTCCAATAGAATTATCTTCTTTAGTTAATCTAGTGGCGAATTTTTCTGGATTTGTATTTTTGATTTTAAAATCAATATTCGGATAATAACTATTATTTAAATTTGCTTTTGTTATAGTGTTGTTTGATAATTTATCAATTTTTTTAGGAGTATAACTTATGTAATTGCTTATATTATCATTTTGTCTTTGAAAACGGTGTATAAAAAAATAATTATTACCAATAAAAGCCGACTCTTTTGGATCGTCATTATGTTGCGAAGCTATTTCATATATCTTTGCTTGATAGTTAAAATTATTTTTTGAAGATATTGTTAATTTTAAATTTAGGTTGTTAGTGGTATTGCTTGTATTTATTTTTCTATTAATATCAAGCGTAAAATTAAAGTTTTTATGAATATAATTTAAAACACTTTTAGATACATCTTTATTTTCATTAATATAAGTTATATCTAAGTGTGGATTTGTTATTTTTGTATAATTAGTCAATTTAGACAAAGGATATGATATTTTAATGATCGACCTTGCCTTTTGAACTTCTGAAAAATGTCTCGGATTAGTTTGATAAGGATCAAATTCAAATGCAAAGGTAACAATAATTTTACTAGGATCCAATTCTTTAAATTCATATAAGGATAAATCTTTTTCCAAAATTGCTTTTGTATTATTTTCACTTATTTTAAAATAATTATTTCTTATATAATCTTTGCCTAAAAAAGGAACCAGTTTATAAATTTCATTATTTTTTATAATATTTAAATTTTGCCTTTCGTAGTTATAATCGTATCTATCAAAACTATTTTCGAATGTAAAATTAAAATATGTATCTAATTGAGAATCTACCAATTTAGACAATTCTTCATCATTTTTATATGTATAATCAACTTTATTTTTACTAATTAAATTAATTCTTTCTACAAAATAATTATCATTATAATTAGCTATTTTAGAATTATCCGAAAAACTATTGTCCTTTATTTTATCGATATTTATCTTTATAAAACTTTCTACTTTAGAATCACCTTCTAATATTTTAATGTTGTCTAGTTTATATTCAACGTTTTTAAACAACTTATTCAACTCAAACTTATCTAATTCAGAAATTCTTATATAAATAGTTCTCGACGGAAATAGTTTTTTTCTTTTGAATGTTTCATTACTATTTTTTAAAATTGGTGAAAAACTTAAGGCAAAAGTCTTTTGAGCAAAGTATTCTTTATTTGATTCATTTAAATTTATTTTTAATGAACCATAAAGTTTATTATTTTCTTTAAAGACTTTAAAGTCTTCCGCTTTTATATTGTCTACTTTATTGTTATTTGTAAATATATATTTTGGATAAAAATTTAATGAATATGAGTCTGTTGATGTAGAATATGAAGTTACTATAAAATTATTAATGTGTTTAGGTAATGTTTTTAAATTAAATTTAAAAACTTTTTTAGAATCTGATTTTTCAGATTTAAAAACTTTAGCAAATGGCATTAAATAATTTGTAGATTTAATCATAATATCAATTTCATCCACTGATATTTCGTTTTCAAAATTTAAAGTCAATTGTTTATTAGAATCATTAAATTCCATCGAAAATTCACCAATATTTTTTATTGTTTTTTCTTGTTGTGTAAATTGCCCTTTTAATTGTTTTTCGTGTGATTTTAAGTTATCAAATTCAACATCTTTAGTAACTGCATAAGATTTATAAAAATTTATAATATTTCTTAGTTCTCCAGAGTAAAAATTAGGGTTTGTTTGTTCTATATTTATATCATTGTTTGAGTTAGAAAATTTAATAATATTTGAATTTAAATTCTGAACGTCAACATCATAAATATTAGGAATAGATTTACCATCATCAATTACTTTGGGAGTTTCCTTGACGCTCTCTTCATTTTCAATAATTAAGTTATCGTTAATTGTTTGTGTTTTATTAGTGTCTTGGATTTTTAATAAAGTGTTGTTAGTATCATTTTTATTTGAATTATCTATATTTTTATCTTTCGATTTAGAAATAGAATTACTTTGATTCGAATTTTTTGAATCGTTTATAGAATCATTAATTTTATTTTTTTCTAATTTGTTGTCTTGCGGAACTAATACATTATTTTTATTATTAATCTTGATTTCATTATTTTTGTCTTTTTCTTTAATTTTAGAATTCGAATGTTTAACATATTTATTTTCAGAACAAGATACTAAAGTAGGTGATACACCAACAGATAACATTAGTGTTCCTAAAATAAATCATTTTTTTGTTTTTTTCATATTTTCCTTTCTCGAATTATTATTTTTCTCTTAGTTTTTGTTTGAAGGAATTATAAATATTTTTTTATAAAATAAAAACTAAATAACTATTTAAAAATAGTAAACTAATACAAGACTTTGAAAACACTTATTTAGACAAAATTAAATAAACTATTATAATATAGTTGAGGTATTTATGAAAAATAAGCAGATTGTTGAAAATATAATTGAAGAATCATTAGATAAGATAATGTCTGATAGATTTAAAAAATATTCTAAATATGTAATTCAAGACAGAGCTATACCGGATGTAAAAGACGGATTAAAACCTGTACAAAGAAGAATTCTATATTCTATGTTTGTTTTAGGTTTAGATGCAGACAAACCATATAAAAAATCAGCCAGAATTGTCGGAGATGTAATTGGTAAATATCACCCTCACGGTGATAGTTCTGTCTATGAAGCAATGGTAAATTTAAGTCAATGATGAAAATCAAATGTACCACTTTTAGATATGCATGGTAACATTGGTTCGATCGATAATGATCCCGCTGCTGCTATGCGTTATACTGAAGTTAGATTATCTAAAGTTGGTCGTTATATTTTAAACGATTTAAAAAAGAATACGGTTGCTTTTGTTCCTAATTTTGATGATAGTGAGATAGAACCAAGTATTCTACCTTCTATTTTTCCAACACTTCTTGTAAATGGAACAAAAGGTATTGCTATAGGTATGGCAACAGAAATGCCACCACATAATTTATCTGAAATAATAGACGGCACAATTGCATTAATAAAAAACCCACAAATTACAACAAAAATACTTATGGCTTATGTTAAAGGACCGGATTTTCCTACTGGAGGAATAATTAAAGGTACTAGCGGAATTGTTGAGGCTTTTGAATATGGACAAAACAAAAACGAAAGAATTTACTTATATTGTAACTACAAAACTTATAGCGAAAAAAATAATCAATTTATAGAAATTACTGAAATTCCATTCGGAATTAATAAGTCAGAATTAGTCTATAAAATTGACTTAATAATATCTAACGGAGACATTGATGGCGTTTTAGATATTAAAGATAGATCTGATCGTAATGGTATTAATATTTTGATAACTTTAGATAAAGATATTAATATAGATAGTGTATTATCATATTTATTTAGTAAAACGGATTTAAGGGTTAGTTATTCATACAACAACACTGCTATAGACAATGACCAACCTAAAACACTAAATTTAAAACAACTTCTAAATTCATATGTTACACATGTTAAAGATATAAAAACAAAAACATTAACATATGATTTAGAAAAAAGTAAATTAAGACACGAAATAGTTTTAGGTTTTATTAAGGTTGCCGAAATTCCGGATGAGGTAATTAAAGTAATTAGAAATTCCGAAGGGTCAAAAGCAGGAGTAATTGAAAACTTAATTAAGCATTTTAAATTTACAAATTTACAAGCTACTGCAATTGCAGAGCTTAAACTTTATCGTCTAAGTAAAACCGACAAGATTGCGTACTTAAACGAAAAAGAAGAATTAGAAAAAACAATCAAAAGAATTCGATCACTTTTAAACAATTCTGACATTTTTGATGAATACATTATTGATAAACTTCAAGAAATTAAAAACGAGTTTGGTACAAAAAGAAAAACTAAAATTGAAAAAGATGAATTTGATGTTTCTTATAAACAAACTGATTTAATAAAAGAAGAAGAAGTTTACTTCGGAATTTCTAAATTAGGATATATTAAGAGATTTTCTGATAAAACTTACGAATCCAATAACATTAGCACATACTACTTAAAAGAAGATGATAATTTAATTTACTTCGAAAAAGCTAATACAATGCATAATTTTTTAATTTTTACAAATTACGGAAATTATGCAATTGTCCCTATTTATAAAATAAACGAGAATAAATGAAAAGATTATGGAACCTCCTTGAGAGATTTAGTTAATTTAGGTCCTACCGAAGAGGTTATTAGTATTTTTGAAATTAAGAATTGAAATAGTAAATTAAATGTTGTTTTAGGTACAAAAAATGGATATTTCAAACGCACTAAATTAATAGATTTTGAAGTAAAAAAACTAAATAAAATGTATACAGCAATTAATCTTTTAAACAGCGATGTTTTATTAAATGCCTATTTAAGTAATGACCAAAATACCATTTCTATCATCACTGAAAAAGGGCTTGTGTCTTCTTATTCAGAACTAGATATTAGTATTCAAGGTATAAAAGCAAAAGGTGTTAAAGGTGTTTATTTATCGTTGAATGATAAAGTAGCAAATTTCACAATAAATAACGATCATGATATTTTGATTTTAATTTCTAAAGATGGAAAAATTTTAAAAATTAACGCTAATCAAATTCCAGAAATTTCGAAGACAAACAAAGGTAAAAAAATAGTTGATGTAAAAACATTTGGGGAAATAATTGATTTAAACATTTTAAATAATGATAAATGTTTAATAGTTAAAACAAATGACAATAGAACATACTTTGATGATTTAATATCTTATAAAACAAATAGTAAACCTCAAAATATAAATATTGAAAATTTTGATATTGCAATATATAAAAGAAATATGCAAGATTACAATTTTAAAAACTATTCTGACTTTAGTGCAGAAACAATTAAGGCAGTTGATAATAAAGTGCAAAAAATAGAAAAAACAATAAAACAAAGCGAAAAAAATCTTGACGATCTCCTTTCGAGAGTTGAAAAACTACTCAAAAATGATAAATAAGAAAAGAATAAAAAGTTAAAAGAATGAATATTTTACTTTTTATTCTTTTTTATATGTCTTTTAAAAAAATGCATTTTTGGTGTATGCTATAATATTTATATTAAATAAGGAGATTTATGTCGTTAAATAAAAAGAAAAAAAATATAATTATCGGTAGCGTGATCGCATCAGTAATTTCGGTAGGAACAGTAGTCGGAGTTACCGTTCCTGTTTTAAACAAAAAAAGCAATTCTACTCGCAAACAAATACCTCAAAGAGAAAATCAAAATGCAATTATAAGTTTAAAAGGAGTTTCTTACTTAAATAATAATGCAAATAAACAATTAAAAATTGGTGATTTGATTGAACTAAAACTAGATATCCCTAATGGAAAAAAAGTTTCAGAAATAAAAATAAATAATAAAAAACAATCAATTCAATTATCTGAACAAAATACATTTAATTGAGTTATAAATCAACAAAATACGAATATAGAAGTTATTTATGAAGATATACAAAACTTTAAAGTGTCGTTTTCTAATAATATTACATTAATAACACCAAACGTTAACTTAAACAGCGTTAAAGAAGGGACTTCACTGCAATTTTCATTTAAAATACCAAAAGATAAAGAAATTAATTCATTAATAATTAATAATGAAGAATATAAAGAGACCATTTCTAACAATTCATTTACTTATAAAATAAATTCAAATACAACAATAAACCTTATGTTCAAAGATAAGGAATCTAGTGTAGATTCAAACGTATCGGATGAACAAAATAATAACAATAAAGACGGAGAATCAGATAATAATGATCAGGGAGTTTCGAATGAGGTTCCAGAAAATTCGAATAATGATCAAACCGGTTCCGGAGAACCAAAAAACCCAGAAAATAGTAATGAAAAAAATGAAATTGTAAAAGAAATACCTGAAGAAAAAGAAAAAAACGCTACCTTGAATTTACAAGGTTTTTTAGAAGAAAACAAAATAGTAGAACAAGGTAAAGTTGTAACACTAAATCTTAAAATTCCAGCAAATAATCATTTAGTTTCACTAACTGTAGATGGAGTTAATAAAAAAGATCAAGTTATTAATGGACAATTTAGTTTCACACCTGAAAAAGATACATATCAAATAAATGCATCTTACTCTTTAAATAAATATTCTTTAACGTTAGGTAGCTCAGAATTATCTATACAAGATAACATCGATAAAGCAAATATAGATTATAATAGCGAAGTTGTTGTAAGTATAAATGTTCCTAATGGTAAAAAAATTCAAGAATTAATGGTAAATGGTTCTAATAAAAGAAGAGAAGTAGATTCTAATAATAAATTTAGATTTAATATTAAAAACAATACAACAGTTAGTGTTAAATTTAAAGATGCGATTCATGAAATTAAAAATTATACACTTACTTTAGGAAACAATTTAGTAACATCAAGCGATATAAATCTTAAAAGTGTACCCGAAAATTCAACTATTAGAGTTTTCTTTGACATACCTTCTGGGCAAAAGGTTTCAACCTTAACTGTTAATGATCAAGATAAATTATCAAGTATGGATTCATCGGGAGCTTTTATTGATTTAACAATGAACGAAGCGAAAAATGTTCAAGTTACTTTTAAAAATAGAGATAATGCAAATAAAAATATATATTATATAGCAACAAATAATACCGGTTACGATAATTTTGGTGTATACATTTATAAATCCGGTAAAATTTTAAAAGATAATAACAATAATAGCACATTACTAACTGATATAAAAATTGGTGATGTAATATTATTTAAAATAAAATCAGAAAATAATAATTTTGAAACCAATGAATTAAAAATGTCTGAATATAATCAACCAGAAGTATCGTTAACCAAAAATGTATGAGGAGATATGGCTTATGGCGTTATATCATCCGGGTCTTTTAAAGATGTAAGAATAACATTTAAAGAAAAGCCTAAAAAAATTGTTGATAAATCAAAATTACTAGAAGCAATTAGATTAGCAGAGGAAAAAAAGAAATCTTCTACATACATTTTTGAAAAAGATGAAGAAATTAAGAAAGTATTTGATGACAGTCTTAAAGATTCTATTAACATAAAAGACAAAGAAAATGTAACCGAAGAAGAGATAAACATTTCAACTGAAAAATTAATAGATTCAATGGATAATTTAAACGGTCAATATAATAAAAAATCATTTGATTTTAAAGACATTAAAAATGTCGAATTATTTAATATTGATAACGGAACTCAAAAAGTAGCAGGTTTAAGCGGAGAAAATTTTGATTATAGTAAATATTTTGCAAAAATTACTAATGGTGAGGAAATTTTCGAACTCCCAATTAGAAATATTAAGAAAATGAATAATAAATATGAAGTTACAATCAGTAATGATAAATTAGTATACTTTAATTCTTCAAACGATGCAATAGATCATTTTAGTTTTTATGTTGATGAAATATCAACCGAACAAGGCGCTATAACTTCGTTCAATCAACTCGTTTCTGAAATAACAAAAAATCCAAACGGTACATTTAAAATAGGGTCCGACTTATATGCATCAAATACAAATGCAGATGCATATATAATGAGTGATTTTACAGGTACATTAACAAGCTCCGCAAATAAAGGTTATACTATTTATGGATTGAATAAACCTTTGTTCAATAAATTAATAAATGCTACTCTTGAAAATTTTAAAGTAAAAAATTCTACTTTAGAAATAACTAAAAATGGTGGTGTAATATCTATATCAGCAACTAGTTCTAATATAAGACATTTAGAAATTGAAGCAACAGTAAATTATAGACGTTCACAAACCGATACCACTTATGTCGGAGGTATTTTTGGTTCTTTATCGGGTGGCAATGATATAAACGACAAAAAAATCGAAAAAAACATATTTAATGTTAACTTAAATATATTTAATGGTTCTGCAAATAGTCAATATTATGGTATTGTTGCTTCTAGATCATATAATATTGATTTAACAAAAAATTATATTTTAGGAAATATAACTAGCGATCAAAACTTACAAAACAAAGTAGGTTTAGTTTTAGGTAATAATATTAATTCTGGAACCGTAATGAATCAAAACATTATAAACGTTAATAACAATTTAACTTCACATATTATGGGGAATGAAAACTCAGAAACAATCGAAAATAATTGAATCCTTACCGAATCAACAACTGACGAAACACACATTTCAAAAAGTGAATTAAATCAAAAATTATTAAACCTTGAAATAATTAAAAACGAAGCCAAATTAAACGTTTTTGACAAAGTTAATTATGCAAGTATTAACAATTATGATTCGACAAGAATTATCGCATATAAGAACATGTCTAAATTAGTTCCACTATACGATAGAAACACAATAGTAGAATTAGGTAATTTAGTTAGTACTTCTGATATTCTTTACACAAAAGAAATCAACTCTATAATTCCATTGACCGAAAATGATACTTTTGCAACAAATTTATATAATAAAGATTTAATAAAAAAAGTATTAGTTAAATTTAACGATAACACAATACAAGTTTATAACTTGAGTTCTCCTGTTCAATTCGAAAACACAAATATCTATGAGTACACACTTAATGGTGACCTCAAATTTACACCAAGACAATTTTTAAATAAAAATCAACAATTGATTGATGAATTAGCCCATGAATTCAATTCATTAACACTTAATTCAACCGAATTCCAAAACTTAGTAGGTTTGAATGAATATAATGATAAATTTAGATCAAATATTCGTGATCAAGAAATGAGAGAAAATTGACCTGGTGAAACAATGGATGCATTATATCTAAATAAAACTTTTGACTACGTTAAAGAGCATATTAAGTATTATTTGGAATCTATTATTGCTAATTATAATATCGCGGATTATTCAAACGACACAATTAAAAATTTAATTAAAGAAGAAATTTTAGATAACAAATTCAAAATAATGTTAGCTTTAACCTATCTAGAAAGATTATATAAAGTTCAATTTGGCAAATATAATATTAAAAACATAGTATTATTTAGACCTGATTTTTATAATTCAAAAATTAAAAACATCGATTTACTAAAAGAAATTGGTTCACTAAAATTTGAAGATTTATTATTGCAAAATAATGATAAAGTTTTTAAAGAGCACTTGAACAAATTGATTTTAGAAAATGATAAAAATAATATTTTTGATTTCTTAGAAATGAATAATAAAATTTTTAATAACAATCAAATGATGGATATTTGATTGAAAGAATCTTCGAAAGCATACATATATGAATTGAAATCAAGTAAATATCCTGATATCGACGTCTCACTATATACAAAACTTAAAAATAAAACAAATGCAAATAAATACATTCTTCCTTTACTAAATCTAACTGAAGATAATGTTTATGTTATTTCAACAATAGCTACAATGTACTTTGGTGGATATGGCAGAACTATTGATGAAGCAATTTGAAATAATAAAGAAGCATATTCATCCGAATTAGAAAAGGCTAAAAATAAAGTTAGAGTAAGCGCAGAAAAATTCATGCACTTCCTTGAACTTATGTATACAATAGCAAACGAGCAAGGAAAAAAAGAAATGAAAAATAATGTAACCGAAATATTTGAAGGTTACTGATTATTATCAAGCCAGAGTGGAGAGCCGATTTACAAAGATGCGGATGAAAAACGTAGATGAGCAACCGCTCATGATCAAACTTACACAGCAATAAACGACTTTTTTGGTCCGATTGGTAAATATTACAGTCAGTCCGCACGTAAAGAATCAGCATACGCTAATCAAAACACAAAAGTTGTTAGGTTCGATAGTGTCAACTTATTAGATCCGGAAGGTGCTTCAACAATAACTCATGAATTAACACATATTTACGATAGAAAGACTTGACTACAAGGAAACGAATATAGACCAGGACAAGGACCTGAGGGGTATGCTCTCGGATTATTCCAATCAGTTTCTACAGCTAATGCATATTTTTACGGTTTTAACTTAACTGAAGAATTAAGTGGAGATGTAACAACAAACAACAGTATTAGTAGATTCTCAAGTAAAGATGATTTCAAAACATATATGCACAATCTTTTTGATGTAACCTACTTAGTTGATGCATTAGAATCAGAAATTATGTTGAATAGAAGTAATAATGAAAAATCTAAATTCTATGCTAAATTAGAACTAACAAAAGATAAAGAAAACGAAAGAAATGATAGAAACTTCTATAGACCAGCCGATGAACATAAAAAAGTAAAAAGTGATGTTGAAAAAGGTTACATTCATGGAATTGATAAATATAGAGAGTTAACATCAGATGAAATATCTTCTCTTCACACATTAGATGACTTAGTTGATAAGAACATAATATTCAGAGGAAATAAATTTAATTTACAAAGAGCAAATGATTTTAGCGGACAACGTAATAACGACTACAATTATTACTGAATCTCAATGTTTGATCCTATTTTTGCAGGATATCAAAACGATACCGGTGTTGCTGGTGGTTTAATTTTCAGAAGAAATGCATTCGAATTACTAGCAGAATATGGATGGGATGACGGTTTAGTTAAATACACATCAAATGCATTAGAAAAAAATGCACCTGAAAATCAAATTCTATCAGATACATATGTATATAGTCAAATTTTTGGCAATAAATATAAAACATATGCCGACTTTAGAAAAGCGATGTACAAAGAAAGATTAGCTAAAAAAGACAACTTCAAACAAATCACAGTAAAATATAAAAACGAAAGTTATACTCTAAATAATTCAACAGATATTAAAAACTTATTAACTAAAGCTATAAATGATGATTTAAAAGAGATGCAACTTCATCCTCGTAAAGGATTCTTTAATAGAGATGCAGTTAAAACAGAAATATTAAGAAAATTTAATACATTAACAAAGAATTTTAGAACAAGTATTTTTAAATAATTTTAAAATAATGGTTGCAAACAACGTAAATGCAAGCATTATTTTTTTAACTTTCATATTCAAATAATAAAAATAATATTTAATAAAATATGTTAAAATATAAAAATAAATAAAAGATAATTAAAAATAAATTTAATTTACTTATTTTTGGTAAAATATTTTTGCTAACAACATAATAATTTAAGGACAGGTTCTAGTTGCAAGGCTAGACTTTGGTGGTTTTAGCGCTAAAACAAATTTTACAAATAAAAATAATTAAATTACAAATTAAATTTTAGAAAGGATTTAAAAATATGGCAAAATTAGATTTTGATCGTAGTAAAGAACACGTTAACGTTGGAACAATCGGTCACGTTGACCACGGTAAAACAACATTAACAGCTGCTATTGCTACAGTATTAGCTAAAAAAGGATTATCAGAAGCTCGTGATTACGCTTCAATCGATAATGCACCTGAAGAAAGAGCTCGTGGTATTACAATTAATACATCACATATCGAATATCAAACAATGACACGTCACTACGCACACGTTGACTGTCCTGGTCACGCTGACTACGTTAAAAACATGATTACAGGAGCTGCACAAATGGACGGTGCTATCTTAGTTGTTGCTGCAACAGATGGACCTATGCCTCAAACACGTGAACACATTCTTTTATCTAAACAAGTTGGTGTTCCTCGTATCGTTGTTTTCTTAAACAAATGTGATATGTTAGAAGGTGAAGAAGAAATGATCGAATTAGTTGAAATGGAAATTCGTGGTCTTCTTTCAGAATACGGATTCGACGGAGATAACGCTCCAATCATCCGTGGATCAGCTTTAAAAGCATTAGAAGGTGATGAACACTACGAAGGTAAAATTATGGAATTAATGGATGCTGTTGATTCATACATCGAAACACCAGTTAAAGAATTCGATAAACCTTTCTTAATGGCTGTTGAAGACGTTTTCACAATTACAGGACGTGGAACAGTTGCAACAGGACGTGTAGAACGTGGAACACTTAACTTAAACGAAGAAGTTGAAATCGTTGGATTACACGCTACTAAAAAAACTGTTGTTACAGGAATCGAAATGTTCCGTAAAAACTTAAAACAAGCACTTGCAGGAGATAACGCTGGATTATTACTTCGTGGAGTTAACCGTGAAGATATCGAACGTGGACAAGTTTTAGCTAAACCAGGTTCAATCGTTCCTCACACAAAATTCGAAGCTGCAATTTACGTACTTAAAAAAGAAGAAGGTGGACGTCACACTCCATTCTTCAAAAACTACAAACCACAATTCTACTTCCGTACAACAGACGTAACAGGTGGTGTTGTGTTTGAAGCTGGACGTGAAATGGTTATGCCAGGGGAAAACGTTAACTTAACTGTAGAATTAATCGCTCCAATCGCTGTTGAAGAAGGAACAAAATTCTCAATCCGTGAAGGTGGACGTACAGTTGGTGCTGGTTCAGTAACAAAAATCGTTAAATAATTTTTTTTGAAAAATATATAAAAATAAAAGGCAAAATGGTATTTCATTCTGTCTTTTATTTTTATATATTTTGAAATAAACTTGTTTTATTTTCATAATTTATGACCACATTTCAACATTGTCTATAAAGTTATATAATTAATAATTATATTAAGATTATAAGGAGATAGAATGAAAAAGCGTAATAAATGGTTGATTTTGGGATCACTTACAATTTCTTTCGGTTCGTTACCGGTTTTGATAGCTTGCTCAAATAATGTAAAAACTAGAAAACCAATACCGAAAAATAATTCTAAAATTGATGAACAAAACATATCAAACAATAATAAAACCAACGAAAAAGCAAAAAAAGATAATATTGTAGTTAGCCAAACACAAAACAACAAAAACAAAGAATCTAACATTATAAATACACCGAATAATGTTGAAAACAACGACCAAACCGACGTCAAAAACGAGAACGATATTGAAAAAAATAAAAAAATAGATAATGTTGACTCAAACAAAAAACAAGATAATGAAAATAAAGAAAACGAAAGTCAAAACAATAAAGAAAAAGATAACTCTTCAATTAATAAAAATAATACAATTACAATTGATGATGACGAAAATATTGATAATCAAGCTGAAACATCAGAACATAAAAATCAAGAACAAAATGTTAGTTCTAATGCAAAACCTGCAAACGAAAATATAGATTCAACAAATAACACGCATATCTTTAACAATAATTTTAGTTTAAGAGAAGAATATATATTAAAAGAGAAAGTAAATGTAAAAGATATATCGAATTACCATGAAAATGATCAATATTTCGACGTTTACAATAATTGATTAAAAACAAAGACAAGCAATAATAATACCAATATAGTTTTTGACGACTCACATTTTATAGAATTTTCGTTACTATCTTATGTTTACGCAAATAATTCATTGACAATTAAGATAAAATCAAATTTTGACTTAGATGAAATTAATAATTACAAGTTAATTTATAGATCTGATGTTGCTAATGAAAATATTGAAGTATCATTATCTCCTTTTGAAAACTCAAAAAGAACATTACTTGCTAATATTTCTAATATAACTCAAAATTATAAAATAAAACTAGTGGATATTAAGAAAAATAATGAATCTTTAAACTTTTTATCAAAAGGTGAAATTATGTTAGGTAACGAATCATGAGAGGAGTCTAGAAACTTTATAATTTCAAATGATAATGAGTGAAAAACATGACCTGCAGTCGGAAATAGACACAGCTTTAAAATTGTTTTTAGATCTAAGTATAATGGAGCCACACCGTATGTTCCTAATAATTTAAGATTTATTTGATTAACAAAAGATAAAAGAATAGAATACGCTAGATTTTCATATAAAAAGGTTGACGATTGAAATAATATAAAAACAAGTGGGTATACTAAATTAATTGCAGAGTCTGAGACATTCGATATTTCTAATATTGATAAGATTTTAGGAATAGAAATAAACCCCAAAACTGGAAACCAAGATAAATGGTTGAAAATTAATGGAATACCCGAAATAAAAATTACAGGTAAAGAAGATGAAAACTCCTCACAAATTTCTAATGCGCCAATCATCAATTCTACTACTTTACAAAATAATAGTGTAATTATTGACTTTAGACATTTAGACCAATCATTAGTCGATACTTCAAAAGTTCAATTTGAAGTAAAAAGTATGGATCCTTTTAATAAATTTTCAAACGTTTTTTTAGGTTATAAAAGTAACGATAATCAATACACAATTCAAGATGTTAATCTCCCTAAAGATATTTCGCAATTCATGATTACAAGAGTTAATTTTGGAAATCAATTATATGATTACAACATAAATAGTCGAGAATCTATCATTAAAAATCATCCCATTACAAAAAATTTTAAAGTAGAAAGATTAAATTTTTATACTGATAACGAGACTAAAAATATATATGGTTCAATTGGAATTAATTTTTCAAAAGAAGATTTAGAGTTGTTTAAAAATAAGAATTTAGAACTAACTTTCCAAAGAAAAGATAGAGTTCCCGGAGAAGATTCGTATGGAGGAATTTACTATAACTTATTTTTAAAGGAAGAAAAAATTGTAGTTCCTTTTGATAAATTACAAAAATTTAATTTGAATGGATTTTACGAAAACACTAAATATGAACTTGAAAAAATTGGAATAGTAGATAAGTATTCTTTAATAGAATTTGTAGGTAATCAACACTTCGCTTTTAGTTTAGATTTAGAAAATAATAAATCATTTTTATATAATTTTGAATATAGTAATTTTGATAATAATTATATAGCTGGTTCTAATTCAGGTGAAACTAAAAATAGTCTTATGAAAAAAGTTAGCAACACAGATTTGAATATTGATTACTCAATACAAAATCACTACTCGCTAAATAATTATAATAGAGAATTATGATACAAACAGAGAGCATCATTGTTTGAAGATGAAATTTCTCCTGAATTAAGTACAAAAAAAGAATATTTAAAAAATCATGCTTCTAAAATTCATTTAACACAACACAATAAAGAAATTAAAACTCATTTTATTTCACCGCGTGAAGTTATAAATGATTTATCTTGAAAAATAAATGACAATTTTACCCTAGCATCAATAACAAAAGATTTATCTAATTTTGATGGAATTGATAACCATCAAAAAGATGCATACTTTGAAATAGGATTTGAATTTGATCCAAAGCAAAGACAACTTATAGATTTAATTGAACCAGAGCCATTTGTTAGATACGGAAGTTGAACTTACAATTCCTCTCATTCAACAAAAAATATGTCTAAATCATTTGTTTATATTTCTGTTCCATATAGTCAAATTTTAGAAAATAATGAAATTTCCGATTTAGGTTTTGAATATTTAGCAATAAGAAATTCAAAAGAAGAAGAACTAAAATTAAAACAGCTAATAGCAAATAGATATAAATTTAATGTTAAATATAATAAGAACACAAAAGAATTAACTTATATAATAGAATCAAGAGATAAATCAAATAAAATAGTTGATAGATTAGGTGATCACTATTTCTCATTACACAATTCCGCTTTTTTAGGAAACTCTCTTTTCTTTGTCCATTGAGCCGATCTAGATGAAAATAATATAACAAATATTACTTACATACCAAAAAGTAAAAAAGGTATTCTTTCAATTGGGTTAGATCAATTAAATTTTGAAGATAGTTATGATTATGTATCAACAACTATTTGAGGTTCCTCAAAACGTGTTTATTTCAATAATACAGAAGAAAATGTCTTAAACGCAAGAGATAGAGTGTTTAATTTCGCTCCAAGACCAAAAGGTGCCGAAGGTACTTGAGATGTAATCGGTAAAGTAAATCCAAATGATCCGAATGATTATAGATTTTTTGTAACTACTAATCAACATGTTTGAGGTTCTGCATATAGTAGAGAATTTAAAAATAATAATTTTAATTTACCAATTAAATTATTCGAACCAAAGGGAGGTTGAACACCCGATTCAAGAGATACTAGAGGTCGCATCGAAAACGAAAAAGAATGATCGGAAGCAACAGTAAAAGTTGAATTAATAGCTAATTTTCATAATGATATTACATTCCCTAATACTGCCACAGAATTTAAAAATAACTATGCTGATATAAATGAAAATAGTACTTGACATATATTTGGAGAAAATAAAACTGAACATTCACTTTCTAATGCCGACTTAGTTGTTGGTATTGCTGATTTTAAAGATTTTTATTCTATTTTTAATGAAAAAGATGGAAAAATGTTTTATAACGGACAAGAATTTAATGAAAATAATGAAGCAATTTACAGAACATATATGTTCTTTAAAAAATTACCAACACTAAAAACAATAAAGCCAAGTAAACATAATTTACATTTATCTAAATTGGTTAATTTAAATTGAAGTATAGCTTCATTTCCAATAAAAGAACAAACATATAATAAAGATTCTTTAAATAATAAAAGATACCGTGAATACATAATAGGAAGTATGGGAGACTACTTCATAGAAGGACTAGCATACGGTGGCGCTAGATCAAAATTACCTGCTATACCACTTGATTCAACAATTTTTGACTTACAAGGTGGTTCATCAGGAAGTATGGCATTTGATTCCGAAGGAAATGCAACAGGACTTTTAACAGAATCAACATTTTCTCGTTCAAATGTAATGTTAATCGACACAAACGGTAACGCCTTTTTAGGTGATGGTAAAACAACGCAAAACCCTGCTTCTTTCTATGAACGCATGAGACTTTTGAGTTATTTATTCCCAAACAAATATAACCACAATCAATTTAACGAAAAACCGAATTGAGAAAAAATAAATAATGAATAATTTATAAAAATCGCAAACATACAACTTGCGATTTTTATAATTCTGATATTTTTATATAAATTTAAAAGGTATATAATTGTTCATATTTTAAGGAGAAAAAATGAGAAAGAGAAAAATTATTTTAGGAATATCATTATTTTTGACAAGCGTTCCCTTAATTGCAATATCTTGTTCAAAAACATATTCAACATTGCATCAAAGAAATAATTCTAATGATGGTGTTAAAGATAATAATAAGATAAATAATGATAAACTAGATAAAGAAAAAAACAAGAATAAAATTTTAGATAAAGATTCTAATATTACTTTAAATAAAAATACAGATTTAGAGAAAAATGAAAAAGAAGTTAAAGACAAAATTGATAAGAATAATTCTACAAACAATACAGATTTAGAGAGAAATAAACCAAATAAATTACAAAACAATAAAACTATTTCTAACAATACTCAAAAAGAAATTATGCTTTCATACAATTATGATCTAACTGAACCCTATATTTATAAAACTCCAATAAATATTAAAAATTTAAGTGAGTTTGACGAAAATAACGAATTATTTAAAACATATAATAATTGATTGATATCTAAATCAAAAACTAATTATAAAAACTCAACAATTGATAAAAGAAAATATCTTAGATTCGAGTTAAAAGATAGTAAATTTAGCAACAATTCATTAGAATTAATTTTTAAAATAAATTACCAAGTAGATAATTTAAATAGATTTAAACTAATATATACTTATGGAGAAAATAACATTAGAGAAGAAATAAATTTAGACAATATTAAAATTAAAAATAAAATATTTTCAGTAAAAATATCCAACTTAGAAAAAAACAAATATGTAAAGTTAATTGATATTAAAAACGGAAACAAATCATTTAATTTTATTTCAGAAAATGAAATTATATTATTTAATAAATCTAGCGAGTTATCTGATGATATAATAATCACAAATAACACACGTTGAGAAACATGAGAATTATCTCAAAACTTACACACATTTTCTTTATTTTTTTCAACTAAAAACGGACAAAAACCAGAGTTTAGGAAAGAAATGAGATTAGTTGCTTTAAAAAACAACGGAGAAATTAAATATTTTAATTTTAATTTTGACGAAAAAATCTATAGTAATCCGGAAAATAGCAATATAAAAATAACAAAGATTAAAGCTAACACTGAAGAATTTGATCCAAGAAATATATATAGAATTCTTGGCATAGAAATAAAGAATAATGAAAATGTTTGGTCGAGACTAGATAAAATACCAAAAATTAACATTAAAGGTAAGGTGAATTTTATTAATAACAAACCCATTATTAATAAAATTAATTACAATAATAGTAAATTAGAAATTAATTTTAGTGACACAAATATAAAAAACATAGAAATAGAAGTTAAAAGTTTAGATCCATTTACGAATTTTTCTAATATTTATAAATTAGATATAAATAATAATAACTGACTAGAGATTCAAGACATTTCATTACCCGAAGATATAACTAAATTTATAATAACCAAAATCGGATATAAAGACCAATTATGAAATTATGAAATCGATGAAAATAATGTTTTTAATAATTTAAAAAATATTAAGAATTTTGAAATTAGTAAATTTGATATATTTTTATCTAACAAAAATATATATGGTTCAATTATGTTTGATTTTAAAAAAGAAGAATTAGAATTATTTAAAAATAAAAATTTAGAACTAATATTTGAACGTAAAACAAAAATAATGAATGAAACAAATAATCAAAGCATATATCATAATTTATTTTTAGATAAGAATAAAGTTATCGTCCCGTTTACAAAACTTAAAAAATTCACTTTAAACGGATTTTATGAAAATACAGAATATGAATTAAAAGAAATTAAAATAGTCGACAAATATACGTTAAACGCATTTTTAGGAAGTGAAAATTTTGAAAATTCTTTATCAAAATTAAAAAATAAATCATTTTTGTTTAATTTTGAATATGATAATACGGATAATAATTTTATTTACGGAGAAATAGAGGGAGAAACAAAAAATAATTTATTTAAAAAAGAGTCTTCAAACGATAAAAATATCGAGTACAAAATACAAAATCATTATGCTATAGTTAATTATAATAAAGAAAAATGATACAAGCGCCAAGCTTCACTTTATGAAAATTCAATTTCAAAAGAACTAAAAGAAAAACTTTCACAAAAAACAAATTCTTTTAATTTAGTTAAAAATGGTCAAAAAGTAGAAACACACTTTATATCACCAAGAGAAATAATTAATGATCTAGATTGAAAAATTAATGATGAATTTACTAAAGCATCAATAACAAAAGATTTATCACAATTTCATAATTTAGATAAGCATATTGAAGACTCTTTTTTAGAAATAGGGTTTGAATTTGATCCAAAACAAAGACAAATAATTGATTTAATCGAACCAGAACCTTACGTTAGGTATTTAGAGCAAGCAGAAAGTTATAATACTTCACAAAGAAATATGTCCAAATCATTTGTTTATATTTCGGTGCCATATAAAGAAATACTCAAGAAGCCATTAATTTCAAATCTAAGCTTTGAATATTTAGCCATAAGAAATAGTAAGGAAGAAGAATTCAAGTTAAAACAATTGATAAATGATAAATATAAATTTAGCGTTGAATTCAATAAAGAAAATAATAAATTAACATATAATATAGAATCTAAAGATCCTTCAACGAAAATATTTGACAGATTAGGTGATCATTATTTATCAAGTTATAATTCTTCTTTTATAGGTAGTTCACTATTTTTTGTTCACTGAGCAGATTTGGATATAAACAATAGAAGTGAAATAAAATACGTTCCAAAAGGCAAAAGCAATATATTATCTGTAAATCTCGAGCAATTAAATTTCAAAGATAATTATATTCACCTTAATAATGATGCGACCAAATCATCAAAACGGACATATTTTAATAACGCAGAAACTAATATTTTGAATGCAAGAAATAGAGTTTTTAATTTTGCTCCTTGGGCTCAATCTGGACAAGGAACATGAGATATTATAGGTAAAGTTAACCCCAACGACCCGCATGATTATAAATTTTTTATAACAACAAATCAACATGTTTGAGGCGAATCTTTAAGCAAAGAATTTAAAAATAATGTTTTGAACTTACCAATAGAGGTTTTCGAACCTGATGGAGGTTGAAACATTGAAAGCACTGATAAAAGAGGATCTGTTTTTGATGATAAAAAATGATTAAACGAAACTATTAAAGTAGATATTATTGCTAATTTTCATAATGATAAAGCATTTCCGAATAGTGAACATGAATTTAAAAATAATTATGGAAATATAAATTTTAATAGTACTTGAAACATTTATGCGTACAACACAAATAATTCTCTTTCAAACGCTGATTTAATCGTTGGTATTGCAGATTTTAAAGATTTTTACTTAAATTTCAGTGAAAAAAATGAAAAACTATTTTATACTTCTAATAGATTCGATAAAACTGATAAAAAAACTTACAACACCTTCAAATTCTTTAAAAAACTAAAGAAATTAAAGAATATAAAACCAAGTAAACACAACTTGCATATATCAAGACTTGTAAACTTTAATTGATCGCTTGCTGCATTTCCTATTTCTGAACAAAAAATAAATGCAGACACAATAAATAGAAAAAGATATAGAGAATACATTATAGGAAATATAAGTAACGATGATATTTTAAGATTAGGATATGGTGGCGCCAAATCAAAACTTCCAGTTATACCTTTAAATTCCTTAATCTTTGATTTACAATCAGGTTCATCGGGTAGTATGGTTTTTGATTTAGACGGTAACGCTACCGGTTTAGTAACCGAAGCATCATTTACACACTCCAATATTATGATAATAGATACAAACGCTAATGCCTTTTTAGGTGATGGTTATACAACTCAAAATCCCGGTTCATTCTATGAAAGAATGAGGTTGTTGAGTTATTTATACCCGGATAAATACGATAATTCAGAATTTAAAACTTTACCAAACTGAGAAAAATTAAATGATGAATAAGATTAAAATCACAGAAATGAATCTGTGATTTTAAAACTTTATTTTTATAAAATATTTTGTTTTATGAAAATATAATATATAATAAATTTACTATTTACTGTCAAGCACTTTTGCTTGACACTTATTAGGAGGTGATATGGTAAAATTAAGATTAAAAAGAATGGGGAGCAAATTTAGACCAGTATACAAAATAGTTGCTGCTGACGCTAGAGCTCCACGTGATGGTAAATTTATTGAAGCACTTGGACACTACAACCCTTCAACAAAAGAATTAGTTCTAAATAAAGAAGCTACAGATAAATGAATTAAACAAGGTGCAAAACCTACTTTAACAGTTGCTAACTTATTAAAATCTTCTAAATAATATAATATGAAATTTAATTTTTTAACTCTATTTCCAAAATACTTTGAACCTTTTATTAATGAAAGTATTATTAATAAAGCTATTCAAAACAAATTACTAGAAATAAATGTAGTAGATTTTAGAACTTTTAGTACTAACAAACATCGCAAAGTTGATGATGAAATTTATGGTGGCGGACACGGACTATTATTACAAATAGAACCAATTGATTTAGCGCTTGATTCACTACCAAATAGAGGTGGTTATAAAATATTAGTTTCGCCCCAAGGTAAAAAATTTACTCAAGAAATAGCGAATGACTTAGCTAAAAAATATGATCAAATTACATTTATTTCAGGCAGATACGAAGGTTTTGACGAAAGAATTGTTGATTTAGTTGATATTGAATTATCTATAGGTGATTATGTTTTAACAGGAGGAGAACTTCCTTCTATGGTTATGGCAGATTCTGTAGCACGTTTGGTTCCAAACGTAATCAAAGCGGAGTCACATATTTATGATTCTTTTCAAGGGGACGGATTATTAGACTACCCCCAATACACTAGACCAAGAGAATACAAGGGATTAAAAGTTCCTGAAGTATTATTTAGCGGAAACCACAAAGAAATAGAAGCTTGAAAAAAAGAATTTCAATTTAAAAAGACATTAAAAAATAGACCAGATATTATTGAAAGGATTAAAAATGAGAAATAAATTAATTGAAGCTGTTGAGAAAACACAATTACGTACAGATATTCCTGCATTTACAACAGGAGATAACGTTAAAGTTTCTGTACGTATTCGTGAAGGTGAAAAAGAACGTATTCAAATTTTTGAAGGATTAGTAATTTCTAAAAAAGAATCAGGAACAAGAGAAACATTTACAGTAAGAAAAATTTCTTACGGTGTTGGGGTTGAAAGAACTTTTCCAGTTCACTCACCGCTAATTGCCCACATTGAAGTTGTTCGTTCAAATAAAGTTCGTAGAAAAAGATTATTCTTTATGAGAGATCGTAAAGGTAAAAGTGCACGTCTTAAAGAAATTAAAAGAAAATAATAAATATCATCTTAAACACCATTTCGATGGTGTTTTTAAATAAAATAATATAATTAGATTAAAGAAGGAAAAATGAATAAAAAATTAGAAATTTATATCGATTTTGAAGCTATTACCTCCAATTTCCTAAAAAGATTCTTCAAAGATACACCACATAATATGGATTTTCCTTACATATACACTGTGGGTTTTTATAAAGACGGGAATCTAGTTTTAGAAACTGACCATATTGAGCTAAATAAAATTTGAAATTTAGAAAATTTAATTTATCAAACAAAAACAATAATAAAGAAAAAATTAACTAATTCTATCAGAAGAATAACAGGAATTAAAAATTTAGAAATTTCCTCAAACAATATAGAGTTCTTAGTTTGAGGAAATTCACTTGAAGATAATATTATTGAACCTATGTTTGGTTTCAAGACTAAAAATATACAAAAAGGCAACGGAGTATCGATAGATAGAGTCGTTCCGTCAAAACTATTTAATGAAAAATATTTTGAAAAAATGACTAGCATAAAAAATCAAGACGCATTATATAAAGGGTCAATCATTAAAATAAAACCCGAATTTTCAAACGGAACATTATGTTCGGTTTTAGGCGCTATTTTAATATTAAATAATTTTAAAAATTCACATCAACACAAAAATTACAAAGTTATATTAACAAAAAATGAAAGATCAATAATAATGAATTGTATTGCTAAATATAATAAAGATGATGTAAACAAAATAGCTTTTATACACAAGAATATCGAAAAGAAAGAAATAATAGAAAAACAAATACATAAATATATTAAAATAATAAATAGTTTAAGAAACCAAGAAGTAAAACTAAATAAGATGAATGACATATTTAAGTTATTAGATAAGAATATTAATTTGAATAAGGAAACAAAAATTGGTGATGCAATAGATAAAATTATAAAAATATTTGAACAAAAAAATCAAATTAATACAAAGGTCGCAATAAAATTCTATGATTTTTTACCAACATTTAAAGAATACAACAAAGATAATAGCTTCGTTTTAAGAAATATAAAATTAAATCGTCGTAAAATAAAAGAAGTAAAAGAACAAATTAAAATAATAAAAGAAGATATATTACCTTCTATTGCAGACACCATTTTTTATGGTTAAAAATAAAAAACATTAAAAAACCCCTTTTTTTAGCAAAAAAATAACTCTTTTGCTAAAAAGTGATATAATTAATACGTTAAGTTAAGAGTAATAGGTTTTGGTAATCTTTTTTTGAGCGCAAAAGTTACTTTTTTAATTAACGTTCAATTTATAGTAAACAAAAACTAAAATGCGACACATTTTATTATTTGAGCTTCAAATTACTTAAATTAATTTAATATTAAGGAGAAAAATGAAATCACTAACAAGAAAAGTAACTTTAGAAAAAGAATTTTGAATTAACGTTCAAAACCAAGCTTTACGTTATTTACAATCAAAAAATCAAAAAGATATAAACCAAGCAAAAATTTTAGATGAATCAACTAAAACAATAGTGTTTTTTGAAAAAATGAAATTACACGAAGAATTATTATCTAAATACGAAGATGCAAATGTCTATTTACAACCAATTTTAGTTAATAAAAACATTACTATTGAAAAAGCTGAACTTGAATTTAAAGTTTTTTATATAACAGAAGATGAATATAAAGACTTTACTTCAGACTTAACCGACAGACCAGATTTTAAATTACCGGACAATTATGATGCACAAATTAATACTTTTGTTGAAAATTATATAAAAAACTTCAGTTTTAAAAATGATATTAAGGGTGAAATAAAAATCAACAACGAAGTAGGTTTAGAGATTTTTAAAGCCAACATAAATAGAAAAGATAAAATAGTATTAATAGCAAATAATAATGATCAAAAAAGTCTTGAATATGCTTTAATCGGTAAAAAAGTAGGTGATAAGTTTACATATAAATTTACCGATGATGAAACATATGAAATACAAATATTAAACGCAAAAGAAGTTGTTAAAACTCCTTTGAGTGATGATAATGTAAATCAACTTCAAATACCAGAAATAAAAAATTTAGATGATGCAAAAAAATATGTATATCAAACTATTAAAAGCGGAATGGTTGATGAAAGCTTAGTAACATACGGATTTCAAATTGTTGATAAGATAAGCAAATTGAACCCAAACAAATTTAATTTTCCAACTGAGCTTCTCGAAGATAAAATATTGGAAATCGACCCGCAAAAAATTGCTAATTTAAAACCTGAAGAAATAGCAAACACTATTTTTGATAGATTTGTAACACAATGAATTTTAATTAAAAAATTTAAACTAAATGCATCACAATCTGATATGAATGAAGAAATAAATAAGATAAATGCTTCTATGACGCCAGCTGAAGCAAGTCGAATTAGTATCAGAAAGGTAATAGATATAATCTTAATTAAAAAAATAGGTTTAGTATATTTACAAAAATATCAACCTAATGCTTATAAGCAAAATTTTGAAACTAAATAAAACATTTTTAGAGGAGTAATTATGAAAATTGAATTAGGTATTTCTACATTTGGTGAGACAACTAAATTAGAATCAACAGGAAAAATCGAATCTCACCACAAAAGAATCAAAGATTTAATCGAAGAAATGGTGCTAGCTGACGAAGTTGGTCTTGATGTTTTTGCTGTAGGGGAACACCATAGAGATGATTTCGCAATTTCTAGCCCTGAGATGATTTTAGCTGCTGGAGCAGTTAAAACAAAAAATATTATTTTAACAAGTGCTGTTACTGTTCTTTCTTCAAACGATCCTATTAGGGTATACCAAAACTTTGCACATGTAGATTTAATGTCAGATGGTAGAGCTGAAATTATGGTTGGTAGAGGTTCATTTACAGAATCATTCCCACTATTTGGTTACCAATTAAGAGACTACGACGGATTATTTGATGAAAAATTAGATATGCTACTTGAAATAAAACGTGATATTAACTTAAATTGAAAAGGAACATATACTCAAACTGTTGAAAATAAACCTGTTTATCCAAGAGCATTAAATATGCCAATTTGAGTTGCGACAGGTGGAAACCCTAACTCAACAATTGATATTGCAACACGTAAATTACCAATTGTATATGCAATTATTGGCGGAAATCCACATGATTTCAAACCACTTGTACAAGCATATCGTGCAATCTACAAGGAAGCATCAAAGGCTGATAAAAATCCATCATTCGAAAACATGAAAGTTGGTTCTCACTCATGAGGTTATATTGATGAAACTGATGAAATAGCAGCACAAAAATATTGACATCCAGTTAAATTATTCGTTGACCGTATAGCAAGCGAAAGACCACATTGAACTGAACTTACAAAAGAAAGATACGAAAGAATGATCGGCCCTGATGGAGCTGTATTTGTTGGAAGTCCTGAAACTGTAGCCAAAAAAATTATTAGTGTAATTGAAACAGTTGAATTAAATAGATTCTTAATTCACCTACCAGTTGGTTCAATGGACCATAAAGATATTATGAACTCAATTAGATTATTTGGTGAAAAAGTTGCACCTATTGTTAGAAAATATTTTGAAGATAAAGAAGACTTTGCAACTAAATACATGAAATAATTTTTAAACGAACATTTTTTAAAGATGTTCGTTTTTTATTAAATTTTTTTAGGTTATAAAAAAGTCTTTGTCCATAAGTTTTTAACATAAAATTTACTATATATAAAAAAATAATGTATAATATTAACACTTATATTGTTAGGGGTATAGTTCAACGGTAGAACAACAGGCTTCAACCCTGTGTGTTGTGGGTTCGAATCCTGCTACCCCTGCCATTTTTTTATACCTTTTTTTAGATTATTAGAATATAATATATATTATGAAATACAAATATGACTTTGGCTTTATAGGAACAGGAGCTTACGGTAGTGCGCTAGCTAATGTTTTATCTTATAATAATAAAAAAATATCTATGTATGGCATTGATGAAAAAGAAATTCAGGACATAAATAACGGACATAATCAAAAGTACTTTGGATCAAATAATTTCTTTAATAAAGATAATATTTTTGCTACAAATGATTTATCTGAAGTTGTTTTAAATTCCAATTTTGTGGTTCTTGCAATTCCTTCAAATGCTATAAAATCTGTTTTAAAACAAATAAGCAAATTAATTAAATTTAAGAAGATAAATTTAATTAATTTATCAAAAGGTATTGAACCTTCTACTGAGCTTTTTTTTAGTCAATTTATTAAAAGAAAATTTAATAAAAACTTAAAAAATTTAGCTACACTTTTAGGGCCTTCTTTTGCTATCGAAATTTTTAATAAAGAATTAACAGTTATAAATATTGTTGGTGAAAACAAAGAATACAACGAAGAATTAATTCAAAATTTTAATAATAATTATTTTAAATTAGTTGAAAATAATAACGAAATAGGTTTAGAATTATTTGCTTCTCTAAAAAATGTTTTAGCAATAGGTTTAGGTATAGCTTCCATCACAACAGAAAGTAAAAATACAAATGCAGCTTTAATTACAATTGGTATTCAAGAAATGATAACAATATATCGTAAACTCACAAATGATTCAGACAATAATTTTGTTTACCAATTTGCGGGTATAGGTGATACTTTTTTAACTTGCACATCGGTTAAAAGTAGAAATTATACATTCGGTACAATGATTGGTGAATTTGGGATAAACGAAGCTTTAAAAAAAACAAATGGAACTGTAGAGGGTTTTACGACTGCTAAATCATTAGAAAAGATTATTAAAAACAATCAAATAAATGTTCCGTTTTTTGAAAATATTATAGAAATACTTTCTAACAAAAAAGAACACATGAAAATATGTGATTTTATAACTAAAAATAGTTAAAAAATAATGTAAAATTATATTATATTTATAATATAAAATAAGGAGTAAAATGATTAAACATACACAAGATGTTAAAAATTCTCAAGTTGTTGTTTCATACACAATTAAATCAGATGAATTTCAAAAATTATTTAATGAATCAATAGATAAAAAAGCACAAAAAGTTAAAGTTCCTGGTTATAGACCTGGTAAAGCTCCAATTGAGAAACTAAGATCATACGTTAACAAAGAAGATGTTTTTACAACACTTATTAATAACTTAGCTAGAAATAAATTCTCTGAAATTGCTAGATATATCTCAGAAAATAAATTAGCAGTAGTTTTACAATTTCATGAATTAGATATTAAAAACGAAGAAAACGGTGACTTAGTAATTAATTACAATTTCCCTATGATGCCTGATCTAAAAAAACTTACTTTAAAAGGAATCGATACTAAATTTAACTTTAAAAAAGTAGGTAAAAAAGAAGTTGAAGATGCAAAATTAGAAATTTCAGAAAAATTCAATGGTCTTGAAGAAATTAATGACAAAAATGAAAAAACAGTTTTAGGTGACACAGTTAACATCGACTTTAAAGGATTTATTGATGACGTTGCTTTCGAAGGTGGTGAAGCTCAAGGACATGATTTATTATTAGGTTCTAAAACTTTTATTCCTGGATTTGAAGATCAATTAGTTGGTAAAAAAACAGGATATAAAGGTGATGTAGTTGTTAAATTCCCAGCAGATTATTTTGTTAAAGAATATAGAGACAAAGAAGCAACATTCCAAGTTACAATAAACGCAATTAAAAGACCTTCAAAATTTGACTTTAACGATGATTTTGTAAAAGGATTCAAAATTGAAGGAGTTGAAACTTTAAAAGAATTTGAAAAATTATTAAAAAATAAAAAAGAAGTTGAGTTCTTTTTAGAATCAATTAGACAATTTGAATTAGAAACTATTGAAGAAATTATTAGCAAGTCAAAACTAGAAATTAATCGTCAATTATTACAAGATAGAATAAAAAAATTGGAAGATGATTTTAACAATTCATTAAAACAATACGGATTAAAGAGAAAAGAATATCTTTCATTTGTTAAAACAACAGAAGAAGAATTAAACGAAGAATTCAACAAAATAGCAAGTTCCGAACTTAAAAAATCATTAGTTCACGAATATTTATTTGGTGAACTTAAAATAAATGAAGAAGATAAAGACTTCAAAGAATTTAAAGAAAAACTACAATTAAGCGGAGAAAAAGGTATACCTGGTAACTCGGCTCAAGAGATTGAAAAAACTAAATCAGAACTTGTTAAGACAATTACATTTAACTACAAATTGCTTGTATTATTAAAAAAAGATAAAGATGCAGAAGAATATAAAAAATTAGCATTAAAATTAAAATTCACATTCTAATAATATTTAAAAATCAGGAGAATATCCTGATTTTTTGAAACATTCTTTCATTTTGAAAATATTTTTTGAAAGTTATATAATAAGAAATATATAGGAGGGAATGTGAATTCAAATGAAGAAAACAAAACAAATAGTGAAGTTATTGTAATAAATAACTTAGAAAAAAGTTTCAAAAAATATAAAGCTTTAAAAGGGATTTCTTTTAGCGTGAATAAGGGTGAATTGTTTGGTTTTTTAGGACTAAACGGAGCTGGTAAAACAACCACATTGAATATTATTTTAGGCTTATTAAAACGTGATGCGGGAGAAGTTTTGATAAATGGTCAAAATATTGATGAAGACATAGTTTCAATTAGAAAACAAATAGGTATTGTGTTTCAAGAATCTATTTTAGACCCCGGATTAAATGTATATCAAAATTTACTAGTTAGAGCTAGTCTTTATAAGTCTTTTTTTAAAGATAAAACTCCAAAAGAAATCGTTGACGAAATTATTGATGAATTTCAACTAAATGATTTTGCTAATAGAAATTACTCTCAACTTAGTGGAGGACAAAAAAGAAGAGTGGACATAGCTAGAGCACTTGTTCATAAGCCGTCGATTTTATTTTTAGATGAACCTACAACCGGTCTAGATCCAAATTCTAGAAAACTTGTTTGAGAAATACTTGGTAAAATACAAAAAGATAGAAATCTAACTATTTTACTCACAACTCATTATATGGAAGAAGCAAACAATTGTAATAGAGCAATAATAATTCAAAAAGGTGAAAAATTAGTTGAAGGGTCCCCTTCAGAACTGAAATCAAAATATTCAAGTTCTAACATTAAAATATATAAGATGTCAAACACATTAAGTGACTCAATTTCAAAGTCAAATTTAAATTTTAAAATTGAAAATAATGTTTATACAGTTAAATTTAAGGATTTTAATGAAGGTTCAAAATGAATTAAAGAACACATCAAGCATATTGAAGATTACGAATTTTTCAAAGGTTCAATGGACGAAGTCTTTTTAAATGTAACCGAACAATTTGGAGGTAAAAATGTTTAGTCAGTTAAGCAATTTATTTAAAAGACATTTCTTAATCTTTGCAAAAGATAAAAAAAGAATTTTCTTTACCTTTATGAGTCCTATGATTGTACTTTTATGTTTCGCGTTATTTGCAAGAAATATTTACATTGGCCAAATGCCAAAACAAACGCCTGAAATTATTAAAAACCAATATGCCGATATAAGTTTAATGATTGGGCTTTTATCGGTAACCACATTTACAAACGCAATTAGTTTATCAAGTGTTATGGTAACTGACTCAGAGAGAAAAATATTAAATGATTTGTATATGACACCCGTTAAAACTAGTGTCATACGTTTGAGCTACCTACTATTCAATATATTTTTAAATATTTTAATTACGACAATAATGTATCTAATAAGTATTTTTTGAATGTTAGGAAACAAAACTTTTATTGTGAACAACCAAACTACTATTCCGTTTGCAAAAGGAATGTATATTTGATTTAGCGTTATTGTTGGATGCATCTTAAATAGTGCTATATTTGTGTTCATTTTTAGCTATGTTTCAAATAGTGCTGCATTTAGTGCCTTAAGCGCTTCTTTAAGCGGAATCGCCGGTTTTCTTATTGGTGCATTTGTTCCACTAATCACATTTCCAAGAGCACTTGCTGAGATATCAAGTTTAATTCCTGCTACACAAATTAGTAATTTAATTAAATACTTTGCTCTAAAAGACTTGTCGTTTGTGAATCAAAGTAACGCAAGTTTTGAATTCTATATTCTATTAGGACAAGATATAAAATGATGAGGATCATTCCTATATGCAACAAGTTGAATTACATTAATGTTTACACTTAATTTTGTGATTAAAGTACCTAAAATTAAGTAAAAAAATAACATTTAATTAAAACTCCAAATTTAATTTAGATTTGGAGTTTTAATTTTTTACAATACTATCTTTATTATTTTTTTTAAGATAATTATTTCATACTTTAGAAAAATTTCTGCATCTTGATTTTTTCTATCTCTAGTTAGGTTGAAAAGTGTTTCTATCCATATCGTCAAAATTTACAATATTTCCCATTTCCATTTTTATACCTAGACTTTTTCATCTTGATGAACGATTACTTTATCTTTAATTCTTTAAGTATTAAAATCTTGTTCGATTATTACCTCATTTATAAACGATATTTTGTTTGTTAAATCATAAAAATAAAGTGCTGTTTGATAAGAAAAAAATAATTGCATTATTTGTTGTTGAAAAAATAGTTTCATCATAATTATAATAATTAAAACTAATGTAAACTCACTCGAATCTTTCGAAGTCACCTTTTTAAACATTTTTATTAAATATCATGAATGGATATTATTTTAAATAGCTATTTCGATATTATTACGTTGTTAGATTTCATAATTTTAGGATGTTTTAATTTCTTTTGTGCTCTGTTATACTACACATATACAAGTTATAAATTAAATATTTAATAATTATTTTAATACTTTAGGTTTTCAAAATAAAAATTAACATTTACGTAAAATGTTAATTAATAATATTAGATTTATATATTTTTTTCACATATTTATGTGATATTTTATTACATTTTAATGTTTCCTGGTGTTCTTGGGTAAGGAATAGTATCTCTAATATTTTCCATACCTGCAACGTACATTACAAGCCTTTCAAACCCTACTCCAAAACCAGATGATTGCATGTGTCCAAAACGTCTTAAATCAAGGTATCATTGTAGATCTTCTTGGTCAATACCTAATTCGTTTACACGTTGTACTAATTTTTCGTAATTTGTTTCTCTTTGGCTACCACCAATTAATTCACCAACACCCGGTACTAAAAGGTCGAAAGCAGCGACTGTTTTACCATCTTCATTTTGATACATGTAGAAAGCTTTAAAGTCTTTAGGGAAATTGATTACAGCAACAGGAGCTTTGTAAAGTTCATCTGTTAAATATTTCTCGTGTTCACTTCCTAAGTCTAAACCAAATTTAATATCTTGGTTTTCGAATCTATCTTTAACTTTCGATAATTCTTCAATTGCATCTTTGTAATCAACGATTTTAAGAGGTGTATTAATATAATTTTCTAAACGTGAAATTAAATTGTTGTCAATATGTTCGTTTAAATATTCTATCTCTAATTTATTAATTGATAAAGTGTTTCTAATAACGACTTTAAGCATATCATCTGCTAATAAAATAGTTTTATTTAAGTCATAAAAAGCCATTTCTGGTTCTATCATTCAAAACTCAGCTAAATGTCTTTTGGTATTTGAGTTTTCTGCTCTAAAAGTTGGTGCAAAGGTATAAATCTTGTTCATACCTAAGGCATAACTTTCTCCATGTAATTGACCTGTAACACCCAAACTTGCCTTATTGCCTTTACCAAAAAAGTTTCCTTCTTTTGATGAATCATCAACTAAAAATGTTTCACCTGCCCCTTCTCCATCATTGCTTGTAATAATAGGGCTATTCATATAATAAAATCCTTTATTATCAAAGTATTTATGTACTTCTTTCGCAAGAGTTGAACGTATTAACATAACAGATCTAAATAAATTAGTTCTATGTCTTTGATGTGGTATTTCTCTCAATGTTTCAATTTTCATTTCTTGTTTTTGAATAGGAAAATCTTCATCAACGTTTTTATAACCAATTAATTCTATCGCCTTCATTTCAATTGGTTGTGGAGAATTAGGTGTCGCATTTAATGAACCTTTAATTTCGATAGCTGCACCGTTTCTTAATTGATCTAATAAATCAAAATCAAATTGTTCACCCTTAAAAACTACTTGTAAGTTTTTAACAGTTGAACCATCATTCATTTCAATGAAACGAATTTTCTTGCTACCCCTATTAGAAACAACTCAACCTTTAACTGTAACATCAGTTCAGCCATCGTAAAAGTTTGGTTTTAAAATCATTTTTTTAATAGTATGCATATTATTCCTCTATATTAATTTTTATTATTATTTTAGTTATTTCCCGCTTTGTTTTATCAGTGATTAGCGGACAATGCAATTCACCGGGTAAAAATAAAGCAAAATATCCTTTAGTCAAACGCAAATAATTATTTTTATTATTGTAATTCACAAAAACAACATCGTTTTCGGGTTTATGTAATAAAACATTTTGTTCGTTATATTCAGGATTTAAATCATATCCAAATATTTCATCACATTCACCTGCGTAAATATGTATATCCACATTTTTAGCATGAATTTCGCCGAAAGTTTCCCTCGGAAATAATTCTTTATACTTCATTTTGACAATTTTAATTTTGTCATCAATTTGTGTGATACCAAAATCTAGAGTGCTAAAATCAAATTCTTTAAGTAATTTTAAAGCACGATTTAGTGACGAATATTTGGTTTGATAAACATCAGCATTAATAATTTTATCGTATATCATTATTTATTATTTTCCTCGTTTTTTATTTTCAATAAAACTTGGTCAATTCTGCTACCAATTGTAGATACATCATCAAAGTAAAATTTAATCGAAGGAACTTTTCTTCAATTTAATCTCTTAGATAAAATTCTTTTCACCATGCCCGCAGAATTATTAAGTGCAATTAAACCTTTTTCTTTATTAGAAAATAAGTTTACATAAACCTTTAGATAACTCAAATCTGATGATAACTCCACATCCATAACAACTGGATCTATGATATTTTTATTTGTTATTTCATTAAACAAAATATCTGCTATCATATTTCTAATTAATGCTTCTTTTCTTTTTAAATTTATATTGTTCATAAGTATTTAAATTATATATTATTTTATCCAAAATTTATACAAAAATAAGCCTAGTATATATTAAGTTTTGAATTTTTTTAATAAAATTATCGTTTTATATTCGTTAGATATATTAAACAAAAAATATTAAAAAACATCAAGAATATAAAAATTATACTTGATGTTTTTTTGTAATAATTATTTGTTTGCGTTTGATTTTTGTAAACGTTTGTTAAATCTATCAATTCTACCTGTAGCTTTGATTTGAGTTTTGTTTCCTGTGAAGACTGCGTGACAGTTTGAACATACGTCAACTGTAAAGTTTTTTCTTGTTGATTTAAAAGTAAATTCTTTTTGACATGTTGAACAAGCAACTTGAACTTCGTAATAAGCAGGATGTAAATCTTTTTTCATTTTTTTCGATCCTTTCGACTATTTTGAGTAGAACTCAACAACTAAAGCATCTTTGATTTCTGAATGAATTTCTGTTCTTTCTGGCAATCTATCTAATTTAGCTGTAAAGTCTTTTCTTGTCATTCAAGCTGAAGCTTGTTTTACTTCTAATGCTTCTAAAATTTGTTTATTTGTTCTTGATTTTTCTTTTAATTCAACAACGTCCCCTAATGAAACTACCATTGAAGGAATATTTGCTTTTTTACCGTTTAATGTAAAGTGTCCGTGATTAACAAGTTGACGAGCTTGTCTTCTTGTTGTAGCAAATCCAGCTCTATAAACTACGTTATCTAAACGTGTTTCAAGTAATTGTAATAAATTTGTACCTGTAACACCTTTAGCTTTAACAGCTTTTTCAAAAGCTTTACGTAATTGTTTTTCGTTTACACCAAATAAGTGTTTAACTTTTTGTTTTTCGTATAAGTGTAAACCGTAATCTGATAATTTAACTCTTTTGTTTCCGTGTTGCCCTGGTGCATAAGTTCTTTTTCTACCTTTTGAAAATTCTTTACCTGTTTCTAAGATAGAAAAACCTAAACGACGAGCTTTTTTGAAAACTGGTCCTGTGTATCTTGACATTTTTTCCTCTTTCTGCATAGGATGAGGGTTTATTTCTAACTATTAAAGTTTAACTTAATGTTTTCAACTAAACAGCTTAATCTACTAACAAAGTTTGACATGTTAAATTTTTCTTAGCTATAATAAACTGCTGTGCTCAATTTATGCTTTATTATTTTATCATTTTTATGCATTTTTATAAATAATATTTACAAGTTTATTTACCTTAAATTAAGTCACATTTTTCAATATGCTAAAAACACATTGCAAAAATATCTAATTATTTAAAAAATATTTTAAGCATTAAATTATATGTTGTATAATTTGTTTATATTACTGGTCGGTAATATAAAATTAAAAATTTAATTTCATATACTAAGTCATATTAATTTAAATGACAATTACATAATAAAAAATAAATAAACGAGGAAATAATGAAAAAAATAAAATTATTAAAAAAAATACTTCTCCCACTATTGGGATCAAGTGTTATTGTTGTTGCGTCATGTTCAAATCAAGCAGAATCTAATATTTCAAAAGAAAAAGAAAGTAAAGAAACTACAAAAGAAAATAATGAAAAAGAAACAGAAACACTTAATTTAATTACAAATTCGGATGATAATTCCGAAAAAGGTGAATCAAAAGAAACTAAAACAACCGACGAAGTAAATTCTGATTCTGACGATGAAGAAGGTGACGATGATGAAGAAAACGGAATTTTCGGTTCTTCAAAATTATCAAATTTAGTTGGATTACTTAAAGGTGATTCTAACAGTTCAGATTCAGTATGATCAGGTGGCTCAAGCGGCTCAGATGAAGACGAAAATTCTTTAAAACAACAAGCAAGCAAAAAATTAAACGAAGCTTGAGAATACTACGATTTCCTTACAGAGGATGAAGATGGAAAATATTCAGATCTATCAGATAAGTTAAATTTAGGAATAAATAATATACAAAAGGAAACCGGTTATTTTAAAGGAAATTTAACAAATGAAAAAGCTCAAAATTTCATTAATCGCATTAATGAACTTTTAGAAGATACAAAAGCTAAAAAAGAAGCTATTGATTCTGAAAATTCAAGCAATGATGACACAACTAAAGAAACCGAAAAACAACAAAAAGAAGGTGAAGAATCAAATTCTAACACTGCAAAAGAAGAAAAACAAGAAAATCCTGAAGATGAAAAAATAAAAAAAATATATAGCGAAATAGAAGACATAATTTTAGAAGCTTATGATTATGATACAGATGAACTAACTGATGAAAAATATAAATCACTTTCAACTGAATTAATGGAAAATCTTGAGAATTTTAAGCAAAAACTTAAAGAAGCTAAAGAAACACTTTCAGAAGACAATGCTAATAATTTTAAGGTTGAAATAAGAAAAATTGTAGATGATATAAAAGTTAAAAAAGAAGCTATTGATAACGAAAATACAAACGGAGAAACTACATCAAAAGACTCTGATGAAACAGAAACAAGCGAAGAAGCGCAACCGGATGAAGAAACTTCTACAACATCAACAACACAAGAATAATTATTAATAATAGATCCTAGCGATCTATTTTATTTTGCAAGAAAAAACCATTTATTTTAAAAAAACATAATTATTCGATTGTATATTATAATTAAAGTAAGTTTTTAAACTTAAAGTTTGTATAAGGAAGTAAAATGAAAAAAAATAAAATACTTAAAAGTCTACTTATCCCTATATTAGGAACAAGTTTTGTGACTTTAATTTCATGTTCTCCAACAAAAGAACAACAAAGCAAAGTTATAACTAATGATTCTTCAAATAAAAATCATTCTGAAGAAAAACAAAATAATTCAGAAAATCAAGATATTTCAAATTTAAATAACGATAAGATAATAAACAATAATTCTAGAGGAGCAGAAGAAAAAAATAGTAACAAAGCAAGCTCTAGTGACACTCAAAATAATAACAGCCAGAAAAATAATCGTGGTAATTCAAGTGAAGGTTATTCAAACTCAGATGATGAAACTAATAATGAATCTAAAGAAGATGATCAAAACGTTAAAAAAAGCGTACTAGAAGCATACGAAAATATAATTAATGAACAAAAAAACTTTATAAATTTGTATAATGAAGCTAAATTAGAAAAAAACATAATGTATAAATACGAAATGTTATTTGATTCAATAGATAAAATTACTGAAGATTTTGATCGATTAGAAACTCCGCTTAAATTTGATAAACAAGAATTAGAAAAATACAATAAAACTCTAAACGATTTAAAAGATAAGTTCGATGAAATTACTAAATTAAAAAATACTTTAAGTACTCACCAGGACACTAGGCCTGAATACTATGCAGGAAATTTTGACAAAAATAATATTAAAAAAGAGGAATCTTCACCTAAAAATGATTACAGTAACTACCCTGAACTTGAAGCTATAAAAAAATCTACCAAAGATGGAAATACAAATGTAGATCCTGTTAGATCTTTAGTAAATAAAAAAGCTTTAGAATTCATCGATCTTGCAAAAGGAAATATAACTGATTTCAATCAAAATAACTATACCTTACATCAAAAGGAAGAATTGAGACAATTTCTTAATGAAACTATTATAAAAGGTGAAACAAACAAAAAAAATCAAATAAGACTTGTGTTTAATTGAATTACAAAAAACGTACAATATGCCAGACAAGCTAATCAAGCCAAATTAAACCCATATGAAGTTAAACAATATTTATATGCCGTTTGTGGTGGGTATAGTATATTATATAAAGCATTTTTAGATTTGTTAGGCATTAAAACAGTTATGGTTATTGGTTGATCTTCTGCTGGAGCTCACCAATGAAATGCAATACAAGATCCTGAAACTAATGAATGATTCTTTTCGGACACAACTTGAGGGGTTATTGACCAAAGATATTTTAGACTATCACCTAAAGAAATTTCAAATGATCATATGGTGGAACGTGTTTTAGATTTAGATTTTAGTAATGAAAATGTAATATATGAATACTGAAACGGATTATCAGTTAAAAATGCACTAGTAGATAACCCTAATATACTAGATAAATTAGATGAAATTGTTGTAGAAAATATTTCGGACACTATTTTAAATAATGACAAAGTAAGAACATTACATATACCACAATTTGTAAAACACATTGAATACCCCGGAACTAAAGGCACATACGCTTTTGATGTTTCAAAGGATAATAAATTTTTTGCTTCACAAGATGGTATTCTATATAGTAAAAACTTTGAAAAAATATTGATGACTCCTAATAATTTAAATGTTAAAAATGTCGTAATACCAAAAGAAACATCAACATTAAATGATGGAAAAGAATTATTTGAGTCAAGCGTTGTTGAAAGCATTGAAGTTGAGGCGGGTAATTATTCTTTCGCTTCATTTAAAGGAGTTTTATACAACAACGACTTTTCACAAATAATATCAATACCAAATGGACTGACAAATTTAGTTGTGCATCCAAATGTTAAATTCCAAGGACAAGAAATATCTTTCAAAGATAATATTAAAACAGTTAAATTAAACGAGGGAATCACAAATATTGTAGATTATACATTTAACACACTTAAAAAATTAGAATATGTTATTTTACCATCTACAATTGAAAATATTAGTGAATATGCCTTTTGACAAGTTAAAAATATAACTCTTAAGACTTACAAACATAACAAATACGTAGAGGACTTCGCAAAAAAACATTCATTTAAATATGAAGTTATTGAAAATAATTAAAAATTACTTCCTTTTATATAAAGGAAGTTTTTGTTTAATTTAAAAAAATAATATAATTTAAAATATGGAAAACATTAAAAAAATCTTTACTGAAAGCAAAACATACACCGGTGCTAGAAAAGTTATTTTTATAACAACTTTTATTTATGCATTTTTATTTATTTTAACAATATTATTATCCATTTTAGGAAGTTCTATATTAGAAAAAATGTTATATAGCTCTAAATATAGTGGACGAGTATTTTTTATAGCATTAGGTTTAATATTATTTGGTGTTGTTTCTAATTTTATAATTTCGTTTTTTATTAGAAACAATAATATGAGTTTACTAAAATCATCGTTACTCGCTATTTTTAATTTAATAATATGAACATCGATAATAACTGGATTTTTATTTATTTTCAAAACAAACGAAAGAGTTTCATCAATAAATGCAACCAATAACACTTTTAGTTATACAAACTTTCTTTTAATATCCTGTTTACCATTATTAATTTTAATGGTTTGTGCTACGATAGGTTATTTCGAACTAATTAATAAGCATATACTTAAAATAACAATGACATTACTCGGAATTGCCTTAATGATATTATTTTTTGTTTCTTTCTTTGTCTTAAAAGTTCAATGATATTATTCATTATTAAGTGTCATTTTTATATCAGGAGCAACAATATTTGAGTTTTACTATGTAAAAAAAGAAATTCAAAACTTTGCTTATGTATCTTCAAATTCTCAAATATATAGCTACGCAATTAATTTGGCAACTAGATTATTTGTTAACACGTCATCAATGTTAATACATATTTTAAGACTTTTATCTTTTTCAAGAGATAATTAAGAGATATATTACTTTTATAAAAAGTACTTAAAAATAATATTAAAACATTTAATATTAGCAAAAACAAAGCAACAAGCACCAACACTTATTAATGCTTGTTGCTTTTTTATTAGACATAAATATTTTTTGCTTTTAAAAACACTACTATTTATATAAAAAAGTAAGTAATCACTTACTTTATTTATGATATGTAATTCCATTTTTAATTGTAAATGCTCTATATATTTGCTCAATGAGCATCACTCTAAAAAGTTGATGTGGAAAAGTCATTTTAGAAAAATTTAACTTATTACTAAAATATGTTTCTATAACTCCATTTGATCCTCCGATTACAAAAGTTATATTATCTGTATTAGTAATACGTTCACTAAATTCTTCTGATGTAACTTGCTTAGCTTGGGTAGATAAGTAAATGACTTGTGAATTTTTTGGTATTTTTTCTAATATTAATTCTGTTTCTTTTTGTTTCTTCAATTCTATATTTTGTATTTTTTGTTCTTTAATTTCTATTAAGTTAACTTTAGCAAAAAAGTTAACTTTTTTTAAATAATCATTAAAAAGGACTTGATATTCTTTAGATAAACTGCCTACTGCAACAATATTTAATTTCATTATTTTTGAGAAGCTATATGAAACATTAACATTTGAATATCTGCAGGGTTAATTCCCGAGATACGGGAAGCCTGACCGACAGTCTTAGGTCTAATTTGTTCAAGTTTTTGCATTGCTTCTGTAGCTAAATTAGCTACTTGACGATAATTAATATTATCAGGTATTTTAAAGTTATCTAATTTAGACATACGATTTGCCAATGATTCTTGTTTTCTAATATAACCATCTAAACGAACCATTGTTGTTAATTCATTTTTAAATTCAAAATCACCTAAAATATCTTTAGCATCCACGTCTGGTCTAGCTAAAGCTTTTAACATTGAAACACCATTTTCAATTTTATATTTAATTCCAATTTCGCTCTTAGATGAAACAAATTGTTTTGATAATTCATCTATTTTTTTATTGATTAAATCATATTTATCAATAACTTTTTTATAATCATTATCATTAACTAAACCAACATTATGACCGTGTTTTGATAATCTAATATCAGGATTATCATTTCTAAGTAATAAACGATATTCTGCTCTACTTGTAAGCATTCTATAAGGTTCTTTAGTCCCTTTTGTTACTAAATCATCAATTAAAACACCAATGTAAGCATCACTTCTTCTTAAAATAAGAGGTTCTTTATTTTCTAATTTTTGACCCGCATTTATACCCGCTATTAAACCTTGGGCGGCAGCTTCCTCATATCCACTTGTTCCATTAATTTGACCTGCAGTAAACAAATTACCAATAACTTTTGACTCTAATGAACTTGAAATTTGTAAAGGGTTTAATGCATCATATTCAATTGCATACCCTCATTTTTGAATTCTTGCATTTTTAAGTCCTGGTATAGTTCTTAACATTTTATCTTGAACATCTATTGGCATAGATGTAGACATACCATTAACATAAATAATACTTCCGTCAGCTGTTTCTGGTTCAAAGAAAATTTGATGGCGTTCTTTATCCCTAAAACGCATTACTTTGTCTTCGACACTTGGGCAATATCTAGGTCCAATTCCTTTAATTAAACCTGAATACATTGCAGATTTAGAAATATTATCTTCAATTATTTTATGTGTTTCTTCGTTTGTATATGTTAAGTAACATGAAATTTGTTCTGCTAATTTAACACCTGAACGTGAAGAGAATGTTAGTGCAGTGTCATTTAAAACTTCTTTCTCAACCTCTGAAAAATCAATGGAGTCAGCGTAAACTCTTGCAGGAGTACCTGTTTTTAATCTTTGTAGTTCTAAACCTAGTTTTTCGAGTGATTTACTTAATTTAGGTGTAGTTTTTTGGTTGTCGGGTCCACTTATCGTAATTTCATCTCCACGTAAAATTCTAGAATTCATATAAGTACCTGTTGTAATAACGGCAACTTCTGCTTCTATTAGACCAATCCCTTCAACTTGAAAACCCTTAAATGTATTGTTTTGATCTGTTATAACTTCTTCGACAACAGCTTCAATTAAGGTAATATTAGGATGTTTTTCGAGTGCTTCGTAAATAATCTTTGAATATTTATCTTTATCAATTTGTGCTCTTAGTGCTCTAACCGCAGGTCCTTTTGATTCATTTAGCATTTTTATTTGAATCATTGCTAAATCAGAAAAATAACCTTGAACTCCACCTAAAGCATCTATTTCTCTTGTAATTATACCTTTAGCCGGTCCTCCAATAGAAGGATTACATGGCATCATAGCTAATCGATTTAAATCGAAAGAAATTAACGCTACTTTATGACCTTTGTTCGCTAAAGCAAATGTGGCTTCGACACCTGCGTGACCACCACCAACTACAATTGCGTCATATTTTTTTTCTATCTTAAACATAATTTAATATTTTACCAAATTTAATATTTTATTGTAAAAAGAGCTAAAAAAAGTTAAAAATAACGTAAAAAAGGACGTTGTTTTTAACTTTTATATTTTTAAATCTTAGAAAGGGGACTTAACTTTTAAGAATTTTCTTATTTTAGTTATATTTTGGCTCGTTATAAATTTAATAGATAAAAAGTAAATTATCACAAATACAATTACAACAGGTATAACATCACCTGTATATCAAACTCATTGAAAACTTTTATCATCATTAACAAATGGAATTCACATAAGTGTATTAGTAATTCCTACAACCAAAATAACTCATGACAAATTTTTAAATTTGTAATAATAATATGTTGCTAATAAAAATCCGCCAATAATAAAAATAATGCTAAATAATGTCGAAAGAATAATTCTTACTCAATAGTTTAAATTCAAACTTTTTGTTTGTTCGATTAAATGCCAAGGTATTATTCTTCCAGAAATTAAAACTAATGCAATTACACTTAAAGTAAATAAAATATTAAAAATTCATGATATTTTCTTATTCACGTGTTTCTTTAAGTCTTTCTAATAAATTAATAAAGTCATCAAGTGAAACCGTAGTTGTTTCGGTTTCGCCATATTTACGATACGAAATAGTGTTCGAAGTTCTTTCTTGTTCTCCCAAAATAACTTGGAATTTAGATTTTGATATTTGTGCTTCACGCACTTTTTTTCCTAATCTTTCTTCAGAAGAATTTAGTTTTGATCTAAATCCTAGTGAAAAAAGTTTATCATTAACTAGTTTTGAATAATTAAAATCTTCTTCTGAATTTGTTGCAGGAATAACAGTTATTTGTTTTGGGGCAAGTCAAAACGGTAAAACACCTTTAGTTTGTTCAATTAATATTGCAACAAATCTTTCGTATGTACCGATTAATCCACGGTGAATCATAACCGGAGTTTCATCTTGACCTTGCGAATTTGTAAATGTTATTCCAAATTTTCTTGGTAATAAAAAGTCTAACTGTAATGTTGAAACGGTTATTTCATGACCTAAAGCGGTGAAAATTTGAATGTCCATTTTCGGACCATAAAAGGCAGCTTCTCCAACTTTTTCTTCGTATTTAACACCTAGATCATTTAGAACATTGCGTAATTCATTTTCTGCTTCATTTCACATATTATCATCATCAAAATATTTTTCTTTGTTATTTTGATCTCTCAACGATAACGAAACATAATCAATCTTTATTTTAAATGCTTCAAGTGTTTCTTTAATTAATTGATACATTGATTTGAATTCTTGTGCTATTTGATCTTTACGCACAAATAAATGACCCTCTGTTAATAGCATTCCACGAACACGTTCAAGACCTGTAAGAGCTCCAGATTTCTCATAACGATATAATTGTGATTGTTCGCTATATCTAATCGGTAAGTCTCTATATGAACGTTTTTCTGTGTTATAACAAATTATGTGATGCGGACACGTCATTGGACGTGCAATTAATCTTTCATTTTCTACAACAATTGGTTTAAACATATCATCTTTATAGTGAGATAAGTGACCTGAAATTTTATATAATTCCTCTTCACCAAAATGTGGCGTTAAAACCTCGGTAAACCCATATTTACGGTCATTTTTTAAAACTAAATTACGAATTTCATTATGAATAGCCATACCATCTTCTAATCAAAAAGGTAAACCTTGCCCACCCAATTTATTAAAAGTAAAAAGTTTCATTTCTTTACCTATTTTACGATGATCTCTTTCTTTTCTGTCTTTTAAAATTGCTAAATACTCATCTAATTCTTGTTTTGTTTCTCAAGAAGTACCGTATATTCTTGTTAATTGAATATTATCAGAATTACCTCTTCAATATGCACCAGCAAGACTTAAAAGTTTAAAATGTTTGATGTTTTTAGTATCTTCAACATGGTTTCCTGCACATAAATCAGTAAAAATAACTTCCTTATTTAGTGGGTCAACTAACGAATAAAATGTTATTGTTTTTCCCGCTGCTTTTAACTCATTATACAATTCTTGTTTATAAGGTTTATTTGTTAAATCATATTCTTCTTCTGATACTTGTTTCATTACTAAATTTCTAGAAGCAAGTTTTTTCATTAAACGTTCTATTTTATTTAATTCTGAATCAGACAATGGATCTAAAAACTCAAAATCATAATAAAAACCTTCATCAGTTGCAGGACCAAATCCTAGTTTCACATTAGGAAAAAGTTTCTCAACCGCAGCACCTAAGAGGTGGCTTGTAGTATGATTCAATTGCTTATTTGCTTTCATTTATTTCTCCTTCAAAACCAATATTTTTCATTATTTTTGATAAAGTTTTGTTTGCTATAATATTAGCTTTTTTTGCACCATTTTTTGCTATTTGGTCAACAATTTCAAGAGCTTTGTAATATTTAGATTGAATATCAATTAATAAATCTTTAACAGCATTTCCGACTGCTGATTTAAAGTCTTTATAATTATAGTCAGCAAATATTTTTTCTGCTTCTTCTAAACTAATTTCTTTAATTGAAGCATAAATATTTAATAAATTCAACACGCCAGGTTTTTGTTCTGAAACATAAACTTTATTTTCTGAGTCAGTAACTGCTTTCATAATTTTAGAATACGCCTTATCAGGATCATCAAGTAAATATATTATAGATTTTTCACTTTTAGAATCTGACTTAGACATTTTAAAATTTGGATCTGTTAAAGATCTAATTCTTGCTCCAACTTTTGGAACGTAACCGGTTGGTATTTTTAAATCTAAATTATATTTTGAATTGAATCTCTCAGCTATATTTCTAGTCAATTCTAAATGTTGAATTTGATCTTCTCCAATCGGTACAACATCTGTATTATAAAGCAAAATGTCTGCAGCCATTAAAGGAGGATACATCAAAAGACCGGTTGGTATTTTCTCAGTTCCGTTACCTTGTTTCATTTTACTAGATTTATCTTTAAATTGAGTCATTCTTGATAATTCACCAATAGTTGTTAAAGATGTACAAAGTCATTGTAAAACACCAGTTGCCATAATATCAGATTGATAAAATAAAGTCGTTTTTTCATAATCTAGTCCACATGCAATGTACATTGCTATAATGCTTTTACGTGCTTTATTAAATTCAACAGGATCAACTACGCCTGTACTCAATGCGTGTAAATCAGCAACAAAAACGTATGAATCATATTCCTTTTGCATTAAAACAAAATTTTTAATAGCACCTATATAATTACCTAATGTCAAGCTACCTGTGGGTTTTATACCACTTAGTAATGTTTTTTTCATATTTTTCTCCAATAATTTAATTATTAATTAAATTATAATACAATTTGAAATTATATATTGTATTTAACATTAAATTTAAAAAACCAAAGACCTATACTCTTTGATTTTTCATTTTTGAATTAATATCAGATAAAATATCATTTATTTTTTCAAATTCTTCTTTTGTTAACTTTCCTTTTAATTCTATTGTTTTAGAAACAATGCTATAAATTTTTTTCATTTCTTCACTATATTTTTTGTTTTTTTCATCTTTTCCATAGTGATTTAATTGATATTCGATTTCGAATAAGTAAGTATAATCTATATTACTTTCAATTATTTGCTCTAATATTTTGAAAATTATCATTATTATAATTGCTCTAAATTCCTTTTGATTGTAATCAAAATTTTTAAGCAAATTATTCAATTCATTATCAAGTAATTTGAAAAAATTAGAATAATCAGCATGTCCATGACCGACATTTGAACTTTCCAAAATTTGATCAACAAAATTCATGTCAATTTTATTATTTTCTATAATCTCTTTATATTTCTTTAATAAAGAAAATCCTTGTTCTATTTCATTTTTATGTGTATCTAGATTAAGTGCAACTATTTTACTTAAAATACTCTCAGCCTCTCTAACGTATTTATATTTTAGAAAATCATTTTCATTAGAATAAGAAGTAAAAACAGATGAAGTGATTGTTCTCAAATTTAAAAACAAAATTGAACTTATCAATCGATCGTTGTTTTTTTCGTTATCTTTTGAACCATCATTTTGCATATGTCTATCTTCGTTTATTGATTCAATTTCATTTTCTTTGGTTTGCGACGCATCATTTTGCATATGTCTATCTTCGTTTATTGATTCAATTTCATTTTCTTTACTTTGTGAACCATCATTTTGCATATGTCTATCTTCGTTTATTGATTCAATTTCGTTTTCTTTAGTTTGCGACTTATCATTTTCTATTTTATCTTTAGAAGACTTGTTATTTTTCATTTCATTTTTGTCATTTAAGTTTTTGTCTGGCATGTCACTTTTTAGTTCTTCTTTTTTTGTGATATTTGATGTACAACTTGCAAGTGTTGCAAAAGAACTCATAAAACCTAAAAATAATAATGATTTTGTATATTTATTCATATTTACCTCTCTCTATTTTTGATAACTATTTTACCATAGATTTTAAATTACAAAATTTTAATACTATGATATAGCGTTAAAGGAAAAGATGAAAAGTAAAAAACACAAAAAACTATAAAAATAATATAGTTTTTTGTGTTGAATATTTTTATTTAATTACATCGATCAATGTGTATCTAAAAGTTTCACCTCCGTATTCTTCAACAAATAATGTACGTTTTGCATCACTAGGTTTTATTTTAGAACTTTCTCAAGGCGCGACAGTATCAATGTATTTTTTTAGATCAAAATCATTTAATTTATCATTACTTAAAATCAATTTAGGAAATGAATAAAGATATTGGTTTAAATAAACTCTATCAACATTTTTCCTTTCAATTACTTCGTTATTATTGTATTTTGTTACTTTTTTTGTTCCAAAAACTCTTATAAAATATATATATCCTTCTTCTGATAAAAAGTATATTCTATCTTCATATTTATAAATCGTCTCTTTTATTTTGTAAGTTGAAGAATTTGGATTTTTTTCAAAGTTTTTAACTGAAAATTCTCTTAAATCATATTCTTGTATCGCTGCGTCAATAATTTGTAATTTTTTAGGATTGTAGAAATCATTAAATATTTTTTTATTAGTTTCTAAATCTTCTATAAAGTCTTCTTTAAAAGCTTTATCGGGTTCAATATCTGAAAAGTGAAAGAAATTAAAGCGATTTATATTAAAAAGAAAGAATAATCAATTTTTTGAATATAATTGTTCTTTTATATCGGCGGACTTTTCAGTAATAAAATTTTTTCCGTTGCTAAAAAAACTGGTTTCATCATCGAAATCAGAGATTATATTATTGCCAAATCTTGAAGCAATTTTAATATCATCAAAATATTTTTCCTCAACACTTTGTTGATTTTGAATATATTTTCGAATTTCATCTTTAGAATTAAAAGATCTTTCTAAAATTAATTTTATATATTTTTGATTAATAAAATTTTCTCATTCTTTATTTTCATCATTTTTTTTAATAAAATTTTGAGCGGATTGCAATTTCTCCACATTAGTAGATGTATTTGAACACGAAAGGGACATTAGTAAGGGTAGGCTAAAAATAAAAGAACTAAAAACTATTTTTAAAATTTTACTTTTTTTCATTTTCGGCTCCTTTAAATAAAATGGTTGGAAACACAAAAATAGGGCTTCCGTATCTTTGTTCTTTAACCATTACTTCTTCAAATTCAGAAAATGCAGACGGATAGTTATGTATAAACAATGTATGAACAATAGAAGAAACTAATGCCAATGAAATAGACTTAGCTTTTGATTCAGGAAAATATCAAATCATAGGCAAAATATTTATTGTCGGTTGATCTTGATCTAGATCGTTTACACTTAATCTAAATACCATTTTTTCTTTTAAAATATAATAAATGTTAGTGTTTGATATCTCGATGGATTCATCCCCTACTCTTATCTTTTCTAAAAAAATATTTTGAAACGAAAAAGTATCAACATTTTTTTTATTTTGAATAATTTTTTTATATTCTTCGCTTGCGGTATTTCCGTTTTGCAATCCATCAAATACATATTCTAGAAAATTAAATTCAAATTGATTAATATGAGTTAAGAAAAAATATCAGTTTTTAGAAAAGAATTCTCTTTGTTTTTTTGCAAACTCAATCCTTGAATTGTTATCATCTAAATTACTAAATTCCTTTTGGTTCTGGATAAATTTTTCCAAAATTATTTTTTCGTTTATTTTTTGTGAATTCAAAAAATCTAATATTTTAATTTTATTACCTTTAAAAAGTTGATTCAGTATTCTATTTAAAATATCTTCAGTTTTAGTTTTATTTTTATCTATCGTTTTTTCGCTAACTTCGTCTAATAATAATATTTTTTGACTTAGTTTATTTCTGGAAGATTGAGAAAAGTCGGCACATGATACAGAACTTAAAGGCATTAATATTGATATTAAAAAACCAGTTAAATATTTATTTATTTTCATTAAAACCTCATGTATATCTTTTAACTTTGATACTCTTATTTAATCTATTAAATTCAAATATTTTTTTAAAAAATAATTCAGAATAATTTTCGCTATTAAAAATTTGGAATAAAGATACATCATTATATTTTTTATAACTAATATTCTCATCATAGTTGTTGGATTTAATTTTTTTAAAATATTTAATATCCTCTTCTATTCTTTGATTTCTAAGTTTAATAAACAATTCAAACATTTGCGCAATATTTTTATCGCTCAAATCACTATCAAAAACAAATAAATCTGGTGTTATTTGTAAAATATTTTCATCATTTTTATTATATGCAAAAAAAGGAATTAAAGCATTATTTGAAATTTGTACAAAGCCTATTTTCTTATTAGTATATATATCTTCTTGTAAGTTTGGTAAGTCAAAAAATTTAAAACCTTTAATATCCTTAGAATGAATTTTATAAAATAATTTATTTTGTTTTAATAATGACTTAAATTCATTGACATTTGTTTTATCAGTTTTTCCTTTATCATTAACATTATCTTTATATTTATTGTCAAAAGGATTGAATTGAAATAACATCGAATCTAAATTATTTAAATATCAGAATCAATTATTTGTTAATAAATTATTTAATATTTCTATTGATTGTCTAGCATACTTTATTTTAATTTCTTTTGCTTTATCTAAAATGTTAACAACAGAAAAAGGTGAATAAGTCAAAGAAACATTTAGTTCGTCAAAATAATCATTACTAATATTATTTTGATTTAAAAAATATTCATTTTTAAAAGTTTCGCCCAAGTCTTTGCTAAAAAAGAAAGTATTAGCTAAATTTTTAAGGTATATATTTTCATCTTTTTTATTATATAAATAATTTTTGTAATTATTCTTATCTTCATTATTTGTTTTAGATGAAATAATAAGTGCGGCGGTTAATATAGAAATAGCAACTGTTGAAGAAATAGTCCCTAATAAAATTTTTTTAATTTTTAATAACTTTTTCATAAAATACTTTTTCTAAATTTGTAGTTTTAGGCCCGTTAAATAATATTTTTCCTTTGTGAATAAGAGTAAACGAATCAACATATTTATCAATTTCACTTAATATATGTGAACTAATGAAAATTGTCGTCCCTTTTGAATGCAACTCTTTTAAAAGATTAAATAATTGATATCTAGCCGTTGGATCTAAATTTGCCGCTGGTTCATCCAAGATTATTAATTCAGGATTATTAAGTAACATTTGGATTAATAAAACTTTTTTCTTTTGTCCTGAAGAGAAATCATATGGTTTCTTGTATTGTAAACTTTTAATCTCAAATTTTTCTAATAAATAATCTATTTTTTGTTGAACTACTTTTTTAGACAAAGAACCTAAACAACCTAAGTAAAGTAAATATTCGTTAGTGTTTAATTCTTTTGGAAAAATAGCACTTTCTGGCACATAACCGATTTTAGATTTAATAGTTGGATTATTTTTAACATTAGAATTATCTATTAATATTTCACCAGTATAATTTACATATGAACTTATTATTGACTTAATAGTTGTTGTTTTACCAGAACCATTTTCTCCTATAAAAGCGTGAAATGACCCTTTTTTAACAACAAAATTTAGTGAAAAAACTCCAGTTTTTTCTTTATTCGCACTCTTATAAATTTTCGTTAAATTCTTAACCTCTAAAATATTATCATTCATTATTTATAATCCTTTTTATAATATAAAACACTATTAATTGTAATAAGTACACTAATAATTGCTATTCATATTAATCAATATATATTTTTATCAACTACTTTATTAGTCCTTGATAATTCAAAAACTTCATTACTTGTTTGAAATAAATAGTTATCTGATTTAGTTAATTCGTATCTAATAATAATTTTATTATTATCCCCTATTTCTTGTTTAGGTGTGTATTGACTATAACCACCAATATTATATTTAAAATCACCAACTTGTAATGTTAATTGTGTTGGAGTATATTCTAACTCATCTACTGGATTAATTAAAATTGAATCTACTATTTGTTGATTTTCAGTGTTCATAAAATTAAAATAAGCATAATATAAAATAGCTATACCTAAATAAATTTTCTTTTCTGTAATATTCTTGATTTCTTTAGTTTGAAGAGATTTCGGATTTAAAACTATTGAATTAGTTTCTAATCTATTTAAATCACTTGATTCATCATTAATAATTTGTTCGATTTTTGAAAGTAAAGTTACTTTAATATCTCTTTGATCAACTAAATTACTATTTGTGTTTATAAATTCATCATAAAATTTAGTTACGTAATCAATAAAAACCTTATCACTTAATAATTCTCTTAAATAATTCCATTGAATTTCACCTACTAAATTATCAGCCGAAGAGTAAACATATTGATCTTCAGGGAATAAAAATTTAAACGAATCTGCTTTTTCTCTTGCGTAAATTATGTTTCTATTTTCTAATCCTGGTATATTAGATTGATTTTTTAATAATCCAGGCACTAAATAAACACTATTAGAAACTCCTTTAAGAGTTCCGTCTTCATTAAATTCTTCCACTTTATATTTTTCTAAATCAGAATTTTGTTTTAAAGAGTAGTTATATATAAAACTTTCATTATTATTATAATTGAAATATTTTTCTAAATTATTGATTTTTGTTCCACTAAAAAGATTAAATACATTTACATCATCATAATTAAATGTATCTAACATTTGATACGGGGTTGCTAACAATGAGTATATTTGTCAGCTTTTTGGAGCATTTTTAGCAATTTTGTATGCTTCGTTTAAGAAAACTTTTTGATCATTTCTAAATTCTTTATTATTCATACCATTTGGAACAATATAAAAATTATCAGAGTAGTTATTTAAATAAAATATTTCGGCATTAACTAAGTTTCCGGAAGGATTTTTTTTATGCTCAGTATTTAAGTAAAAAGCAAAATTATCACTCACCGAGGTTGTATTACCTGATATAAGAGTTCCGCCAAAAGCTAAGGGGCTAAATAAAACAACAGGTAACGTTAAGGCTATTTTAGAATTGAATCAATACGCTATTAATAAACTTACATTTCCGAAAAGAATATAACTTAAATAAATAGTTAAAAAAGTTGTATATAATGTCTTTATAATTCACATATGATTTAAAACACTTGCTAATAAAATATTTAAAAGAGTTATCATTGTTGTTCAGTATAACCCAATAATAATATTTACTATTGTTTTTCCAAAAATGATATTTTTTCTTGATAATGGTTTTGAAAAAGTTAATAATTCTAGTCCATCTTCACTTAAATCTTTAAAAATATTTATAGATTTAAGTGAAGAAAAAAATATTGTAAAAATCAATTGTATAGCAATAGTTATATAAAAAATAATGTTAATTTTGTTATTATCTAAATTAATTTGAGAAAAAACTATTGTAATAATCAGCATTAATAAAATTATAATAATCGGTATTATGATTGAGTTTTTCTTTTTTAGAATAACCTTATGCAAAAATTGAATATAATTTCTTGTATTTTTCATATTTCCTTTCGTTTATCATATTACTAGTTAGTAATATATAATAATATTATATATTAAGCACTAAATAACAAAATATTTTTATATTTTTTTATTAATTAACATCTCTGACAAAAAAGAAATAAAAAAATGCCCTTCTGGGCTTATTCTTTGAAAACTGAATAGTAATTAATAATTCATTAAAATGTCTTAAATACATCTTAACTTCTAAACCTATCAATTTATTAGTAATGGTCAGCTAAATGTA
>NZ_JAHMHG010000004.1 GCF_018913965.1 Mycoplasma sp. CSL7491-lung
ATCTATAAAAATTTCATACTCGCCCAATAAAAGTGAAAGAGAGAGTATATCTAAATTAATAAATAATTTAGATTCATCAATCGCACTACTTCAGCGTAAGTTAGAAAAAATGAAAAATATTAAAGAATTTCTACTTAATAAGATGTTTGTAAGCGGTCAAGTAGAATTTCCTGAAATTAGATTTAAATATTTTAAAGATAAGTGAAATAAAAGCAAAATATCAAATATTGCGATTATTAAAACGGGCAATAAAGACGCAAATGCAATGGTTTCTTTTGGAAAGTATAATTTTTATACATCCGGCGTTAAAGTTTTTAAAATTAATACCTATAATTTTGAAGGTGAATCTGTAACTATTGCAGGAAACGGAGCCAATTTAGGACATATAAAATTTGCTAACGGGTTGTTTGATGCCTATCAAAGAACATATGTTTTAAAAACGATTGATTTAGAAACAAAGTTTTTATTTTATTTTTTAAAAAGCAACTTTAAAAAATACATCAAAAGAAAAGAGAACGGCGGCGGAATACCATTTATAGTTTATGATGATATTGCAAATTTTTTTATAAAAATAACTAACCCACAAGAAACGAATAAAATAGTTAATACATTTTCAATAATTGATAATTTAATTGAACAAACAAAAATAAAGTTATTAAAAATTCAAAATATAAAAAATGTACTAATAAATAAAATGTTTGTATAAATAAAAATATATTAAATTAAAAATTTTATTTGTTTATATTATCTTTTAAACAGATAAATAATTTTTATTTGATATCTTTTTTATATAATTTTTATATGGAAAATATTGAAAAGAATAAAATATTAGTTAAATTCGATGAAATTGCTCATCAAAGAAATTTTGTATACTCTCTTTTTGGAAACTCACTTGAAAAAGCAATTAAAGACAAACAACTTTCAAACCCATATGAGATAGTTATAGATTTACAATCTTTTTTAAAATTAAAGACATATAATAGTGAACAAATTTCAATTAATAAAAAATTCAGTGCTGATAATCCGCTTCCAAGCTTTAATTATTTTGGTGAAAAAATTTACTTAAATCTTTTGTTAGCATCTAATTCAAGTGAATTAAACTATAAAGCAATTAATAAACTACTTAATTTAATTAACAAAAAATCTGATGGCGATCAGATTTATGATTTGATTAATTCTATTTATTCTTACGATCCAGATATTTGAATCTTACTTTATTTTGATTATGATGAATCTTTATTAAAAATAAAAAAAATTACTAATATCAATCCTAATTATTATTCTGTTCACATTACCAAATCTAAATTAAAATTACCATATCACAAAGGATTTATTAATACAAAAAATGACTAAAACATTTGTAATAGTCATTTTTTAATATAATGAAAATTCTTGGTGAAAGAAAATAAAGTTTTCTGGTTTAATATAAAACTTGGCTGCGATACTAATGCTTTCATTGTCGTATCCTCACATTGTGATAACAACTAATTTATCTTCTCCAAACAGTTTTACATTTTCATATTTCAACTCATAAACAATATTTGTCAAACTACTTCTTTCAGCTAAAGTGTCAATAATAGGTTTATTTAAACTAATTGGTTCAAATTGATCAACGTTTTTTATAGATAAGAATATATCTGCTTCAGCAATGACTTTACCTTCAATTTCGTAAGTTGTACGAAATTGTCTGAATCCTTCAACAAAAATTATTCTTTTTTCATGAAATCAATCCGGTTCTGTTGGTTCTTCTATCTCAATACCTCTAACTCTGTCGGCACCCATTAAAAAACTAACGGGTTTAATTAAATTATAAAAATTCTCCGCTACAAAGTGACCTCTTTTGGATATTGTGTAAACAGCACCAAGCGCGTATAGTTTTTGATAAGCACCAACAACTACACTTCTAGAACATTTGAACATTTCCATTAATGCGTGCTCAGATGGCATAATTTTGTTTACAGGAACTTTTCTAGTTACTATTAAATCAATTAAATATTTTACTACCTCATTGGTTTTACTTAATATTTTTGGAGTTGCCTTAGAAACTAGTTCTTCATTAATTTTTTTTCTATTTTTTGCGTTTACCATATCACAATTTTACCAAATTTAAAATAAAAAAATTCTTATTTTTTTATCAATTTAAATATTGCGTATCCACCTTGCTCCATCTCAAAGTTTCAACCATAATTTTTTGTCTTGTTTAATAAAACGGGTTTAAAATGATAATCTCTCGAAATTTTTATGAAGTTCAATTTTTCATTTTTATAATTACAAAACGCGAACAGTAAGAATTCTTTATCTTGTTCAGGAGCTTTTCTAACTGTAACACTAGAATAATCGTCAGTATCTATAAATGTATAAGGGTCAGCAATTGTGTCAGAATTTGTTTCTTTTAAGAAAGGATATTCTTCACGTAATTTAGACATATATTGAATCAAACTATAAGGTGAATTCTCCACCTTAATAGCTTCTTCAATTACAGGCAATTGAGTTGCAGAAGTTAATAAAATATATTCTTCTAAGTTTTCGATTACAATCCCGTCATAAATAAAACAATTTTCTTGTGGATTTGATCATTTCATTGGTTCTCTTAATGATGGATCACCATAGTATCTTGTACCAAAATAATATAATTCATCACCTTGATAAATAATTGGATTTCCTGGTAATGCCATTAATTGGAATAAAGCAATTTTTAAATTATCTTTTTCTAATTCTGTTAGTTTTTTAGTCAATTGATGTGGTTTGTTTTTAGAAACTTCTTCTCTAAAAACATCTAATCATCTTTTAGTATCATGATTATCTATAAATGGCATTCATCTACTTATAGGTGAAGCTTCTTCATATTTTTTCACTAAATCTTTTAAATCTTTATACGGAATTCTAACATCTGTATTTTGTCTAAAATATTTGAATCCATCATAAACGGTGTTAAGACCTAATTCATTTCCGTCTTTTAAATATTGCAACCCTTTAAATGTATCGGTGAAAACTCATTCTCCGACCATAAATACATCATCACGTCCTGCTGGTTTTGTAATTTCATCACTTGCTTTTCTTAAAATAGAAAATATTTTAGCCTCATTAAAGTTGTTTTTAGTTTCTATTTCACTCGAAAAATATTCAGCTATTGCATCATATCTAAAACCATCAACTCCAACTGCAGTTCAAAATTTTTGTATTTCTACTAACTCGTCAATAACAACTTTGTTATCTAAGTTTAAATCAGGCATAGAATACGAAAATCTTGCTAAATAATGTTTATTGGTAGGTTTTTGATTAATCTTAGGAAAACTTTTTCTATAAAATTCTTTATCTAATTTAACGTCAGGGTCATTTATATCTAAATCCGGTTCAATTCTATAATATTTTTTATATAACTCGTCTCCTTCGATAGCTTTTTGGAATCAAGGGTGTTCAAAAGATGTATGGTTAAAAATTAAATCTAAATAAACTTTTATTCCTTTCTTATGTGCTGCACTTAAAAAATCAATAAATGCATCCATTCCACCTAATTGATCAGCAACATTACAATAATCTTTAACATTATATCCATGATAGCTTGATGACGGATGCAATGGGGATAATCAAATTTGGTCTACACCTAAATTCGATAAATAGTCTAGTTTATTTTTTAAACCAATAAAATCTCCTATACCATCATTATTACCATCTGCAAATGAATAAACTAAGACTTGATACATTATATTTGTATTCTTGTAATTTTGTAAAGGTTCCGCTTTTGGAGCGTTTTTTCATAAATCTTTATAAGTTTGATTAATGTTATCATTATATTTAGAGTCATCTCACTTAGCATATTCTTTTCTAAGTTGATTTTTTAAATATTTTTTATATATTAAATTGTAATATTTTTTTAATGCTTTATTTTTTAAATTCATAGTAATAGAATTATAATAAGTTATTAAAATTTAAAAGTATATTTATTTTTTTCTTGATAGGTGTAAACAAAAAACAACAGATCGATCTGTTGTTTTTTTAATATTATTTGTTATCTAATACATCTTGAATTTTATTTTTTAGGTCAGTTATTTTGTCACTTCTAGACATAGGTAATGTTGTTGTCTTTTTACCTAAAAACATTTTTAGTCTAGTGTCTTTTCCATTAATTGAAGGCATTAGGATTTTATCTTTGGTTACAAAACCAAATTTCTTTTTAGCGCTAATTGTAAATACTAATGCTATAAATGACATAAACATTGAAGATCAAATTAGTTTATAACTAAGATCATAACTTAGTGTATTATTAACTTCACGAAGTTCATTATTAATTGTTATTACATTAATTTGATTTACACTTTCAGGTTGTAATGAAATAATCGCAAATGCACTAACAAATAAAACTGTTACTAAAAAGTATAAACTTTTAAAATACTCATCAGCATTACCTATATTTTTATAAAGTTTATATTGCATAATAAACAAAATAATAAGAATGATAACTGCAGAAAATACAAATAATGTATTTAAAAATAGAAATAACTCAGTTAATTGATAAGTAGGGGAAGCTTTTTTTCAGTTTAGAACTAATACATGGCCAGCATTAATTCAATTTTTTTCGATTTCAATTCTATCGAAAAAATTAATATACATTACTATTTGGAATATTAAAGAAATAAATACTAATAATGTAATTAAGAATAAAAGAATTTTTCTTTCTTTATAATTTTTAAAATGTTCTAAAAATTTCATGTTAATTAATTCTGTTTTCGGTTTCTTTATCAAATAAATGTATTCTTGGTATTATGAATTCAACATACACATGTGAGTATAATTCAAATTCTTCACTATTTGATGCGTTAACAATAAACTCTAAATCTTCATTAACTTTTACTGCGATAAGTTGATCTTTACCAATTAATTCAATATTTGTTATTTTTCCTAAAACTGAATTTGGAACTTGTTTATTATGTATTTTTAAATCTTCAGATCTGAAACCAACAACTATTTTTTGATTTTCTTTTACATGTTGTTTAGCTTCTTCATCTAAAGTAATTTCTAAACTGTTATTTACTTCTGTTAATTTACCACCTTTGTAAACTGCGTCAAAAGTATTCATTGTTGGAGAACCAATAAATTTTGCAACAAAAACGTTTGCAGGTCTAAAGTATAAATCTTTACCTTTACCGCTTTGTTGGATTTTTCCATCATTAAACACGACAATTTGGTCACCCATTGTCATAGCTTCTAACTGGTCGTGTGTAACATAAATACTTGTTGTGTTTAACATTCTATGGATATTAACAATTTCTCTACGCATGCTTTCTCTTAATTTAGCATCTAAGTTTGAAAGAGGTTCATCCATTAAGAAAACAAGTGGTTTTCTAGCGATAGCACGTCCTATCGCAACACGTTGTCTTTGACCTCCTGATAAATCACGAGGTTTTCTATATAGATATTCATCTATTTTTAAAATTTTAGCAACATCCTTAACACGACGGTCAATGATATCTTTTCTTTCTTTAGCTATTTTTAATCCAAATGAAATATTATTATAAACATTCATATGTGGGTATAAAGCGTATGATTGGAAAACCATAGCTATATTACGTTCATTTGGTAATAAGTTGTTGTATCTTTTATTATTAAATAATAAATCACCTTTAGTAATTGAGTTAAGACCAGCAATCATTCTTAAAAGCGTAGTTTTACCACAACCTGATGGTCCTAAAAAGATACAGAAGGTACCTGGTTTAATTTCAAGATTAATATTTTCTAATGTATATTTTTCGTTTCCTTCATATTTTTTAGAAATATTTACTAAATTAATGTGGGCACCGCTATTTGTGGAAGAAATTTCCCCAACTTCAGAAAGCATCGAATCTAAATCAATAGTTTCAAAACCTGTTTCTAAATCTGAAGTCAAATTTTGGTCTAAATTGTTTTTCATATATTATCCTTTCACGGCTCCGTCACTTAATCCACCTACAATGTATCTTTGTAAGTACATAAATAATACAAACGCTGGAGCTGAAGCTAGTATTGAACCCGCAGCATAAGCACCCGCATTAACGTGTTTAGGTTCAGTATCAATAAAGTAACTTAACCCAACAGCAAGTGTTGTATTTTTTAATTCAAATAAAACAAACTTAGGTAAAATAACGTCTGTAAATGGTATCAAGAATGATCATAAAGCAACCATAATTAACGCAGGTCTGATAACTGGAACTAATATTTTAAAGAATAGCCCTCAGTTATTGCATCCATCAACTTTTGCCGAATCATCTAGTTCTGATGACACTGTGTCTAAATAACTTTTCAACATAAATGTATTACCAGAAATTGAACCACCTGCATAAATTAGAATCAACATAAATATTGTTGGGAAGCCTAATGAATTACCCATTCTGATAAGTAAATATAGCGAAATTAGAGCTGATGTAGCCGGAATCATTTGAAGCATCATAATAACTGTCAATGAATGCTTAGAACCAGCAAATTTAAATCTTGAATATGCATAACCATTTAAGGCTACTGCTATTGTTGAAATAACCATTGTTAATACGGCTATTAGTATTGTATTGAAATATCATCTACCAAAATAACTTTGCTCACTTGTGAATAAGTATGTAAAGTTTTCTCACCCAAATTTAAATGGTGTGATGGCAATAATACGTGGGTTGTTTATATTAAAAGCAGAAATAATTAGAGAAACAATTGGGAAAAGCACAATTATTGCTCAAACTATTAAGATTAAATAATTAAAGAATAATCAAATTATTTCCATTGTTGTAGGAGGTTTTGAATCTGATTCATTAAAATTTAATCTTTTTTTGTCTAGTTTTTTATTATTGACTTTTATATCATCAAAAATATGTGAATAAATTCTTTTTCTAGAAAACATCTCTTAATCCCTCCTTGACATTGATTTAATAAATCCACGAGCACCAAGTGAAATACTGAATAATGCGGCTAAAGTTGTTAAAGCGGCAGCGAAAGCTTGATCTCCGGCAAATTTAACTGTACCAAGTGTTAACTTATAAACTCATGAAATAATGATATCTGTTGAAGCTTCACCAAACACAGTAGGATTCGCAAAAGCAGGACCACCACCTGTGAATATAGAAATTGTTGTAAAGTTATTGAATGAACCAACAAATTGTCCAATTAACATAGGTGCAATTGAAAGTAATAATGAAGGTAATGTTAAATATCTAAATAACTGTGCACCTCTTGCACCATCAACTGAACCAGCTTCGTAAATATCTTTTGGTATAGATTGTAAGTTACCTGTCACTAACATAAAGATTCAAGCATAAGCAATTCATGTTTGAACTATAATAACAAGAACTCTAGTTGTACCTATTTCAGCTAATCAGTTTTTGGCATCACTAATTAACCCTATTTTAAGCATAATTAAGTTAATGAAACCTTGGTCCCCACCTTGGAACATACTTTTAATAAATGTAAGTGTAACGAACGCAGGAATTGCTCAAGGTAAAATGTAAATAACTCTAAATACTTTTTTAAATTTAATTCTTTGGCTGTTTGTTAATACAGCAATTATAATACCTACACTTATCGGAATTAATGTAGATAATATTGTTCAAATTATTGTTCAAACAATAACTCTTTGTAATGATAATAACAAGTTATTTTCTCTAAATACTCATCAATATCCTCACATCTTAAGCCCTACTCAATCAACTGTTTGAGACGGAGCTTGATGCTCATAACCGAAGTTGGTAAATGAAATTAATATAGATGTAAATATCGGTGTTGCAACGATGAAAATCATTAAGAATCAACCGAATAGTGAAATCATCCATGGAAATCCACTTGTATTTAATCATCTTTTTGTATGTGTTCATTTACTTGGTCTTGAACCATATTCTAATTGTTTAGCAACACGATAAGAACTAATCGATGATACGGATAAATACGCTAATGCGAAAACTAATAAAACAACCGAAATAACACCACCAAATATATATAAACGAGCATCCGTAAAAATACCTAGTGATGAATTATGAAGTCCTTTTCCAAGGTCACTAAATCCTGGAATTCCACCCATTTTACTTCAATAAGCACCAAATGAAAATGGAATAATAATTGTTCATATAAAAGTTGATAACAATGTTAATAAAGTACCTTTAACATATTGTTTGAAGAATAATAATTCTGATAATCCAGGAAAAACAAATCCTAAAAATGATGTTAGGAATCTTAAATTCTTCATTGTTTCAACTGGTATAGTTTTTTGCGCTTCTGTTATTTTACTTTCATATATTTTTTTGTTAACTTTAACTTCAGAAAATTCCCTTCAAAATGCTGTTCTTAGAATTTCTTTATTAGACATTAACATTGATTTTAATTTTGTTTCACGAATAGTTTCTTTTTTATTAATTTTATATTCGTAAATTTTATTTTTGTAAGCTTGTTTTGAAATTTCTTTTGAAGCTATTTTACGTTTTAATTCTGCTTTTTCATCTTTAAATTGCTTAATAGCTTTAGATTTTGCTAACTTAAATTTTTCGTTATCTGTCAATAATTCAAAACTTAAATCATCGATATTTTTGTTATCTCTATTGTTAAGTTTTTCTACTTCTTTTTGTTTAAGAACTAAAAGTTCATACTTAGCTTTTATTTTTTCTTTTCTAAAGGCTAACCTAGTTTTTCTAGAATCAATAAATAAATCTCTTAATGATTTAGATTCTTCTAAGTTAAATTTACCTTCATAAGTATATTTAACTTTACTTAAACCAACTTTTTCTTTGTATTGTGACTTTAATAAATTTTTGAATTCGTAATATGTTCTAAATAAATTAATTTTGCTAAAAAATTGAGAATGAGCAATTTGAACAAAATGATTTTCTTTATTTTCGATTAAGAAATCACTTAATTGACCATTTAATTTATTAGAAATTTCCTTCGCTTCGTCTAGTGTAAAAGTACTCTTGAATGTATAGTCTAATTGAGGAATATCAATTTCATTTTTTGATAAAAAACTCATAAAATCTTTGGTGTTTTGTATCATTGAGCGATATTTAACTAATTTTAATTGTTCTTTATAGTTTGATTTTATTTCTTTAATTTGTTTGTTTGAATTATCGATTATTTCTTTTACAATAGCTTTATTTTTTGTTTCAGCATTTAAAATAATCTCTTTTTGTTCTTCAATTTTCGCCAACGCTTTTGTTTTAGTTTCTTTTGCACGTTCTAGTAGTTCATTAGATTTTTTTGTATATTCATATTCTAATTCAAGTATTTTCTGTTTAGTTACTAACTTAATTTCTTCTGTTTCTTCAATGAAAAGTTGTTTTTGTAACTTATAAGTTCCTTCGTATTTTCTTATTAATTCTTGTTTACGATTGTATAAACTTATTCTTTGTTTTTCAACTGAATTATAAATATTAGTGAAATATTGATTTGGATTATCAAGTTTTTTAACTCATTCCTGCTCTATTGGTAATAGATCGTCGTGAATTAGCTTAATATCAAAATCGGTCTTACCTGTTTTTTTAATATAAATATACATTATGTTGTAAATAGCGAATTTTTTAAACAATTCTTCTTCATCAACATAAGTTTTTGTTTTTAATTTTTCTATGTTATCTAATTTGACATCAATTTCATCAGCGCTTTGTTGTAAAGAATAAACAAAATCTTTTGCATATTTTTTTGTATCCTTTAAAGACGCCTTAATTTTATTGATTTCAAATTGCAACAAGTTGATTGTTGAATCTGCGTATGATAATTTTTTAATAGAATCTTTTAAAACTGCAAGTTTATTCTTGTAGGCAACTTTGTGACTCGCAAGTTCTCTTTTTAAATTATCTTGTAGTTTTGTTCTTGCTCTTAAGTATAAATCTTTGTCTATACTTTCTTGAGACTTTATTCTGTCCCTTGTTCTCAAAAATATGTTTCTTACTTGCTTTTTGTAAGCTGCCATATTACCTGAGCTTTGGGGTAAAATATTATCAAATGACTCGCCATATCAATTATAAAGTTTTAAATCTTCCATAATTATTTGCTTCGTCCTTTGTGTATTTTGTATCATTCATAATAATGAAATTTTCTATCTATGTGGTATTTTAACATAAATACAAATAATGTAAATGCATTTATTCCTGATAAAAACGAAGCAAAGATACCTACCCAGAATTGAAATTTAGTATATTGGCTTGTTTGCTCTGAACCACCATAAAATGGCATTGCAATAAAAGTTATAAATACTAAAATTCAAATTATAAAGAATAGATATCCTGCTTTAATTTTATTTTTTAAAAGTAATATATATACCAAGAAAAATATTATCACGAATGAGTTTGCAATGTAAGATATTATTGTTTTCATTGCTAATTGTGAAACAAGTTTACTAACTTCTTCGTCATTATTATTTGCTTCAATTTTATTAATATAATTAGGATTAATACCATAACCAAATGGTATTAAAACCCAAACTAATAATGTTACTGATAGTAACGCTATTAATGAAATTAAAATATAAAATTGTTGTTTATTAATATTTGTCTTGTATTTTTGATACATATTTTATTAATTGTTAGCTGGTTTTTTTGGATCGAAAGCAACTGTAAGTGACGCTTTACCTGTAATAGATTTAGCTGTTTCGCCAAATAAGTAACTTAAATGATCTTCGATAGCAGCAACAAATTGTTCTTTGTTATTAACTGAATTTTTAATTTCTTCCAATTTAACTTTGTTACCAACTGTTTTTTCGTTTCAGTTTCCTCATACTTGACCAAATTGAGGGTTAGAGTTATCAATACGTCTTTCTTGAGTTGACAAGATTCCAATTCCACCTTCTTGGATTGTTCTACTTGAAGCAACAACTTGAAGAACTTTATCAACACTTTTTAGTTTGTTGTATTCAGCAGTTTTTTCAGTAACTTCGTCAAATGTAACTTCAGAAGGTTGACCATCAGAATTAACCATTTTACCTTCAGCATAAATTCCTGCTGTAGCATTTCTTACTTTAGCAACGTTAACAAAGTTAGCTAAATATCCTTTTACAGCTTTTTCAATTACATCAGCTGCAACTGTTGTTTTTGCAACTTCTGAAGAAAAGTCTTTAGCTCTTTGGATAACACTATTAATTAAGTCATTTAATCCAGTTTCATCATTTACAACATTTGAAAATGATTGAATTAAAGCTTCTTTTTCATCACCATTATCTCCGTTAGCGCCGAAAATGTATTTTTCTACCTTTCTAACGTGTCATGCGTTATTACCTTCCATTAATTCCGAAAATTTTGGATTTGTTATTGTAGATAATCCACCTTTAATAACACCCTCACCAATTTGTCATTGTTGATTATTACCTTGAAGATCAGCAAGATTTGTCAATCCTAATATTGCTGAAAGAACGTTTCTAAGTGCATATGAATCTTCTAAACTATTGTTAAGAGTTGTAAATTGTTCGTTAGACATTTGATCAGGTTTAACGTTATAGTTCCCTCTTTGATCTTCGGGTTTTAATTTAACTTCTTCTTTTGTTAATAATTGGTATGTTGATTTAGGTAATTTATTAGCATCGTTTAAAGGATCTGAATTTGTTTCGATGCTTCAAGTATTTCCTAATAAACCACTTCTAGCTAATTTAACAATCGGTTGAACTACTTCTTGATATTTTACAATTAAGTCTTCAAAATTTTTGAATCCTAAATCTGTTGCAAATTTTGCTACTTCAGCATTTTTCTCTGTATTAACTCTATTGTATGCTTCTTGAACTCTTGTACGTTCTGCCTTAGCAAAAGGAATTTTTGAATCTCTTTCAAAGTATTTTAAGTATGGTTCAGTTTTAAAAATAATCTTAATTAATTCAACGATAGCATTTTTTCTTTCTTCTGAAACACCATTATTTCTTGCGTTAATAGCGTATGATCATGAACCTGATGCTTGTAAGTATTTATAGTCATCTTTTGTATTAACAACGTTAAAGAATGATTTTGCATTTGCTGTAGATTGAGCATTTTGAATATCTCATGTTCCTACTAAAGCAAATTTTATTTTTCCTTCTTTCATTAATCTAAATGAAATGTTTTGAGCATTACCAACATCTGAACCTAAAAATGATACTAAGTCAGCTTGAGAAATACCTTTTTTCCCTCAAACAGTTTGTCCATAATCAACTGTGTTTTTCTTAAAAGCAGCTTCATAAATTGGTCACAATAAATCACCAACTACATCAAGAGCTTTTTTAAATTCTGGGTGGAATTTGTCTGATTTAATAAATCCTGATTTAACTTCATTATTATCACTATAAAGTATTTTTGACATTAAATAATCAGCTGCTTCACCGTTTTCAATTTTATCTTTTTGTAATTTATCGAAAACTCCACCAAAGATTCCGTTTCCAAATCAAAAGTCTTGAATTCTTAATAACGCTTCACCACTTGTAACTAATTCCGCTAATGTATCAGTATTTGCATTTTCTAAAATTTTTCTTGACTCATCTTCGTTTTCGCTAGATGCCATAACTATACCTTCAGCGTTATGTCTTAATGCTAAAAGTTTTTTAACTGTACCAGCGTTTATATCACCTTTAATAACACCTTCTACAGTACCAAAATCTCTCATTTCTTTAATTTCTTCAGCAGATGTAACTCCCAATTGTTTAGCAAGTTCATCAAATAAAGTAGGATCAAATTCATCGATTTCAGCTAATGAACCTGTTTGTGCTGTACTTGTAATTCTATCGTTAGGTGCATAAAATAAATCAGGAACTTGTTCATCTGTTAAACCTTGTGTGCCGAAATCTAAGGCACCAAAAACGTTTTTGTTAATTGTTTGAATTTTGAAACCTTTTTCCTTAGCATAAGGTGTTTCATTAAATTCTTTAATAACTTCATTATAAAAGTCTTCTTGGGCTCCATCAACAGCAATAACTATTTCTTTTCTATTTGCTCATGTGTTACCTGATGAACTTTGTGTTGTAGAACCACAAGCAATAACTGTTGAAAGAGATGCGATACCCGCAACTAAACCAGTTGATAATAATAATTTTCTTTTCATTTTGTCTCCATTATTTTTTTACTCGAACGCTAATTCATTTTTATTGTAAGCGACGATTAAGAATAGGATACTTATGGGTGTTAACATTAATAATAAACTAACTACACCAATGATTGCAATCCATTTATTGAATTCTGTCTTTCGCAATATATAAAAGACATGTACCGATAAAATCAAAGCAACCAAATAAGATGTGAAATATATAGATATAAGAATTCTAGTAGTATATTTTTTTATTTCTAGAATTAAACTAACTAAATACCTGTCTTTTTCTACCTCTTTTGCTAAATTTATCAAATATAAAGCAAAAATTATTTGAAGAATTAAAAGCACAATACTTGAAAATATAAGAAATAAGTATTCTAAAATTTTAGGCTTATATTTTCTTTCTAAAGGGTACTTGCCTAGAAATAACCATCTAACTTTAGTTTTAAAGGGGATTTTCTTTATTTTATATTTCTTTTTCATATCCTAATTATAATTTTACAATAAATTTATTTATGATATTTCTACCTTTATAAATTTAATCATTTTTTGTCATTCTAACTTGATATATCAAGATGAGTGTTTTATTTTTGTTCTTTTTTACCAATTAAGAATGCAGCTAATTTAACTCCATCTTTACCTTGTATAAGAGTAGGGCTTTCTTGAGGATTAGATTCATCAATTAATTTTGCAGTTATGTTTTTAGATAATAAAACTTTTTTTATCTCAAACTCTTTTTTAAGTCAAACATTTGAAATAGGTTTATTATCTCCGTTAAAAATAAATAATACATATGTTCCGTCGTGATTATCTCTTAAAACTGTTTCATTATATTTAAAATCATCTTGGTAAATTTCAGGTCTTAATTGATAATCTAATACTATTTCGGGGTTAGCTATATTTTCAACTTTTTGTTCACTTACAGATGGAAAATCTTTTCTAACTTGAATTAATTTAGAAACAAGTTTATAAAAACCATCAGGATCAGAGATTAAATATTCTGTATTACCTTCACCAACAGATGCCTTAGGTAAAATTTGAGCTCCGTCTCTTTCGTCACTAAAATAAACTTGTTTAGACATATCACCTCAATACCAAGGTTCACGAACGTTTGTATCACCTTCTCCTTTATTACCGCCTTGCATTAATATTTCATCACCCATGTAAAGAGTCGGATATCCTCCTCTTGTTAATAATGAAAATACTGCATATTCGTATGCTGATCTTTCTTGATCACTAAGTGTATTAGGTTCTGCACCTACCTTACCATGAGAAACAGTATTTCTAAAATATGTAATTCATCTATCAACATCGTGATTTTCTAAATGAGGCATTCATTCTCTTGCAATCCCGTTTTTATCTTTAAGACTATTTAAAACATTTCTTTCGTCTTGGGGACTAATACTTACATTTGTATTGTATCTTCATTTTGTTGCATCAATTAAAGAACCTATCGCCATAGAATCATCTTGTTTATTAAACCAAAAATCTTTCGAATTTCCTTTATCTGTAGCGCCAGCAGGATCACCTCATCACTCACCGAACATGAATGGAGAATTTGAAGATCTTGTTACACCTTCTTTTTCAGCATCAGCATAACCTTTTTCCGCTGCTTTTCTTCATTCAGATAATAGTTTAGTTGTTGTAGAAGCGCCAGACTCTGTACGTTTAAATCTATTTTCACTTTGGAAGAAATGATAGAATGCATCGTATCTAAATCCGTCTACACCTTTTTTAGCTCAAAAGTAGTGAATATTTTTTATTTCTTCTTGTAACCTAGAATTAAATAAATTTAAGTCAGGCATACCTGATCAAAATTCTGCCACTCAATGTTTATTTGTAGTTCTTACTGGATATGTTTTACCATCATAATCTGTAAATTGAGAACCGTTTTGAGGTATTGCTTTAAAATAAGTTCTTAAGTTAGAATCATCAACACCTTCTCTTTTTGCTCTTCCTCCACCAACATTTGTGTAAAAATTATAAAAACTTCTATATGTTGATTTATCATTTAAAAGCGCACTTTGGAATCATGGATGTTCGTATGAAGTATGATTGAAAGCCATATCTAGAACAACCCTAATTCCATTTTTATGTGCTTCAATTAAGAAAGCATCAAAAGCTTCCATCCCGCCAAGTTCTGGAGCAACTGCTGTATAGTCAATTGCATCATAACCATGATATGTAGATGCTGGAAATATAGGAGACAAGTAAAGAGTATCTATTCCTAAATTAGTAAAATAACTTAGGTTATTTTTTAAACCAATAAAATCTCCTATACCATCTCCGTTCCCATCTGCAAATGAATAAACCATTAATTGATATACAACATTAGATCTCTTTGCTTTGTTATTAAAAGGAGCAATAGCTTTTACATTTTCGGCTTCGTCAGAGTATGTAAAATTATTTAAACTTTTTTGTCTATTTATCTCTACAAATTTTGGATTATTTCAACCAATTCAATTTTTTCCTGATTCTTTTCTTCTTTTTTGAAAATCGCTTTGTTCGTAAGCTACCAATTTGCTTTTAGCATTATCATCAGTTTTTGTTGTCGAACAACTTAAAGCAATTAATGATGTTGCTGGAGCTAAAATACCAGCTGTTAAATGTAATAATTTTATTTTTTTCTTCATAGTATTATTAATTATAGGCAATTTTAGAAAATTTCCCCATCATATATTATCTATTTTTTTTAACTTGATACATCAAATAGTACTATATTAAAAAAATACATTAAGACAATGTATTTTGGTTAATCAAGTAATATAATCCTATTAGTGCAGAATCATCTCCCATTTCATCAAAAACTAATTCAACATTATTAAAATGGTTAAAATCACTAATCTTTTTAGCTTCTTCAAATGCATCTATAACAAATTTTTTGTTTGCTAAAGCTAGGCTACCACCTACAAAGAAAACTTGGGGAGCAATAATTCCTGCACTAATTGCAAACATTCTTGTTAATGCGTCTTTTGCTTCAAAAATTATTTTTTTAGCAATTTCGTTAGTTGATTCTAATTCGAAAACTTCTTTTGCATTATTAGCAATCTTATAAAATTGAGCTTTTGTTGCTATTCCACTGCCTGAACAGTGTAATTCTAATGCATAATCATTTATTAAACGATGTTTTTCGCTAAAATTTGTTGTCGATACAGGTATTTGCGCAATTTCTTGAGCATAATAATTATTACCATGATAAATTTTATCATTTATAACTAAACCCGCACCAAAACCGGTACTAATTGTGAAGAATTGACTAACATTGACATCTTTAGTATATTTATTATGATTTGCTAAAGCCATAGCATTTGCGTCGTTTTCAAAGACAATTGACTTTAAGTTAGTTTTAGATAATAAGTAATTTTTAACATCAAAGTTTACTCAAGAACCTAATAAATTAGGGCTTTTTAAAACAATACCATTTTTATAATCGCTAGGCCCAGGTATACATAAAGCAAGGTGTTCAATACTATATTTATTAACTTGATCAATTATTCAATCGCATGTAATTTCAGCACTATTAATATTTGTTTGTGTTTTATTTTTCATCAATATTTTGGCATCTTTATCGAATAAGGCAAAACGCACATTTGTTCCACCAACATCTACTGTTGCATATTTCGTATAATTCATATTAATATTATATATTGTTATTATATTTATTTAATTAAAAATAATTGCATATAAATGCAATTATAATTATCCACAAAATTAAAGTATATGGGTCTAAAAGTTAATTTTTGGTTCTGTTTTATTTTTGATTCTTAAAATATTTGGCTTATGAGAGTAAGTTATTAATGAAACTAAAAATAAAGAAATTAATGGAATTATAAAATAATAATTTATACCTGAAATGTTATTAAAAATACCAAGTTCTCCGGTAATAATTCATGGAATAAAAAGTACCACACTAGAAGAAATTGATGCACTAATGCTTGCTACTGAAACATATTTTTTAATATATAAAACTAAAAAATATATAACAACAAAAACCAAAAAGGAAATTACATTTATACTTAACATTAAACCAACAAAATTTGCGACCCCTTTTCCGCCTTTAAATTTATGAAAAACAGGAAAAACGTGACCTAACACAACCGCAAAACCACCAAATGTAGGGATTAAAATTAATTCATTGTAAATCTTATTCGCACTTTCAAATGTGTTTGAAACTTCTAAATTAATTTTTATACTATTGTTTATAAGCTTAGATATTCCGTATGATAACAATATCACAATTATAGGTTTTAAAATATCTACAACTAAAATAAAAGTACCAAAAAATTTACCATATACACGTCTAGCATTAGTAGAACCGGCATTTTTAGAGTTAAATTCGCGTAAATCTTTTTTGAAAAAATATTTACCTAATAATATAGATAAATTAATTGAGCCGACCAAATAACCAATTACAACAAAAAGCAAATTAGTTAATATAGATAAATAAATTTCCATTTTTCTCCCTTTTAAAAGTGTAATTATATAAATTATATATTTAATTTTTCTGTAATTAATTATATAATAAATACTATGAATGAACAAAAACAATTTGATGTAAAAATAGTTGAATTACCAGATAAGGTTTTAAGGAAAAATTCCTTAGATGTAGAATTACCGCTTTCTAACGAAAACATAAAATTAGCAGAGCAAATGATTTACCATATCGATGATTCACAAACAGAAGGAACAATATTTAGACCTGGTGTAGGTGTTGCTGCAGTTCAATATGGAATTCTAAAAAATGCTTTTTATATTTTTATAAAAGACGAAAAAGAAAAAGTTATTTTTAAAGATGTACTTTTTAATCCAAAAGTTGTTTTTAAAAGTAAAGAATTAGTAGCACTAAGCGAAGGTGAAGGTTGTTTATCTGTTCCTGAAGAATGACCAAATCAAGCAGGTTATGTACATAGAAGTAAAAGAATAATAGTTGATGCTTATAGTTACTTCGAAAAGAAATTTTTAAGATACGAAGTTACAGATTATTTAGCTATTGTTTTTCAACATGAATTAGATCACTTAAACGGTATGCTTTTTATCGATCGTCTAAAGAAAAAAGAACCTTGAAAAAAACTTAAAAAATCTACTTATTTATAGACAAATTATATGGAGAGGAATACAAATGAACTTAAACTACGTTAGTTACTTTTCTGAAAATAGTTCTTCAGAAAAAAGTAAAGACGCGATATCACAAATTTTAGAAAAAATTAACTCGTTTTTTACGAAGTTAGATGTACCTAGCTTAACATATATAATACCAATTGTTATTATTGCGCTTTTTGCAATATCTTTTGTTGTTGGTATGTGATTGAGAACAAAATATATTATTGCTAAAATTGCTTCAGTCGGATTAACAATTATATTTTCTATAACCGCTGCAACTTTGATGCAAAATAACGAACGTTTTAAAGAATATAAAGATGTAATACCTTTTGTAATTACATTTGCAGCTTTATTATTCTACTGATTGTTGAGGGGTATTTTCTTCTCAATCACCCTTTCAATTCACTTTTGAATGCGTAAAAGAAGAAAAAGAATTGACAAACAAAAAGGTTTTGTGACAAAGACAACAATGAGATTAATAACCGGAGCCTCAAATATGATTGCTTCATCTTTTGGTATTTTCTTATTTAGTAACGTTTTACTAAGTGCAAGCCAAAAAGACAACAGCACATCAAAGGCGAGCCAAGTTGCCGTCAAAATAATGACTGGAGGTAAGGGGGCTAGCCTTAACGGTATTGGAAATTTTGCAATATCAGTTTATCAAGTATTGACTAGTGGTGAACAATTGTTTAATGATTATATTAATAACCCTGATAATAAAGATGCTAAAGAAAAATTTGAAAAAGTTATGAAAGGGTTTACAGAAACATTAAACGATCCTAAATTAAGAAAGATCGTTTTAAATAATCTTGACAAAATACCACAATTAAAACAAATGAATGTTATAGACGATGAAACAGCTACAAAAGTACGTGCTAAAGTTACATCTGATGATCCTAGATACGTAACAGCCTCAAAAGATGAGAAAAAAGAAATTGCTACACAATACTTTGTTGATAACATTTCACAAATATATGATGAATATATTAAAGATTCATTAGACAATAAAACTAAATCAATATTAGGTAATTTCTCAACTAACTTAACAACAGAAGCTAAAGAACAACTTTCAAGTAAAATATCACAAATCATAGAAAAAAATATCCAAAGAGAAGAAAATAAAATTATAAACTTTGATAAAGTTATTAACTCTTTATTTTCAGAATTGGAAAAAAGAGAGAAACAAAAAGACAATTCTAGTGAAAAAATAGAAAATGAAAACCCTAAATCAAATAATAAAGAAAGTGAAAATAGTGGAATTTTAAAATCCATCTAAAATTTAATTATGTTTAAACCAAAACAAAATAACACAAATTCTGTTAACATCGAAACAGGTCAGATACCAGTAAATTTACAAACTTCACAAATTAACAATAGTTCTCTTTTTGTTGATCCACAAAAACAACTTAATCCATCAACATATTCGATAATAAAAAAAGAAAAAAGAATAAGATACCTTTCTTTCACTTTGTGAGGAGTATTATTCCTTTTATCTTTAGCTGCAATTGGTGTAAATTATTTTTTAAACACCGCAAAAGATCCTCATAGAGGAATAGGATGATACGTACTAATTGCATTTGTACTTTTAATTTCATTCTCCGTTTCTGTTAGAAGTTTAATTAAAATTTCAGGTTGAAAAAACGTTGAGAAAAATTACAGATCTAATTATTCTAACGGTGACGCAGCATCAAGCACAATGTTTGCTGATTTATACAAAGCATTAACTCTCAAATCATTAAGGCTTACATGAATATTCGTTTTCTTCACTACTTATTTCCTAATTTTTAACTTAGCAATAATAACACTTTATTTTGGTATAGAAGAAGTAACTATCGGACAACCTTTTAATGAAAGCGAAACAAATGGTTCACTAAATTTACACATATATTTAAACTTAGTGAAAAATCTTGATTCAACATTTGGAAATACAACTACATTGCTAGCAATTGATGGTGGTGTGTTTGTTGGAATATTTGCTTTATATTTATTCATTACTTTATACGATAAAAAAAGAATTCAAGATGTAAAAGCTCAATTTGGTACTGCTGAATCAGCAATAGCTGTAATGAAACTTGTTGAAGAAAGAAAAGCAAGTGAAAATAAAGCATGATTCAGAACATATATAATTATATTTATATTAGTTGTATTATTGCCACTTGTTTTAATAATATATCTTTCATATAGAGGAATTATTAGAAGAGGCAAAAAATAAAATGAAATTATTAGTTATACTTGAAGATAATTTTAATGACTTAGAATTAGTAACTCCGATAACAATTTGAAGTCGTTCAAATAAATTTGAAAAAATTGATTATTTTAACCCTGTACTCAAAAGCGCTAACGGACAACTAAATTTAGCTAAAATAGATAATATCCTAAATGAAGTTGATTTTAAAGATTACGATGCCATATTTATCCCAGGCGGTAAAGGTGCGCAAGTTTTAAGAAAAAACTTTAAGTCACACGAATTGATAAATAAATTTGTTAAAAATCAAAAACTAGTTTGAGCAATTTGCGACGCTCCGAATGCTCTAAAAGAAAATGATTTAATTCCAGAAAATACTAAATTCACAAGCTTTCCTAGCGAATGAAGTAAATTATTTAGATATAATAAAGATTATGAAGATACAGATGTAGTAGTATCAAATAATTTTATAACAGGAAGTTCTGCTATGACCGCTGAAAAACTAGCATATAAAGTTCTTGAAGAAATTTTTGATAAACAAACTGCAATAGATACTTATAAATCTATAATAGGAAAATAAGAAAAGTTAACATTCTGCAATGTTAACTTTTTCTATATTTAAATGTAAATATAAATTGTGTTCCGAATAAGATAAATGAAATTAATTGTCAAATTAATCCACCAATAAACGGACCAACTTCTGCGCCTCCAACAGAAGATATTATTAATAATATTCATCAAATTATTCAAACTAAGTTATTTAATTCATAAATCACATACATTCAAATTGATATACCTTTTCAATGCTTATGTCTTCAAGAAAAAATTAGCTGTGGCAAGAACGCAAATGTAGTTAATGATGGGAAAATTAATGCCATAGCAGTTTGAACATCTGCGGTTCATCTAAAGTCAGAAACATTTCTTATTATTATAAAACTTGTTCAAACTAATAGAAATATTAATAATCCTAAATATGCTATTTTCTTTTTAAATAAGCTAAACTCTTTTTTGAAATAATATAACAAACCAATCATGACTGTATATAAGAATAAACAAACTGAATTAGCAATTAATGTTGCAAATAATTTCTCACTACCAAATGATGATCAAAATGTTCACATCAATACTCCGGTATGAAAAATTCAAAACGAAACAAAATTGATATTCCCTGTTTTCTTAGTTTTAATGATGTTGATTAACTGCGGTAAACTTAAAATCATCACAAATACCGCTGCTATTCACGATAATACGTCAATTGTATAATTCATAGGACAAAATTATAACACATTATTAAATTTTAGTATTTCTATGATAGTTTCTCCTATTGCATTTGTGTTATTTTTACCAATAATTCTACTTGCGGCTTCCTTTGCATCGTCTGTTGCGTTGCCCATTGCAAAACTTAAGTTAGCATTTTTTAACATTGCAATATCGTTTCCACTATCACCAAAACTAATCAAATTTTTATGTGATAAACCTTCTAATTCTAAAACTTTTTCAAGACCCTTTAATTTATTAACACCTAAAGGGTTAATGTCAGTATACACTCCGTTGGTTAGAAAAATTGAAACCTTGTACTTATCAAGCAACTTAATAATTTCACTAGTTATCTTTTTCGCAAGTTTTTTAGGATTTCTAGTTGCGATTTGAACAATATGAAAATTATTATTTTCTATATTATTTTTCAAGTCTTGTATATTACAAATGTTTAATATATTAAGATCCATTTTATTTTCATTACTTAGCCAATTAGGTATTTTACTTTCAGGTAAAATAGTACAATTATAATCTAACGAATCTATTGTTAATACTAGTTTATTTTCATCTGAGTATTCTCTAATAATATCAAATATGGCATTATCTAATTTGCCTAACACAAAGGTTTTTTTGTTTTTTATATCGTATATAACCGCTCCGTTAGAACACACAAAATAATCAAAATTATGAATAGTATTTTTGTTAAATAAAGGTAATACTTTACTTATACCTCTTCCAGTAGCTATTACATTTAGATTACCTGATTTTTTAGACAAATTCAAAGCATTAAAATTAAATTCTGAAATGCTATTATCTTCACCTAAAATGGTTCCATCCAAATCAAAAGCAAAAAGTTTTTTCATTTATAAACTCCTATCGTTTTCTTATAAAAAGAAACATTTTTAATTATATATATTTATTTGTATTTTTTATAAAATTAAAAAATAAAACTTAATAAACAAGACACAAACTTAGATGTTTTTTTAATGAATTAATATTACTATTATAACTTTTAAACAATAATAATTATTAGTTAATGTATAAATTAAATTATTGTATAATATAAATACGCTTAAATATTATAATCTAAATAAGGAGGAAAAATGAGCAAACGTACATACCAACCTAATAAACGAAAACATGCAAAAGTTCACGGTTTTAGAGCAAGAATGAAAACTGCCAATGGTAGAAAAGTATTAGCTGCTAGAAGAGCTAAAGGTAGAAAACATTTAACAGTTTCTGACAAATAATAAAAGCACCAACATGAAAAAAATATATCGACTAAAAAAGAATTGGGATTTTCAAGAAATAATAAGTAAAAACAATTCATTACATAATAAATATATTGTTTTATACTACAAGAAAAGTAATTCTTTTAAAATGGGTATAACAATACCTAAAAAATTTGAAAATGCTGTTGGTCGTAATTTTAATAAAAGACAACTCAAGGCAATAATAAATAATTTAAATCCGTATGATTTAAATTATGATTTTGTTATTATTGCAAGAAAAGAGTTTTGTAACTCTCCTTTTTCTATTAAAAAAGTAGAAATACAAAAATTATTTGAAAGATTTAGAAAAAATGAAAAATAATAACTTTAATTATTTTAGAAACAATAACAATAGTTCGGACGAAAAAAAAGAAAAAGCTAAAAAAGGTTTTTTTAAATGAATGAAAATCATTTTATATCTTTTAATTTTTGGTCTAACTATGACAGGTTGTATTCAATCATTTGTTTTGAAAAATTCAACAACCGTTGGTAACGGTATAGAATTTTTCACAAATAAAAATGATATTGCACCTAGAGTTAATACATTCAAAGAACGTGAATATGGTAATGAAAAAACAACAACATTACCTTTAGTTGACAATGACGGAAACGATACAGAAAAAAAATTAGAAATATCAAAGCTACAAATATTAGAACAAAATGCTGATAAAAACATCTATGTTAATGATAGAGAAATTTTATCTAAATTAAGAGAACAAACCACAGAAAACGGTGGTCAATACGGTGTCGAAACTAATGGTCAAAAAATATTCTTATCCGCTATTAATATTGAAAGCCAAAAAGATAATAACAATAGATTTATTGTAGAAAAAAATGGTAGATATTTATTTAAATCTGCTAACTCAACTTCTTATAAATATGTAAACGATATTGATGATATTGTATTGCTAAGATTTTTACCTAATACCGCTATTCCATATATTGATGTAAAGAAACATAAAATAGATGTAAAATCTGCAGATAGTAAAAAAACAATACAAAAAGATGTTTACAATGTTGATAGTAAAGGAAACTTATCAGTTAACTTTATTAGTGGTTTACAATTAGTAAATAACTACAATGAAAAAGACGAAAATATTACAAACGTAAACGATAAAATTACAATTGCAAACTTTATGTTTGCTAGAGATGTTTTACAAGAATTTTATAATTATACATTTGGTAAAAATAGTAAATTTTTAAGTGATTTAAATAAATATACAATAAATAAAATTAACGACGAAGACTTTACATCAGTATCAGAATATTTTAAAAGTTTAATAAAAGACGACAAAAAAGTAATAGTTGCTCAAGATAGTGATGAAACTTTATTTGAAGTTTCTCAACCGGAATTAACATTAATTAGAATGTACCAAGAAACAATGCTTAATTATCTAAATTCTTTAGGATTTGTAGAAAAAAGAAAAGATAAAAACGACCCAAAAAGTGTAGAACAATCTAAAATTATTTCTTCTAATATTAATAAGTATAATTTTGAAGAATCAAAATTAAACGTTATTAATAAAGAATTATTGTTTAGAGGTGATTATCCTTTACAACCTATTTCTAATTGAGCACAATCGTGAGAATATGGACCATTCTATGGTTTAATAGTTTATCCATTATCAGTTGTTGTGCAATCATTACAACAATCACTACCTGATTTAAAAGGGTGAGAAGCAATTATCGCCATTGTTATTTCATTGGTTTTAACAAGATTAATAGCATTAGCATTAACTTTTAAAACTAAAATGTCACAATCATTACAAGAAGGATTAAGATATAAAAAAGCGGCAATAGAAGCTAAATATCAAGGTTTTGAAAAAAATAAACAAATGAAAATGAGAAAAAACCAAGAAATTCAAGCACTATATGCAAAATACAATATTAATCCTTTAGATCAATTTGGTAGTTTATTAATATCAATGCCTATTTTCCTTGCTATGTGAAGGGTTATTCAAGGTATTCCTGAAATTAAAGATACAGTTTGATTAGGATTAAACTTCTCTTCAGTTTCATTCCAAAAAGTTATGGGTGGAGACTTTAGTTATCTATGAATTTTAGTACTAACTATAGCAATCCAAATACTTTCTCAATTATTACCACAATTCTTAAATAGAAAAAAATTCAAAAGAACTACAACAATCTCAGAAAAGAACGCGCTTAAAAAATCAGAAAAAACTCAAAAAATTATGGTCGCGGTGTTCGCAATTATTACAATTATGTTCGGAGTTGGTGTTCAAATTTATTGATTATTCGGTGGATTATGACAAATGCTTGAAGTTCTTTCATTACACAAACTTAAGAAAACAAAATGGTTTAAAGAAAAATATTCTAAAAAACTAGCTAGAAAATCATAAAAATGACTTTAGCAAATGCTTAGTCATTTTTTATATGCAAAATCATAAAAATTTATTAAAAAATATATATAAAATAAATGCAAATTTTAACTAACAAAATACTTATTTTTACGCTATTTTTTGCTTTGTTGATATATCAAGAATTTAAACAAAATTTAATGCTAAAAACGCTTATTTTATATAATACTATCACTATGAATTTAAGAAATAAATCAAGCAAATTCTACATAAATTTCGATAAAGAATATTCATATCAAAAAAATGATTTAGGTGTTTTATTTAAAAACAATCTAATTCAAGTTAAGATTTGGCAACCAATTGCTAAAAATGTAGAATTATTAATTTTCGACAAAAACGATAAAGAAAAAATAATAAATACATTACAAGGAACTAAAGAAAAAGTAATTTGAAAATTTGAGTTACCACTCGAATTTGAAAATTTCTTATATCAATTTAAAATTACCCATAGTAACGAAAGCGAAACCTACGCGTTAGACCCTTACGCTTATTCGTTGGCTTCTTTTGACTGAAAAGGTGAAGAAACAAAAGTTGGAAAAGGTATTTTACTTAATATTAATTCAGACAAAAATGGAAACAAACCAAAAAAACTAATTTGAAGAAAAAATAATTACGTAGATGCAAGTATTTATGAATTACATGTTCGTGATTTCACAAGCGCTTTAAATCAAAAAGATTTTAAATCCAGACTCGGAACATTTAATGCATTGAGAGAACACAATTTATTTAGATACGTAAAAGACCTAGGAATTACACACGTTCAATTATTGCCTATTCAATCTGCTTACACCGTTAATGACAACGAAACAAAGATATACAAAAAAGGTGAAGGTAAAGGATGAACAACAAATTACAATTGAGGTTATGATCCGCATAATTACTTTACAATCAACGGAATTTATTCTTCAAATCCTGATGACCCACACGCTAGAATTAAAGAACTTAAAAAATTAGTTCAAGATGCCCACAATAATGGTGTTGGGGTTATTATGGATGTTGTTTATAATCACATGATGACTAATTCTATTTATGATAATATACTTCCAGGATATTATTATAGAGATAACGCTAAAATAACTCCTGTTAATTATGCGCCTTTAGCAGATGAGCGTTATATGGTTAGAAAAATAATGGTGGATTCTTTAAAGTATTTTGTTAAATATTTTAATATTGATGGTTTTAGATTTGATCTTTCATCATTCCATCACAACGAAACAATCGATTATATTGCTAAAGAATTACGTAAAATTAATCCTAATATAATTTTACACGGAGAAGCTTGACCATTCTCTGATTTAAAATTTAAGGATTCATATATTAAAGGAGTAAAATCAAATAATATTGGATTTGGTTACTTTAACGATTCTCTTAGAGATGCGATTAAAGGATACGAACACAATGATTTTAAACCAGGATTAATATCCAAATATGATAAAACACTATTTAAAAGATACGTTACATCGATTGTTGGTGGTATTAAAGATTTTAATTTCGGCAACGCAAAACACTCACGCGAAAAATATGTTTTATATTCAGATGATATAGCAACAAATTTAGCCTACGCTGCTTGTCATGACGGTATGACACTTTGAGACAAAATTAATACAACTACTACTAATTTAACTTTTATAGAACGTATAGAAACTTATCGTCAAGCTTTAATGATGACCACTTTCACCCAAGGAAGACAATTTATTTTAGCTGGTACCGAATTATTACAAAGCAAGCCGTGTGATTACTCTGGTGAAGAAGGGTTTAAATGTAAAGTTTCAGAGTATGATGATTTTAATGAAAAACCAGACAAAAATTCGTATCATCCAAACTCATACAAAACAACAGATTATGTAAATGCTATCAAATGAGAACATCTTGATAAAGAAGGTGTTAAAGAGTTTATATATGACTTCTTCAAAAAAATAAATAACTTTAGAAATAAAACAAAATTCTTTAGATTAGCAACAAACGAAGAAATTAATAAATCATTAAAATTTACAAAAACAAATATTCAAAAAGGGATTTTAAGTTTTACAATTTCACTAAATAATGAAACAATCGAAGTAATACATAACTTTTCGAACCAAGAAATTAATTACAAATTAAATGATGGCGACAAAATATTATTTAATTCAAGAATAAAATTTAAAAAAGGAATTTTAGATAAAAATTCTTCAATATTATTAAGGAGAGCATAATGAAAAATGTAATTAAATTAAAAGATAGAGTTATATATCAAATTTTTCCTAGATCATTTTATGATTCTAATAATGACGGAGACGGTGACTTAAAAGGAATTACAGAAAAGTTAGACTACTTAAAAGAATTAGGAATTGATAGTATATGATTAACACCAACATACGAAACAAATTTCGTAGATGCTGGTTATGATGTTTTAGATTATAAGTCAGTATGAAAACAATTCGGAACTTTAGAAGACTTTAAAGAAATGGCTACTAAGGCAAAAGAATTAGGAATTGACATTATAATGGATATTGTTTTAAATCATGTTTCAAATGAACATGATTGATTTAAGAAAGCAATAGAATCTAGAGATAACATAGAACACAATTATTTTATTTGAAGAGATAAATTAAATGACGAAGAAAAGAAAGCTCAAAGCATTTTTGGTGGTTCTGCATGAGAATTTGTTCCTAGTGTAAATAGATATTATTTCCACTTATTTTCGAAAGAACAAGTAGACTTAAATTGAGCACATCCAGACACAATTAAGGCTATGGTTGATGTTATTAACTTCTGATATGATTTAGGTGTTCGCGGATTTAGATTAGATGCAATTAAACACGTTGCAAAGACATTTGATGATGTTAATGCAAACCCATATTTTGCATGGTGTGATGGTGCAGTTGATTATTTAAAAGCGTTCAATCAACAAGCTTTCTTTGATAAACCTGACGCTTTCACTTTAGGTGAAGCAAGTGGTATTACTGCGGAAGAATTATTAAAATACGGTGATGGAGAATCAAAAGTTTCTCAAAACTACTACAATTTCTCATGATGATGAATTGGTTGAAGCAACAAGACCGGAAGAAATGGTTTTGATGCAAACTGAGATTACAAACAATTTGTTTATCAACAACAACCTTTCCAACATAATGAAAAAATTAAACCTGAAATGTTTACTAACTTCTTGTCAAATCATGACACTTCACGTAGTATTTCTCGTTGAGGTGATGAATCTATTTTTAGAGAGGAATCTGCAAAATCTCACGCTTTAATGCTAATGACCTTAAAAGGTATTCCATGTATTTATTATGGAGAAGAAATAGGTCTATTAAATACACATTTTGCAAATAGAGATGAATTTAGAGACGTGGACGTTGCTAACGGATTTGCAGATTTAGTGGACCAGAAAAAAGTTTATAGTGAAAGTGAATTTATAAAATATTTAAATATAAATTCTCGTGATGCTGGTCGTTCACTAATGCAATGAGATAATTCAATAAACGCTGGGTTTAATAAAGGTAATAAACCATGATTTATTTTAGGTAGAAACCAAAAAGAAATTAATGTTAAAGATGCTTTGGATGATAAAAATAGTATTTTCTACTTTTATAAAGAATTAATTTCGATGCGTAAAGATAAATTTCATGATGTTTTAGTTGACGGTACTTCAAAAATAGAATTATTATCAACTGGAGTAGCAAAAATTACAAGAAAATTTGAAGAACAAGAATTAATTGCTATATTAAATATTACAAACAAAGAATTAATTTTAGATGAAGAATTAAAGGGATATACACAGCTTTTATCTTCATATAAAGATAACAAAATAGTTGCTAATACGTTGAGACCATTTGAATCAATATTATTAGCCATGAAAGAGGTTTAAAATGAAAGACTTTTTAAAATATGATTTAGAAAATAAAACAGTTACACAAGTTAAATTTGATCGTAATGTAACAGCTAAAACAGAAAGTATTTTTGCTTTAGGTAACGGTTATATGGGTATAAGAAGTGCTGATGAAGAAAAAGCTTCATATAACAAAGAAGATTTTTTCGTAAACGGTATGTTCAATAAAGATACAAAAGATGATGTATCAGAATTAGCTAATTTAGCAGATTTAATGACTACTCCTATTTTTATGAACGGCTTACAATTTGATCTTAAAAATAGAGATGAATATTCAAAAACACTTTACATTCGTGAAGGATATTTAAAAAGAACTGTAGTCGCAAAAAGAGGAAGTGGAAAATTTGAATTCAATTTTGAGCGTTTTGTTTCAAACGCAGATGCAAATGTATACGGACAAAAAATTACAATCAAAGTTTTAGAAACACCAGAAAACAATTCTGTTAAACTTACTCTTAAACCTGCGATTAACGGTCAAGTAACAAATAGTGGTACTCAACACTTTGGGGAAGGTAAAAAAGCAAGACCTACTACCGAATCATTGCAAATGGAACAAGAAACAACTTTATCTAAAAAACTTGCTGTTCACAATATGATTACTAGATTATTTGTTAATGGTAAACGTATAAAAGGTGGACATGACGATTATGTTGTAGAAATGCAACGTCGTTATGTCGGATTTAAAATTAATGTCGATGTAAAACCGGGTGATATTATTGTTTTAGAAAAACTTATGTCAGTCCACACAAGTGTAGATGGTAAAAAATTCTTACTTAAACATGATATTGTTAAAGAAAACGCAAACCTTAAACATGCTGAACTTTTAGCTCAAACATACGATAACTTAAAAGAAGCATCAATTAACACAATGGATGAAAGAGTTTGAAAACAATTCTACGTTCAAATCAAAGGTGAAAACGAAGAAAGTAAATACGATTCACTTGCTTTAGATTTTGGTATTTTCCACTTAAACGGTTTTGTCCCAAGACATTCAACAAATATGAATGTAGGTGCAAAAGGACTTTCTGGAGAAGGTTACCAAGGACACACATATTGAGATACAGAATTCTTTATTAATCCTATTTACTTATTTAATGAACCAAAAATTGTTAAAAACTTATTAACATATAGATATAAAGGTATTCAAGGAGCTCGTGCTAAAGCAAAAGAAGTTAAGGAACGTGAAGAAGAAAGCAACTTATTAGGTGCGCAATTCCCTTGAGAAATGGCGTGACCTACTGAGGGAGAAGTGTGTCCATATTGAGGTCAAGCAGATGTTGCTACAGGTAAACAAGTTCCTATCGCTTCAAGACGTCAAGAAATTCACGTTTCCGCAGACGTTGCTTATGCAGTTAACCAATACTATAATGTAACTAAAGATGAGAAATTTATGGAAAAAATGGGATTCGAAATGATTATCGATACAGCCATTTTCTATCAACATAGAGCCGAACTTCAACCAGATGGAAGTTATGAAATTAAAGATGTTATGGGTCCTAACGAATACAAAGGTAACATAGACAATAATGCATACATCAATATGTTCGCAAAACAAAACATTGATTTAGCATTAAAATACATAAAATACTTAAAAGCTAAAAAACCATATGTGTGAGCATCTATCAAACAAAAAATACCGTACGCAATTAATGTTTCAAAATTAAAAGAAGTTTCTGAAAAGTTAGTTCAACAAAAACCAAATCAAGATTTAATTATTGCAGAAAATGATCAATTCTTAAAATTACCTAAAATAGATGTTTTACCATTCCAAATGCTTGGAGATGCTGGTAAAAAACTATTTAACACTACAGAAGGTATTAAGCGTTTATCATCTCAATTAGTAAAACAAGCAGACGTAGTTTTACTAACAAACATATTGCCACACCTATATTCAAAAGAGGTTCGTGAAGCAAACTTTAATTACTACGAACCACTTACAACACATGATTCATCATTATCTCCTGCAACATACGCAATTGAAGCAGCAAGACTTAAAAAAATTGATAAAGCTTATGATATTTTTAAATACGGAATTAATATAGATTTAGGCCCAGCAATGCATACTTCAAATGCCGGGATTCATGCAGGTTCATTAGCAGCAATCTACCAAATGATAGTGTTTGGATTCGGTGGACTTGATTGACATGATGATAAATTACATTTAGATCCAATTTTACCTAAAGCATGATCAGGACTAACATATAGATTTAAATATCAAGGAACATTATTTGAAGTTATTCTAGAAAAAACACAATTTAGTATTAAAACAATTGGTACATCAAGATTTGACGGTGTAATATATGTTCATGGTAAAAAAGAATACATTACAAATAAACCAACATTATTCGAGGTAAAAAATGACTAAAATTAAAGGATTTATTTTTGACTTAGACGGTGTTATTACTGATACAGCAGTTTTACACTTTAAAGCATGAAGAGAAATAGTTAAGGAATTTGGGATTGATTATACAAATGATGATAATGAAAAATTAAGAGGTTTACCAAGATTAGATACACTTAAAGCAATTATCAAAATTAAAAAACCTGATCTTGTACTATCAGAATCAGAAATGAATGATATCGCAACAAGAAAAAATGATTTATATAAAGTTTTATTATCTACAGAAATTAATAAAGAATCATTATTACCAGGGATAGGTAAGTTCTTAACAGATGCTAAAGATGCAGGAATTAAATTATCAATTGCTTCAAGTAGTTATAATGCACCTACAATTTTAGATAAATTAGGAATCAAAGAAATGTTTGATTTTATCGTTTATCCTGGGGATGTTAAAAACGGAAAACCTGCACCGGATATCTTTATTCAAGCAGCTAAAGGTGTTAATTTATCAGTGGATCAATGTATTGGATTTGAAGATGCTCCAGCGGGTATTCAAGGTATTAAAGATGCAAACATGTATGCTGTAGCTATTACACACGGATCATCTGAAGATTTTTCAAAAGCCGATACAATCTACAAATCAACTTCAGAGTTAGATTTTCAAACAATTATTAAATTAAAATAAAACTAAAAATCAGGATACTAGATATCTTGATTTTTTAATAAATTAATTAAATTTTATAAACTATCGAAAATATTTAATAAAAAATATCATCATTTAATTTTTTATATTATAATAATATTGCTCAATTAAATATTTTTATAAATTAACTTATAAAAAAGATAAATTTATGTTATACTATACTTACTACAAAAAAATAATTAATTTTTTACAAATTCTTTTTTTGTAGTATAATACTATAGCCTAAAAAATAAGTTGGAGAAGTAGCTCAGCTTGGTAGAGCACTACATTTGGGCTGTAGTGGTCGCAGGTTCAAATCCTGTCTTCTTCACCATTTATGGGGGGTTAGCTCATTTGGCTAGAGCGCCTGCCTTGCACGCAGGAGGTGGTGGGTTCGAATCCCATACTCTCCACCATATATGGCACTGTAGCTCAGTTGGTTAGAGCATCCGGTTCATACCCGGAAGGTCAAGAGTTCGACTCTCTTCGGTGCTACCAAAAATAACTATAAATCCATTATATTTATTGGACCTATAGCTCAATGGTTAGAGCAACCGGCTCATAACCGGTTGGTTACAGGTTCGAGTCCTGTTAGGTCCACCAATAAAATGGGTGATTACCCAAGTCCGGCTGAAGGGAGCAGTCTTGAAAACTGCCAGGGGCTTCACGGCCCGCGGGGGTTCGAATCCCTCATCACCCGCCATTTTTATAGTTTATTAATTTTTATATCGCGGAGTGGAGCAGTTTGGTAGCTCGTCGGGCTCATAACCCGAAGGTCACAGGTTCGAGTCCTGTCTCCGCAACCAAATGGTCCAGTGGTAAAGTGGTTTAATACGCCTCCCTGTCACGGAGGAGAACGCGGGTTCGATCCCCGTCTGGACCGCCATTTATGGCCCTGTAGCTCAGTTGGTAGAGCAACAGATTGAAGCTCTGTGTGTCGCTGGTTCGATTCCTGCCGGGGCCACCATTCAAAATAACTCTATTTTGGAAGCTACATTTTAGCTTATAAAATAGAGTTATTTTTTTATTTTATAATATATAATTAAAAATATTTATAAATAATCTTTGTGGAGAAAATATGAATTATAAAAAAACATTAAACATGCCTAAAACTGATTTTGAAATGAGAGCAAACCTAACTCAAAAAGAATCTAAATTTAGAGAACTTTGAGCAACAAGCGAAGTTTATAAAAAAGTTTTAGAAAAAAACAAGAACAATCCTCGCTTCATTTTACATGATGGACCTCCATACGCAAACGGAGATATCCATGTTGGACACGCTTTAAATAAAATTTTAAAAGACATAATAGTAAGATACAAAACACTTAGGGGTTTTTATTCTCCTTTTGTTTTTGGTTGAGATACTCATGGTTTACCAATAGAACACAAAATGTTGACAGAGGCAAAATTAAATAAAGATGAACTAAGTCCTATTATTATTAGAAAAAAAGCTGCTAAATACGCTTTAAAACAAGTAGATAAACAATTAAAACAATTGGAATTACTTCAATTGTTTACCAACTATGATAAAAAATATATAACACTTGATAAAAAATATGAAGTTAAACAATTAGAAGTATTGAAGAAGCTTGTTTTCGATGGTTTAATTTATAAAGGCCTTAAACCTGTCTATTGATCACCAAGTTCACAAAGTGCTCTAGCAGAATCAGAAGTTGAATACCAAGATGTTGTTTCACCTTCTATTTATGTTTCTTTCAATGTCGTTAGTTCTACTTTTAAATCAATTAAACCAAATGATAAAATTATAATTTGAACAACAACACCATGAACATTATTGGCAAATGCAGGTGCTGCTTTAGGTGAAAAAATAGAATATAATGTTTTGTCATATCAAGACCAACGTTATATTGTTGCTAAAGAATTATTAAACGAATTTGTTTCAAAGTTAAATTGAGAAGGATATGAAATTTTAGAAACATTCATTGGTTCTGAAATTGAGAATCATTCAATTTTATATAACACACCTATAACAAAAGTTGAAGCTCCTTTAATTTTAGGTCACCACGTAACAACAGAATCTGGTACTGGTATAGTGCACATTGCACCTATGTTTGGTGAAGATGACTATTTAATTGGTAAAAAATACAATTTAAATATGATAATGCATATTTCGGATAAAGGATATATCGAAAATACAAATACACAATTTGATAATATTTTTTACGAAGATGCCAACAAATTAATTGGTCAATTTTTAGGTTCGGATTTATTACATTTTAGTCGTTTTAAGCACTCATATCCACACGATTGAAGAACACACAAACCAATAATTTATCGTGGGACACCACAATGATTTGTTTCAATTGATAAAATAAGAGATAAAATACTTTCAGAAATTGAAAATAACGTTACTACATATCCTGAATGAGCGCACAAAAGACTTTATAATATGATTTTAAATAGAGGTGATTGAACAATTTCAAGACAAAGAACTTGAGGTGTTCCGCTAATCTTCTTTTACGATCAAGATAAAAACCCTGTATTTGAAGAAGAAATTTTTGACTATGTAATAAATCTTGTTTCACAGTTTGGAACAGATGTTTGATGAGAAAAAGAAACTGATGAATTATTACCAGAAAAATATCGTGGAAAAGGCTTTACTCGTGAAATGGATATAATGGATGTATGATTCGATTCTGGTGTTTCAAGCATCGCTGTAGATATTGATGATGAAAACGGAATTAAACCTCCTTATGATTTATATTTAGAAGGTACAGATCAATATCGTGGTTGATTTAACTCTTCAATCATTAATTCTGTGGCGTTCAACGGTTTTGCGCCTTATAAAAAAATAGTTTCACATGGATTCACTGTTGATAAAAAAGGTGAAAAAATGTCTAAATCTAAAGGCAATGTTATTAACCCTCTTGATATAGTTAAAAAACGTGGAGCAGACATTTTGAGATTATGAGTTGCTAATTCTGAATACTCAAACGATATTTCTATTTCCGATGAAATACTAGATCAAAATACCGAAATTTACCGTAGAATTAGAAACACAATTAAATTCTTATTAGGTAACTTAAATAATTTTGAATACGACTCAGAACTAGAACGTACAGGAATTCATTTGTATATTAAAAATCAATTGGAAAATATTAAAGAAACTATTTTTAAAGCTTATGACGAATATAAATTTATCAACGTTATTAAAATATTAAACAACTACATAGTCGATCTTTCTAGTTTTTATTTAACAATAACAAAAGATATTTTATATGTTCAAAAAATTGATAACCCTGAAAGAATTATGGTTTTAACTAATCTTTATGAAATAACTGAATTCTTAGTACACATAATTGCCCCTATTTTACCAACCACATCAGAAGAAGCCTTTTCATTCTTTAATAGCAAGAATAAACCAATTTTACTAATGCTTTCAGAATATATGAACAATAATGAATTTAAGTACGATAATGTTATTTTAGAAAAATATCAAGAATTTTTCGAATTACGTGACGAAGTTAATGTCCTAATAGAAAAAGAAATTAAGAGCGGTCTAATTAAACGTTCAAATGAAGCACATTTAATTTTAAACACTAATTCTGATTTAATTAAATCACTAGATTTAAAAACATTATTAATGGTTGGTAAAGTAACTTTTGACAATACAAAAGAAACACAGATAATAACATTTGAATCTTTAAAATGTGAAAGATGCTGAAACCACTTCGAGGAAAATGATTTCGATAAAAGCAATAACATTTGTTTAAGTTGTTCTAATATCGTAAAGGAATTTCCTTTAGATGAACTGGAAGATTAAAAATTCACTACAAAAAATTTATCAAAATAAAAAAAGAATTTTAGCTAGTTATATAGTTATATTTGTAGTGTTTATTATTTTCTTTTCTATAGATCAACTAACAAAGAATTTATTATTTAAACACGGTGATATTTTTACACTAAATAATGAAGGATTAATAACAGACGGAAATAATTATTTCCTTCCTGAAAAAATATATCAAAGCCCAAGTCAATGATTGGATTATAAAATTATTGGTGTGCGTAGCATTTGACATGGAGGAGTAACCTTTTTAACTACAAGAAATACCTTTATAATACAATTTATCGGTATAGTAGTTGCAATATTAGTTTTAATATCTGTTCTTTTTTGGCAAAAGCAAAGATTTGTTTTAGCTTTCTTATTAGGTTTGGTTTTAGCCGGAGATATAGGAAACGCAATGGATAGATTTATATTTAATGGATATGTAAAAGATGTATTTTATACTCCTTTTGCACAAAGCCGCGGGACATTCAATTTTGCCGATTTATGTATTTTTATCGGAATTATTTCAACAATAATATACTCTTTATTCATTAATTTCTTAGAACATAAAAACGAAAAGAATAACAAAAATCAAAAATTAATCATTAAATAATTTAAATATCAAAACATTAAAGCTTTTAAAATGTTTTGATATTTTTTAGTTCTAAATAGAATCGTTTTAATAACAAAAAGTGCTTTTTGTGTTAAAATTAAAATACTATGGAAAACACAATGTACAAATCACTAATGCAAATTAAAGAAAAACATGAAGAGTTAGAAAAAGCACTTTTAAACCCTGATGTTATTTCTGATATTAAAAAATACAATAAAATTAATAAAGAAATTAATTCAATAAACGATATAGTAGAAACTTTCAAAAAATACTTAAGCAACGAGGAAACCTTAAAACAAGCTAAAGAATTACTTTCAATCGAAAAAGATGATCAAATGATTCAATTAGCAAAAATGGAAATTGCTGAAGCGGAAGAAAATATGTCAAAATTAAGTGAAGAACTTAAAATACTTATTTTACCTAAAGATGAAAATGATGACAAAGATGTTATTGTAGAAATCCGTGGTGCTGCCGGTGGAGACGAAGCCAATATCTTTGCTGGTGACTTATATAGAATGTATTCAAAATGATGTGCTCAAAATAATATGAAAACAACATTATTAGATGCTACAGTTGCAGAAGCCGGAGGGTTTACATTAGTTACTTTTTCCGTTAAAGGTGATAAGCCTTACTCAAAATTAAAATTTGAAAGTGGTGTACATAGAGTTCAACGTGTTCCTGTAACAGAAACAAAAGGTCGTGTTCATACATCTACTTCTACAGTTACTGTTATGCCCGAAATTGATGATGATATAGAAATTGAAGTAAGAGCTGAAGATATTAGAGTAGACGTATTTCGTTCAAGTGGTAACGGTGGACAATCAGTTAACACAACCGACTCTGCAGTTAGAATTACACACTTCGCAAGCGGTATAATCGTTTCTTGTCAAGAAGGTAAAAGTCAAATCCAAAATAAAGAAATAGCAATGCGTATTTTAAAATCTAAATTATATGATTTAGAGCTCAAGAAGAAACAAGAAGAAGAATCTGGATATCGTAAATTAGCTGGTTCAGGAGCTAGATCTGAAAAAATAAGAACTTACAATTATCCACAAGATCGTGTAACCGATCATAGAATTGGTTACTCAACTTCACTTAACTCTGTTATGGAAGGAAAACTTAACTCAATAATCGATGCTCTCTTAACCGAAGAACAAAACGAAAAAATAAAAGAAGCTGGTATTTAATGCCTTCTAAAGAAGATTTATTATTAGAAAAAAGAAGATATGGACTTAAAGAGGAAATATCTTCTTTTGAATTAGAACAATTAAATAGCGGTATGCCTGTTCAAAAAATAATGGGCTATATTGAAATGGCAGATATTAAAATAGATATTAGACATAATGTTTTAATTCCTAGATATGAAACAGAAGAATTAATTTATTTAGCTATCAAAGAAATAAAATTAAATCAATTTAAATTTGTATTGGATCTTTGTTCTGGTTCTGGATTCATTGGTTTAGCGATTAAAAATAAATATAAAGATATATCTGTTACACTTTCAGATATATCAAGTGAAGCAATTAAGTCACAAGAATTGAATAGTAATATTAATAATTTAAAAGTTAATATTTTGCACTCAAACCTATTTGAAAATATAACAGGTAAATTTGATATAATCGTTTCTAACCCTCCTTACATAGGAAATGATGAAAAATTAAGTAAATCTGTTTTAGATTTCGAGCCACATAATGCTTTATTTGCTGACGACAATGGTTTATTTTTTTACAAAAAAATTATAGAACTAGCACCAAAATATTTAAATAAAAACGGAATTTTACTTTTTGAAATAAATCCATTACATATTGAATTTTGAAATTCAATTAAAAATAAATTCAAACTATTAGAAATAACTAAAGATTTAAGCAATAAAAATAGATTTGTTAAGATAATTTTTTAACCTAAAAATACTATAGATAAGTACTTTTAGGTTTTTATTATATTTTTTATAATTTACATATTTAACATGATATAATAAAAAACCTACCAAAAAAATGAAAGGATAAAATAATACACGATGAAATTTAAAACCTTATTTTCAATTTTTGCTCTACCTATTGCCACAATAGCGTCGGTAGCATGTTCTACAACAAATAACAATAATGAATCAAAAGAAAAAGAAGAAAACAAAACAAAAACCAATGCCAGTATAACAGTTTCTGATAAAAATAGCATCATTGAAACAGAAGCTAGTGCAAACGCAAGTGCTAATACACAATCAGAAGAAGAATTTAGCTTTGAAAAAAATAGAGAGCCTTTCATGAATTCGATTACCATAGCGAATAAAGAATTTTTAAAAGGTTTAAACGATGGCGAAAGTAAATTATATTATGATAGAGTTGGTAAAAAATTCTATGATAAACCAACATATAATAATCCTGATAAACAAGTTATTTTAGAACAAGATAAGAATATTTATACATTTAAAAACTCATATGATAGTTCAACAAAAGAAGAATCATCATTAAGAGCAAATTCAAATGGGGAACACAAATCTCAAGATGATGTAATTATTTCAAAAAGCGGAAACATAATAACCTTAAAACTTTGATTGTCACATTATATAAGAAAAGCTGACCAAAGACGCGGTCAATATATTCAAGACACAATAGAATTAACAAAGGAATTTACATTAGATTAAAAAAATAAGTCTTATTACACCTATTAGATAATAAGACTTATTTTTTAATAAACTTTTTAAATTGCATTTTTGAATTGTTGGTTAACTTTAATTATATATGATAATTATTTAAATTACCAAAATAAATTTAAATAGATAAAAAACATAAAAAAGTTCTTTATAACCTTGCATTTATTATTAATTTAAAAGTTAGTTGCTAAACTTAAAAGTGTATTACGTTTTTTAAATTAATAAAGGCGATTTCTAAAATTATACACACTTAAATAACTTAGAATTAAAATATAAAGGCGCAAAAATAAAATGAAAAAAACTAAAAAATTATTTATAACAACATTAAAATTAGCAACATTAACTACATTTGGAACTTTTCCTATTCTTGTTGCTTCATGTTCAAATTCAACAAAACAAAACGATAAAAATTCAAAATCAGAATTTAATTTAATTAAAGCAAATGGTTATTCTGATGAAATGACAAAATTAGATTTAGGAACTGCAACATTAGCTGCTGGTTGAGGTGATACAAGAGTTTTGATTAAAAACTCTAATAATTTAGTTGCTGTAGGTGCAACAGAAATTATAGCAAACGATGGTGTACAAGCTAGATCAAATTTAAAAAGAGGTGATGTAGAAGCAATTAAAATCATTTTACAATCAGCAATTAGAGATAAAAGTAATCCACAATTGCAAATCAGTGACATTCAAAACCCAGGAAAAACAAAATTTGTTTTTACAACATATAGTCACAATGATTACTCATCGGTTGATGAAAATGGACAAATAATAATTGATACAAAAGGTACAAAAGTAAACACTTATGGAACACCTTTAATAGAAGGTTCAGATTATTTTGATATAAATAATGGAGTAGTGACAAGAAAAGAAAATTCAACAAACAAATTTAAAATTCAATTTATACCTTCAAGTGACCCTGCAGAAGTTAGAAAAGCTTCTCAAGCATTAGAAAAATACTTAAACGATAAAGGATATAATATTGAAATTTCAACAGCTACAGAATATAATGCTGCCGCAAACGCATTAAGAGAAGGTTCTATAGATGTTGCATTTTTACCAGCAGGTTCATGAGCAGAACAAGCACAAGGAACAAACTTTATTTTAGTGGCCGGTAGATCCGTACAAATAATAGATCCATACGAATCAACTACTAACACAACAACACCTGCTTTTACCGATGAAAAAATATTAGTAGATGCGATAAATGGTTACAATACATTTAATTCTCAAAACGAAAAAAAATTATACATTCCACAAAACATAGAAAATGCTCCAAAAAAAGTCGACAATGAAAATGGATACAACGAAGCACTTAAAACAAAAGTTGACAGTTTAATAAATTCTGCAAATGGTAATCTTCCGGTAGTTGGTTACTATCGTTCATACATTATGGCTAAAAAAGACTCTGAAATAGCATTAAAAATTAAAAACGCATTGGAAACACAAGGATCAAATTGAACATTACCATGAGATGAAGTTAAAGGATTAATTAAATTTGCATATACATCTACAACTTCATCAGGTTCATACATATTCCCTGAAGCATGATTTAAAAAACACTTTACAGGATTTAAGTCATTTAAAGGTGAATAGTTATAATATGAAATTAAAAAAAAGTGAAAATAATAGGATAAGTGGTGATTGAAACATTAAATGACAAGATGTAGATAAAACTTATCCTAACGGCAAAAAAGGATTGACTAATGTCAATCTTTCTATTAACCAAGGTGAATTCGTTGCAATTATCGGATTATCTGGAGCAGGTAAAACAACATTATTAAAAACTGTTAATAAAATAAACGAAATTTCTTCAGGAACATTAACTGTCGGACCGTTTAATGTAAATAACTTAAAAAGAAAACACTTAAGAGAGTTTAGAACAAAAGTAGGTATCGTCTTTCAAGGATATAACTTAATTGATAATATTAGTGTTTTACAAAATGTTCTCGCTGCTCGACTTCCTCAAATGCATCCTTTAAGATCGTTTTTAGGTTGATATTCAAAAGATGATATTGATTTTGCCTATCAATGTTTAGCAAGAGTTAATATTTTAGAAAACGCATATGATAGAGCTAAGGATTTAAGTGGAGGGCAAATGCAACGTGTTGCACTAGCGAGAACTCTAGCTCAAAAACCTAAAATTATTTTAGCTGATGAACCTGTAGGTGCACTAGATCCTATTATGGCTAAATCTGTTATGGACGGTTTTTTATTAGTTAACAAAATGGACAAAATAACTATTTTAGCAAATTTACACCACGTAGATTTAGCACTTCAATATGCAGATAGAATAATAGGAATCAAAAAAGGTGAAGTGGTATTTGACGGAAGCTGAGATAAAGTTAATTTAGAAGTATTAAAAAATATTTACGGTGAACAATTAGAGCAATTTGATCAACAACAATTTCTTGAAACAAAGAGAAAGAGAAAAATAATTCAAGAAGAAATAATGTTTAAAATTAAGGACCTTAAATAATGAGTACCTCATTTAAGCAAAACTTCAAATTTAAAAAACTTATACAGTTAATTTATGATTATTTTAGACCTAAATTTGTCGACATTAACGGCCAAAAAGTAACTAAAAAATTTCCTTGACTTTTTTATTTAACATTTGCAATAAGTTTAATTGCGATAATTTTATTATTTATCAAAATAAAACCAGATTTCCAAAATTCCCAAAGTTTTTTAAAATTAATAGCTAATTTTTTTAAATTTAATACAAATGCGGTTATAGGTTCAAGAACCGATATAACAATTGCAGATACTACTACCCAAAGCTTAAAATTACTTTGACAAACTATTTCTTACTCGATTTTAGGAACAATAATAGGTATTTTTTTAGGTATTCCAATTGCGCTCTTAAGTTCGAAAAATTTTATTAAAACTCCTTGAATTTATGTACCAATGCGTGCATTTATGAGTATTATGAGAACGATACCGCCAATAGTGTATGCTTATATAATTTATTTTATTTTATCTCCATCATTAGTTGCAACTCTTTCTATAGCTATTTTTGTTGCTTCACTAATGGCAAAATGACTATATGAAGATTTAGATACTTATGATGTGTCTAGTTATTACGGTTTACAAGCGATAGGAAATACTAAGTGAATAGCATTTAAAAAATCTATTCTTCCATATTTGTTAAAAAGAATTGTTAGTTATGGATTTTATAGTTTCGAAATGGTTGTTCGTTTTGCAGCAATTTTAAGTATTATCGGAATTTCCACAATAGGTCAATTAATGGCTGATGAATATGCAGTCCCAAACAACTTTGCACACTTATCAATTGCAATTTGAATACTTGTAGCATTTATGATTTTGCTAGAAATATTTACATTTTTAGTGAAAAAATGAATTTTAGAATATTCTCCAAAACATCCAACTATTGATGAAAATTTAAATTTTAAGAAGAAACTAGAACAACTTAAAAAACAAAAGCCCAAAAATATTTATATAAAAATAACTATTTCAATAATTATTTTTATATTGTTTATAATATCATTATTTTCAATTGAATTTAGAACAACTGGACCTGAAGGATTAGCATATTTTAACGAAGGTGTTAAAAATTTATTCACACCAAATTTAAGTGTATTTAAATGGGATAGCGGTGATAATCCTATTATTTTAGGTACAGAAGCACTAGCTATTGCAATTTTAGCAAGTGTTATAGGGTTAGTGTTTAGTTTATTTTTCGGAATACTAGCATCTAAAAAAATATCAGGAAAATTTGTTTCTCTGTTTTTCAAATTTATAATTATAACATTAAGAGCAATTCCACCATTTACATACGCATTAATATTTTTACTTTGACAAAAAGATTCAATCATATGAGCAGGAACATTGGCTTTAGCTATTCACAGTATTGGTATGCTTGCAAAATTAATAAATGAAAGTGTGGATAAAATAGATGATAAAGTATTTCAATCCCTCGAAAGTTTAGGTCTTTCTACATGAACTAAAATTAAAATAGGAGTAATTAAAGAAATATTACCGCAAACTCTTTCTAACTTCTTATATAGAATTGAAATCAATTTTAAAAGCACCGTAATTATTGGAGCTGTTGGAGCTTGTGATTACGGATATCAAATTACAGTTTATTCAGCAGATATACGTTATTGAAGCATTTTAAGTTCTTATTTAATATTTACAATTGTATTATTATTAATAATTGAGCAAATTTCTAATATGCTTAGAAAGAAAATAATGAACGGATATTTCTTAGAAGAAAATGCATATTTTAAAAAATACTTTAGAAATAACGTTTTAGTAAAAGCCCTAGCGTTATCAAAAATAAATAAAGAAATTTTTGTCTATGATAATAGAATTGCTAAATATAATATTGCTAAATTTAATAATCAATTGAAAAACAAATTTTACTTTGAAAATAAAATTAAATTAGGGGAATATATAGACTTAAAAAGAAGATTACTAAATCAATCTAGTCTAATTTCAAAAGAATTAAGAACACTTAAAAAAGAAGCTTTTTTAAGTGTTTGAAACGAAAATAAAAACTTAAGAATTTGAGCGTGAAGCAAAAGATTAAAATTATCTTTACAATCTTCGGATAAAGTTAGTTCTAAATATTTTGAAAATAAATCAATTGAAAGTAAAAAACATGCTAGTTAAACAACTTAAAAAATTTTGAGAAATAATATCTCAAGCACAATATATAACTTTATGTACTCATATAGAACCTGATGGTGACACCTTAGGCAGTGCTGTTGCATTAAAAGAATTAATTTTGCTTAATTCAACAAAAATTAAAGAAGTAAAAATATCAGGTAAAGATTACCCACGTAATTTAAGTTTTTTATTAAAAGAAGAAGAGAATCTTGTATCTAATGAATTCTTTAACAAAAGTCTTAAAATCGTTGTTGATACTTCAACAAAATCAAGAATTTACGATCATAGAGTTATAACTCAAGAATCTATTAAAATAGATCATCACCCATTTGAAAATGAATGACTATTTGAAATAGGTGGCGATAATTGTCCTGCCACAGGACAATTAATTGCAATGCTTATAAAACATTTGAATCTTAAAACTAATAATTTATCACTTGAAGGTGCGGCAGTTGCAATTTTAACCGATACCGAATTTTTTAAAGAAAGAAATATAACCTCCGAAACTTTTGAAGCTATGAAAGTGCTATTTGAACATAATTTAAACTACTCTTCCTTACTAATTAAAATGCAACTTAATAACGAAGAATTAAATACTATTTGAAAGGTATGTAATAATAAAAAGGTTGTCGAAAATGTAACATATACAGTATCAAACGATATAATAACTAACGATATAGTAAGACCTTTAGTCGCTAAATTTGTTGAAATTTCAAACACAGATATTACAATTGCTTTTTTGAAAAGAGAGCAAGGTGATTATAGAGTTGAAATTAGATCAAACGGATCCTTTGATGTTTCAATAATTGCAAGAAAATTCGGTGGTGGAGGTCACCACAATTCAAGTGGGTTTATAATTAAAAATAAAGATGAAATTGACAAAGTTATAAATTATATTAATAATTTAATAACAGCATAATAAAAAGCCGTTTAAAAGCGGCTTTTATTTTATAACAATTCATTAAAAATATTTTCTCTATTATTTCAATAATTTATTATTTGTTCAATGCTGAAAGTATTATCATTTAATGAAATATGATTATTACCTGAGAAAAGTAATAAATAAAAGTAAAAATCAAATTGCTTCTGTTTTTTAGTTATATTAAATATCGAAGCTAATGTCGATTCAACTTCATTATTTTTATTATTAATAGTTATTAAAAGTTCTCTTACTCTAAAAATTTTTTCATTTATTTTTTGTGGTTCGATTTTAACTTCTTCTTCCAATGTAAATTTACTTAAATTAATCTTTTTATATTTAAGATAATTAGAAAAAGTTTTGATTCAAAGAATATTAAAATATAAAATAGGAATAAGAGTGATTATACCTAAAACAACCCAAATTATTCCTCATTTTCTTGAAACTTCAATAGTTTCATTCATTGAATAAAAAATAATTAGAGGAATTAAAACAATTGACAAAATCGTTAGGAAAGAAGTGTAAATTAAGAAATTTCTTATTTTTCTTTTAATTATTTTTTCAATTTGCTGATTAATTTTTAAATTTTTATTTTTCGAATTAACAAACAATGAATTAAATACAGAATAAAAAAATTTAACATTTAAAAATGGTATCCTAAAACAAAAACTAACATAAGTAAGGTTTGCTAAAAAAATTATAATGAATAAATATATACTATCCATGTTTTTTATTTCCTTTTACTTATTAAAATTTGAATAAACATCATTTAAATTATTTCAAATTTTAATAATTTCTTCATCGCTTAAAGAATTGTTTTGGTTATCAAGGATGTGGTTTGAACCAGAAAACAATAATAAATATGTAATATATTCAAATTCTTCTTTATTATTTATATTCTTTAAAAATCTATCCATATCAAATTTACGTACATTAATTATTTTATTGCTTCAAAACATAAAAATTTGTGCAGATAATTTATATGAATATATCATTCGTCTAGATTTAAAAATATTTTTAAATTCTAAGTTGCTTTTATTTACGTCAAGCTTTTCTTCTAATAAAACATCTTTATTATTATTTAGTTTCTTAAATTTAATAAGAATTACTAATACTCTTACAAATAAAAATAAAAATATTACTGGTGGTATAAATAATAAAACTAATGGTAAATAAGGTATTAACGCAATAAAATTGCTTGTTTTAGAAATAATTGTTATAACATTAATAACTACAGACGCAACACCAAATAAACTAATCACAAATAATCAAGAAACCAAAACAGTTAATGTTTTTAAAATTCTCTTTAATTGTTTATCATTTATCTTTAAATTATTGTTCTTTAATTTTTTAAGCATACTGTCAAGTAATACAATATACATTTTAAAATTTCACTTTGTATTATTTACCATTATTAATAATAAAAACATTGGTATTAACACAAAAGCAAAAACTAATACTAAATTTGTCATTTTCTCCTTTTTATTTATTTTATATGATTGAAAATTATATTTAATAATAATAAATTTAAAATTAAAAACATATTTTTGTCATTTTTATTGAATTTAAGTCAAAAAATACAAATAAATATAAAAAAGTTGAATTATTGTTTCAACAATAATTCAAATTTAAAATTTATATTTTGAGTTGTTAAATTTCTAAATACAATTATATTAAAAAGCAAAATTAAGATCTTATCACTTAATATATGCTTTTTTTATTTTAATATCCTTCTGTAAATATTGCAGTATCTTTTTTACCATTTTCAAACCCATTTGGGTAAATTTTACTTAAGTTTTCACGATATGAAGCGGTTTGAGCAGAATATTTAGTTTTATCACTTCCGTCAATCAAGTTATATGCCTTAATAGTATCGTTATTGAATGTATAATCATTTGATAATAATAAAGGTGTAAATGAACCTGATTTACTTAAATCACCATAATCTACATTACTACTTACACCACTATATGCACCAATAATTTGTCCAAATTCATTATAAACAACTGAACCTGATGCTCCATAATATAATGATGAAAAGTTAATTCTTTGTGTAAATCCGTAGAAATCAGCTAATGTTTTACCAAATATTTCTGTGTATGGAGAAAAATTATTATTTGTCATTTTTTCTTCATAAGCTCTTGCTGCTAACCCAAAAGTCTCTGAATTTTTTGAGGTACCTGTGTATCAATTTTGATCACTATTTCTTTCTACTGGATTATTACGGCTTCAAGCTGAAGAAGATGAATCAACAGCTGGATATCCACCGATATAAATATCTTTTGCATTAGTTAAGTTTTCTCCGGAATTTTGCATTGCACTTATATAATCAGTTGTAAGTGTGTATGTTGAGACTTTTTTATCTTGATTTGGAGTTGTATTAGTTTTATTTCTTTCGATATATTGGTCTAAAGCTTTAGTTGCATCTTTAAATCATTTCGAATGAGTATCATCCATTTTTGAAAAATCTACATCTATTTCAAAGACAGCAAAGTCAGTGTAAAAAGGTATATATTTATTATTTTGTAAAGTATTATTAAGTGCTCAAATTGAATTGCTCTTATCGTTAATATCTTCATAATCTTGAGCTTTTAACTGTTCAAAACGTTCTTGAGTTTTTCTTCTAGCCTCTTGTTGATACTTATTTATATATTCATGTTTCATAAAATCATAACCTGCAAAAATTAATTTAGGTTTTGAAATAGCACCATCATTAGCTTTTGTTGTTCTAGAAGCATCATTATCGCTTCTTTCTCTGTTTGTGAATAATTCATTATTTGTTAATCAATTCGTTCTATAACGTTCATCACCCGCATAATTAAAGTTATTATTTTTAGCTTCAAAATCAGTTATATATTCACTACTTTTTCCAATCGAAATAGAATTAGCCTTAAAACCTCTTTCGTCATCGTAATTTAATTGCTTTGCAACACTTTCTTCTAAAGTATTAGATAACATACCGATAACATGTAAATTAGTAGCTAAGAACAACTTGTATTTGTTTTCATCTTGTTTATGATAATCAAGCAATCAAGCAGTACCACCTGAAGTTGCTAAAAACGAACTATCGTCAGTGCCTAAATTTACACCAAATTTAATTGCAAATGTACGGTCATATATTTCTTTATAAATGTCTTTTTCGCTAGGTTTTGTAAACTTATTTACATCCATTGAATATTGGTGATCTCTTTTTCTTAAATTATTGAAAAAATCAGCATCAGGTATAAAAGGCATTTCAGGGTTCGGTTTCGAAGGTTGATTTTGTGCTCCACTCCCTCCAACTTCATTAGCATTACTATTTGATTGATTTTCACCTGTGTTTTCGGGATTAGTTGTTTTTTCATTAGTTTGTGTATTTGCAACATTACTTTGGTCTTGAGCATTGGCGTTTGAGTTCGTTGAATCCGCCACATTTTCATTTTTATTTGGTGTAGTATCACTATTAGTTTTATTATTTTGTGATTCTGTTTTAGCTAAGTTATCATTATTTTTAATATCTTTTTTATTCTCTTCTTTTTTTGGAGAATTATATTTATTTTGTGAACAAGAAACCACCGCAATTGTAGGTAGAATCACTGTCGATATCATTGATAATAATATTTTCTTTTTCATTTTAGTACCGTCCTTATTATGAATATTTAATCAATATTTGAAATTATATACTTATATATAAATTTTAATAAAAAGTGAAAAAATATTTTTTAGACATAAAAATAGACATAAAAAATGTTTTTTCACATTAAACTAAATATTAAATAAAATATTAATATAAAATACTTTTTAATATTTTTAAAAAAGTGGAAGATGTACATGAATTAGGAGGCAGTTGAGTCTCAACACTTAGAAACTCAAACCTTTAGTTCTTATGATGATATTTTAAAAATATTAGAAGACTTAAAATAAAAGCATTCGTTTTGTTTGCTTTTTTATTAAAACAAATGTTTGTTGAGTTTAATTATTTATTATAAAATATTAATGAGTAGTTTCGCATATTTTAAACCTATTTACAAAAAATAAAGGAGATAAATATGATTAAACTACAAAATAATATATTAAAGTACAAATTCAAAAATCCACTTTTATTACACCAAGCCTTAATTACTAAAGGATACTCAAATACAAATAGTAATGGTGGAAGTTTAGAAAACGGTCTAAAAACCGTAAATAATGAATACCTTGAGTTTTTAGGGGATCCTGTTCTCAATTTAGTTGTCAAAGAGTATTTGATTGGTAAATATAAGAAAAAAGACATCCCTAGCTTAGACATTGAGGTTGATTTAGGTAAAATAAACGATGAATCACAAAGTTACTTTAAAAATGATCATTTAAAAATAATCGCAAAAACAATTAACATTAATGAATTAAAGCATTCTAGTCGAACAAATGACGAGGACGATAGCTCTAAAGAAAATGCTGATATTATTGAAGCAATCATTGGAGCTGTATATATAGACTCAAATTATGATTTTAATATTACTCGTGATGTTGTAATTAGACTACTACAAATTGGTGAATCTTCTGGAAAAAGTGACGAAAATATTATTAATAATACAGTTAAAAATAGTAAAGAAGTTGCAATTTCTAAACAAAATAAAGTAGCATTCAAAATTCCAACAGAAAAAAGTAATATTGATAAACTAATAAAATTAAATATTATTGATGTTACAAATACACTTTCTCAACTTGTTAAGGAAGGTTCAAACAATAATTGAGAAAGTATAATATCTGTTAAAGATAAGTTAAACAATAGTAATTTAGTTGAATTTAAGTCTAAAAAGTCAAAGAAAAAAGATTCAATTAACGATGTAATTGTAAAATTAGATAAATGATCTACTAGCCGTTTAAGTGATTATGAGAATAATTTAAATACTCCTTCTAAAAAAGATTTAGAAAAGTATGTAAATAAAGACGATTTAAGTAAAGTCGAATCACTAACATTTAAATTTGAAAGCAAGCAAAGCGGCATTACAACTTGATTTTTTGTAGGTAAATTGAAACTTAATAACCAAAACACTAACCATGACTTTAAAGTTTCTGCACCTAAAAAAGATAAGTTAAAATCTGAAGTTAAAAATTATATTGCTAACTATATTAAAAATATAGATAAACCAAAAGCAAAAAATAAAAAAACCGATGATTTAGCATCAAAAATAGTCGCTTACGAAAAGGAATCAAGACCTTTTGCTAGCTTAAAAAATAAATTTGAGAAATATAAAATCGAAATTACTGATATCACTGAAAAACAAATATCAAAAGATAAGGTTGAATTAAACGTTTCGCTGCTATTTAAAAATAATTCTGAAACAATGACTAAAAAAATTGAATCAAACAATCGTACAAAAGCGTTAAATTCACTTTCTAATCAATTGCATTTAGCAATTAATAACAAATTCAAAGATAAATAGTTGAAAAAAATACGAAACTACTCTAGACTATTTATTAGTTAAAAACCTTAGCCCTTTTACAAGACTAAGGTTTTTAAATTAAAATTTATGATTTTTTAAATTTTTTAAAAAATAGATTTCGTTTTAAATATAAAATTTTTATTATTAAAAACAAAAACTGGACTTGTTAAAGTTCAGTTTTTCTCTGTTATTATTTATTTAAATCTTCTCATTTTCAATTTCTAACTTCATCAATATCAATACCAACTTCTTTTATATAGTAGTTGTGGTATGCGATTTTTTCGTCCATTAAATCTAAGAAATCTTTAACATTTTCTTGACCATACACTGCTCTAGCGGCTGTTTTAGACATGTGGAATCTATCCATGTGTGACATTAAACGAATATCAAATGATGTAGTGATATCACCATTTTCCCTGTATCCGTGAACTCATAAATTGTGGTTTCTACGTGAGAAGAAGAAGTCTCTAATTAAACCTTCAAATCCGTGGAACGCAAATAATATTGGTTTATTTGTTGTAAACACTGAATTAAATTCTTCATCTGATAAACCACGTGGGTCAATACTTTGATGTCTTAATTTTAATAAATCAACAACATTAACGAATCTGATTTTTAGATCTTTAAAATGTTTATTTAAAATTGAAATTGTAGCTAATGCTTCTAAGTTTGGTTCTGTTCCTGCAGCTACAACAACTAAATCTGGTTCTTCACCTTCTTTAACGGTTGATGCTCAATCAATTACTTTGTAACCTTTTTCAACCAATTCTCTCGCTTCTTCTACGTTATAAAATTGATCTCTAGGTTGTTTTGACGCAACAATTAAGTTAATTACATTTCTTTCTCTAAATGATTTATCTAAAACTGCTAATAATGTATTTGAGTCTGCAGGTAAATATTCTCTGATTAATTCAGGTCTTTTATCTGCTAAGTGTCCTAAAATACCTGGATCTTGGTGTGTATAACCATTGTGATCTTGTTGGAATGCAGTTGATGTTGCAATAACGTTTAATGAAGGATAATCTTTTCTTCATGAAATTTTATTTGCTTTAACAACTCATTTCATATGTTGAGTTAACATAGAATCAACTACTCTTAAAAATGATTCATATGAAGCAAAGAATCCGTGACGTCCAGTTAATACATAACCTTCTAAGAATCCTTCTGCTTGGTGTTCTGATAATTGAGAATCAATTAATCTTCCCGCAGGACTTAAAGCTTCATCTAATTCAGGATTAATTTTTTCCATTCATTGTCTATTTGTTACTTTTAAAACTTCAAATAATCTATTTGATTTAGTTTCATCAGGTCCAAAAGCTCTAAAGTTTGTTGGATTTCTTTTGATAATATCAGCAAATCAATAGCTAGCTGTTACCATATCTTGGTCTTTAACTTCACCAGGTTTAGTAAATTTAAGTGCAAAATCTTCTCAATTTCCAAAATTAAGTGTTGTAGGGTTTACACCACCATTTGTAATTGGGTGCATTGCCATTCTTTTTTCACCTTTTGGCGCGATATCAGCAAATTCTTTTTTAAAAGAACCATCTTCGTTAAATAATTCATGTGGTTTATATGATAATAATCAATTTTCTAATTCATCAATCATTTTTGGGTTTTCAGAAGTAACTGGAACTGGTACTTGGTGAGCTCTAAAACTTCCTTCATATTTTAAGTTATTAATTCTTTCAGGTAATGTTCAACCTTTTGGTGTTCTAACAATTAAAGCTGGTCAAACAGGTCTTGTTGCTTCTTCAGCTGGTCTTTGTCTTTGCTCAGCATGAATTGCTTTAATTTTTTCGATTGCTAAATCAAATTTTTCTGCCATTAACTCATGAATACCAATAGTATCTTTTGGGTCAGCTTCAACAAAAATAGCTTCTCAACCATAACCTGCTAGCATATCTGAAATTTCTTTATCAGTTTTTCTAGCATAAATTGTAGGGTTTGAAATTTTTCCACCATTAACATGAACAATAGGCAATACAACCCCGTCATTTACAGGATTAATAAATGATGATGAGAATCAACTTCCTGCTAAAGGACCTGTTTCTGCTTCACCATCCCCAATAACTGTTGCCGCAATAATATTTGGGTTATCTAAAATAGCACCTACTGCATGTGAAATTGAATATCCTAATTCCCCACCTTCATGAATTGAACCAGGTGTTTCGGGAGCAGCATGAGACGCTGTACCACCAGGGAATGAGAATCTTTTAAACATTCTTGTTAACCCTTCAGTATCATTTGTAATTTCTGGGAATAGTTCTGAATAACTTCCGTCTAAAAATGAGTTAGAAATCATAACTTGTCCACCATGACCTGGACCTGAAATGTAAAACATTTCTAAATCATATTTATTTATTACACGATTTAAGTGTGCATAAATTAAGTTTTGACCAGGTATTGTTCCTCAGTGCCCAATTGGATACATTTTAATATCTTCTGGACGAATTTTATCAAAAAGTAAAGGATTATTTCTTAAGTACATTTGACCTAATGATAAATAATTTGCAGCTCTTCATCAAGCATGAACTTTATCTAAATAATCTTTACTATCAAAATCATTTTTTTTCATAAATCTCCTAATTTATTATTTTATTTTTTATTAAAAGAATCTTTTTTTCAAAAGATAACTATATAGTATATTTATTATATTATTTTTATATTATTTTTTATAAAAATATGTTTTTATTTCATATTTTCCATTGCATTGTATAAGTTTATAAAAATATTCAGTAAACACCGAATATCTTTTTTTATTCTTCTATAAATTGTTTTAAATACTTAGCAAGTCCGGAGTCATTACATGAATGACTTGTAACCTCGTCAGCTATTTGTTTTAATTCATCAACTGAATTTGCCATGGCAACAAGTTTTCCTATCTTGCCTTTTGCAGATGCATCATTCATCGAATCGCCTATATGAATTGCATCTTTTGGATCGATCCCTCACAGTTTACATAATCTTAACTCTTCATCACCTTTAGATACATTTGCTCCTGTTATTTCTAGTATATTATTATTTCCACTAATTGTAACAGTTAATCTACCTTCGAATTTTTTGCCTCATTCATTAGCTAATTCTTTGATTCTATCCTTATTTAAATTTCAAATAAGAGCCTTGTATACATCAAAATCATTTTTGTAATCCTTATATCTTTTAGCATTTTTCTTACCAAATCCCATAAGAATTTTATAAAATCAGTTTTTGACAAACGCCAAATCTCTTGAGTTTGAATTATAAACTACAAAAGATTTACTTTTTTTAATTTCATCAAAAAGTTCTTGAGCAACTTTTGGATCTACTATTTCTTTATTAACTACTTCTCCCTTTACAACTGTTTGTGCACCATTTCAAGCAATATAAGTTTCAGAACCTAAATCTCTAACTATTTTAGCTGTTTTTGGGTTAACACCTCTCCCGGTTGATACAATAACCGGAATTTGTGTTTGAAGTTTTCTAATTATATTTTTTGTATATTCTGTGGCTTCTTTGTGTCAAAATTTTTCGCCTGGACCATCTAAAGTTGTTCCGTCTAGGTCTATAAAAATTACTTTTGGTTTATTCATTTTTTCTCCTTAATTATAATGTAAATAATGACATTTGATTAGTTTCTGTTAGATCTTTAAGAACACCTAATTCATCTAGCACGTTTGTTATGGTTTTATTTACACCACTTCTTAATTTAAAGTCTTCTTTCGAAATAAACGGTCTTTCTTCACGAGCTTGAACTAATTTTTGGGCAGCCGCAAGACCTAAACCTTTAACAGATGTAAAAGGCGGAATTAAAGCGTTATTTTCATAATCAATTATTCATTCATCTGCTTTAGATTTCATTAAATCAATATTAGAAATTTTATAACCTCTAGCATAAATTTCACGTGCTATTTCTAAAGTTACTAGAAGATCTTCATCTAATTTCTTTTTATCTTTTAATTTATTAATTTCGTTAATTTTTTCATTAATTTTTACCGCTTTAAAATCATCTACAATAACTTTAATATCAAACTCTGATACACGTATTGATAGATATGTTGAATAATATTCCAATGGTTTATATAACTTAAATCAAGCAATACGTCAAGCCATAATTACATATGCTGTAGCATGTGCCTTAGGGAACATATACTCAATCATTAACATACTTTTTATCATTCACTCCGGAATATTATTTTTCTTTAGCTCTGATTGTTCTTCCGGGCTTAATCCTTTACCTTTTCTAACTTTTTCCATTACCTTAAATGAAAATAAGGGATCTAAACCTTTTTTAATTAAAATTAACATAATATCATCCCTACAAGAAATGACATCACTTACAGACATATTTTGTTCTTTGATTAATGTTTCTGCATTACCCTTTCACACGTTTGTACCATGTGATAATCCTGAAATAGAAATTAAGTCTGAAAAAGTTCTAGGATTTGCATCTTTAAGCATTTTTCTAACAAAGTTGGTACCAAATTCTGGTAATCCTACTGCACCTGTAGGCTCGTCTCCAATTTCGCTAGGTTGAATACCTAACTCTTTAGTGCTATAAAATAATGACATAACTCTAGGATCTTTTTTAGGTATATCCGTTTTAACATTAACTCCTGTCATCTTAGATAACATAGCAATCGCGGTAGGATCTCTATGACCTAAAATATCTAATTTTAATAAATTATCATGAATAGATTCAAAATTTAAATGAGTAGTTTTTCAATTTAATGAAGTATCATCGGCTGGATAATTAATTGGTGTAAAATACTCTACATCAAATTCTTTTGGTACAATGATAATACCACCAGGGTGTTGACCTGTAGTACGTTTAACTCCTTCAATTTTGTATGATAAAAAGTCTATATAACTATTTGTGTAACCAAAATTAAACTCTTCGTTTGCTTTTTTAATATAACCAAATGCTGTTTTATCTTTTATAGTTGATATTGTACCAGCTCTAAAAGTATGATATTCTCCGAAAAGTTCCTTTATATAATCATGTATAAATCCTTGATATTCACTTGAGAAATTAAGGTCTATATCCGGAACTTTATCAGCTTGAAAGCCTAAGAAAGTTTCAAAAGGTATCGAATTCCCATCCTTATCCATTAAAATATTGCATTTTTCACACATTTTATCATCTAAATCATAACCTGATGGAGTTGGAGGATTTTTAACTAGCTCAAAATATTTACAATTATCACAAATATAATGCGGTGGTAATGGGTTAACTTCAGTTATTTCTGCCATTGTTGCAACAAAAGATGAACCAACACTACCACGACTACCAACGATATATCCATTTTCTTCAGATTTTTTTACTAAAATATGTGAAATTCAATAAACAACATCAAAACCATATTTTAAAATAGGTTCCAATTCTTGTTTAATCCTTAATTCTACAATTTCAGGTAATTTTTCGCCATATTTCTTATGTGCATTACTATAAACTAACTCTTTTAATTTTACATTTGAATTATCAAATTTAGGGGTATATAATTTTTCTCGCGTTACAACAATATTATCATCAACCATATCTGCAATTTTATTTGGAGTTTCCACAACAATTTCTTTTACTAAATCTAAATGACCCAGAAAACTAAATTGATGAATCATTTCTTCGGTTGTTAAATAATTTAATGTTGGTATTTGTAAACTATCTTTCTTTCTATAATCAAACAAAAAATGAGATGTATTTCCAATTCCTTTTGAATATACTAGTGATTTGAAAAATATTGCATCTTCTTTAGTTTCGTATCTAACGTCACCAATAGCAACCACCATCTTATTTAAACTTTTTGCCTTATTAACAAGATGTTTAAGCAACCCTTCTATTTCTTCTTTTGAAAAATCATCTTTTCCACTTCATTTATGAGAAAGCGTTTGCGGCGCTGGTATTTCTATATAATCACATCTTTCAATGATTTTCTCTAACTCTATATCATTCGAATAAAGTAGTTTATCAATTAATTCACCCCTTAAACCATTTGAACCAATTAATATATTTTTACTTTTTGGTAAATCGTCAAAAAACATTTTTGGAGAGTTTCAAAAACGTTCTGTTAATGTTTTTGAAATCATTTGGAAAATTTCTTTTAAACCATCGTTGTTCAAAGCGATTACTGAATATTGATTAAAAGTAGTATTTAACTTAGAATAAAATAATTTTTCATCTCTAGTAAATTCATTCAACTCGCTCAATGTTACTACATTGTTATCGACAAATCAAAAAATAGAGTTCTTAAAAGCACTAGCCAAAACTTCCGCATCATAATCAGCTCGGTGAGCAACTTCGGTATCATAAATAACATCGAAGTTCTTACAAAATTCACCTAAACTATGTTTTTTCTTATCTTCAAAAATAATTCTTGAAATCATAAGAGTATCTATATATGTTGTTTTTGGTAATTCTCTATTAGCTTCTAAAAACTTTTGTATCAAGAAGTTCATGTCAAATTTTGCATTATGCGCAACCGCTATTTTATTGTTGAATAATTCATAAATTTTATCAAGCGCATCGTCTAATTGAATACCTTGAGAATCAATCATTTGTTGAGTAATACCTGTTAAGTTAGTTGTAAATGCAGATAGAGGTTTTTTAGCTTTAACAAAAAATTGTGACTTATTGACAATCTCGCCGTTCTTAATTACGGTTGCACCAAATTCTATCAATTCCCCAATTCTTGGAGATAAATGAGTTGTTTCTATATCGAAAACAACAAATTCCGCATCGTTAATATTTATACTAGGGTCGAAATCACCTAAAATAATATTATTTCCTTTTTCGATAATATCAAAAGAAACACCATAAATGGGTTTTATGCCATTTTTCTTTGCTGCTTGTGTAAATTCAGGAAACGCTTGAACCGAATTTGAATCTAGTATTGCAACGGCTTTGTGACCATGTTTTTTAGCAATTTCTACTAAATCTGTCGCAGATAAAATACCATCCATGGTATTCATTTTAGTTCTTGCTGATAATTCAATTCTCTTTTCTATTGAATTATCCAAAGTAACATTATGATAAGGATTATCTCCAACAATAATTTTATCTGATCTAACATTTTTATTTAAGTCAAAACCATATCTGTTTATTTGTAATAATCCATCAACAAGAATAAATTGTCCAACTTTATAAATTGTCGCATTGTTTTTATCTTCACCTAAATAGTGAGAAACTGTTATGGTATCTTTATAGTCTGTTAAACTATATTTTGCCACGTAGACATTACCTAGCCTTCTAATTTCTTGACGATAAATTTCACCCTCAAAATGAACTTTTTTATTTGTTTCTAACTCCGAGAAAGTTGACATTTCTTTTATCGTTACATGATTATATGTATTTTTGGAAAATTTATTAAATCTAAAATTAGAATTATTATTGCTGTTATAAAAATTTGAACTATAACTATTTGTTTTTTGAATATTAACCTCTTTTTGGTTAAGTTCTTTTATATACTTTTGAAGTTCTTTATCATGTTCTTCAATATGATTAAAACTATTAATGGTTTCTACCAATTGAAAATCAATTTGAAAATCTTTAAATCCATAACGAATCATATCATTTTTGATTATATTTCTAGCTTCAGTAATTTCCTCTTCGGAAATGTCTGATTCATGCTTTATTATATATGTTCCATTATTTGGATTTAATACTAAAGCGGAACTATTTTTTTTAATTAATTCGGCAACTTTTGGTATTTTTTTAATTAATGCGGGTATTATGTTTAAAAGATATTCTCTAAATTCTAAGGATTCGTATACATAATTTTTAACAATAAAATTAAATTTATTTTCTTTTGCAATTTTTGAATTTTTTGTAGCTCATAATAAATTTTTGAATGTTTTAAAATTCAAAATCGAATGTATTACAAAGGTAAACTCTTTTTCACTATTTTGTTCAAGAATAACATCATCTAATTCTGGGTCATATTTTAAACCAGAATAAATAGCAAAACTGTTTAATAAGTGATCTCTAAATTTAGACATATGGCTCCTTCTAACTTTTTCAAGCAATAATTCCGATTAAACTTCATAAAACAAAAACAAACGATACACTATCAAATCTATCCAAAATACCACCATGTCCTTTTAGTATTTTAGAGAAATCTTTAATTTCCAATCTACGCTTTATATATGAAAAATATAGGTCACCTAACAATGCAAAAATAGGCGAAGCGATAATTAATAATGAAAAACTTATTTTTTTAATTCCTTTATCAAAAACTAATTCTGACAAAATATTATCACCACTTTTTTGAGTAACACTATAATAGCTTCAAACAAAAATTAAAGCAATTAAAATAGCAAACACATAACCAATAATAGCCCCTTCCCAAGTTTTTTTAGGACTAATTAATGGCGCCATCTTAGATTTAAATAGTTTATTTCCAAAAAACATGCCGCCAAAAAATCCGCCTGTGTCATAAGAAACCGAAAAAATAAAGAAAATAATGATATATTCTAAACCTGTATTTAAAGTATTTAAATAAATATAGGTTTTTATAAAGTTAATAGCAATAAAAACTGATAAGAAAAAACTTATACCCCTATGCAAGAGTGCTAAATAATTAGTTTTATTATCATTAGAATAATATCTAAATAACATAAATATTATAGTTAATAATAAAATAAATACGTATGTTTGTCAACTACCTAATATATAATTAAAAATATTACTCTTTAATATGCTGTCGGTAAGACCGTTTTCTAATAACTCCTTACCTAAAATAGGATTAGATCCATTTAAAATAAGTATATTTATTAAAAACTTGTCATTAACAAATAATCCAATAATTCCGATAAATGATATTAAAATTGATAATTTCGTTTTTTGTAAATAAGCTTTTGTAAGTTCGAATAACAAAATGAACAAAAAACTAGAAATTAATATTAAAGAAAAAATCCTTAATATTCAAAATGGCACAAGTTCAAAATTATAACTATAATAAAAGCTATATCTATTTATAGCAATAAACATTATAAAAATAACCGCAATAATGATTGCGGGAATTATTCTTTGACTAATAAGAGCATTCATTTTTTCATTTTTTGAAATCATATTTATATTATAAACGATTACTAATTAAAAGTTATTATATTTTACATATAAAAGTTATTATTTTATTGCATTTTCATGTTATTTTATAATATAAATTAATATCATTAACTAAAAAACATAGAAAAGTTATAATCTTTTTAAATTTATTTATTTTAAGTTGTTATTAATAAATATTTGTAAATAACCATCCATTACTTCGGTTTTAACATGCTCAATATTTTGAATATTAATTTGATTTATTATTTGATCATTTCCTGTAATTTTGTATTGAAATTCATTTATAGAGTGCTTAGATAAGAAATATTGTATATATCCATAAACTTGAGCTTTACAACCTAAATTTAATGCCGAATGAGTGTCGTTTCCTTTGTCGTTTGTCAAATTAGTTCTCATGTACTTTCTATTTAATTTATTTATTTTATCAAAAAGATGTGAATACGATTCATAAAACCCGGGTGCAATAGCTACCGATATTAATTTATTATCTTTTATAACAACTGTAGTTAAAGCGGTTCCAAAACTAAATATTACAGCATTTTTATGATGATTTGACTCACATAATCCTATCAAATCAATCCCTAATTCATTAATATCTACATCAGAAAAATCTGTTTTAAATTTCTTTTTATTATTAATAATATAAGGTTTAGAATCAGGAAAATATTCTAAGAGAATTTTTTTAAAAAACATATACATTTCTTCGTTTACAAAACCTAGAATTAATTTTTGTTTACATTCTAAATTGATGGCTTCACTTAAAAAAGTTCTCATTTTATCTATTAAAATATTTTTTTGATTTAAATTACTAGTTAATTGAAATTTATATTTTATTAGTTTAAAATTCCGATTATAAACAGCATACTTTATAGAAGAGTTACCTATATCAAATACAACATATTCATTATTAATTTCTTTTTCAAAAAAGTTTATCATATATTATAAATTGTACTTTGTATTGTGATATAATCAAATAAAAATAATTAATTAAGAGGCAAAATGAAAAAAATAAACATAGGCTTTACAAATGAATCGTTTTTAAACGATAATGGCGACTTTTATCAAATTAAAAAATATAATTGATTTAATCACAAATTAGATTATAAATTATTAGAAAAATTTGATTTTGTTCCTAAATTAGTTGATGATACACCAAAATGTCTTGAATGACAATGAATTGAAGGTAAAAATCCAGAATTTACAAGAGATGATTTAGAAACTATTGCAGATAATTTAAAAACCTTGCATGATTCTGAGTTAAAATTTCCTAAATCAAATCATTCAGCGAGAATTAAAAAATATCGTCAAATTTTAAAAGAAAGAAATATTAAAATTGAAGTTTTAGATAAGTATTATAAACGTATTAATTTAATATTGTCGAAAAGTCAACACAATAGACCTCTTCACAACGATTTATACACAGCAAATATTATTAAGAGAACATCAGATAATAAAATATTTTTTATAGACTGAGAATATGCTTCAATGGGCGATAAACACTTTGATTTAGCTTATTTTATAACCGGATCTTTTTTAAATAAAGAACAAGAAGAAATATTTTTGAATAGATACGAATCGTATTGAGAAGAATATTTAATACAACAAAAAATACTTATATATTATTTAATAATTTTATGAATTAATGTTCAAGATGTTAAACCATTCGATGATAAACCGTCTATAATAAAATTGGAAGAAACAGTAAAAGAGTTTGAATATAAAAAGTTAAACAACTTATTTAAAAAATAAAAATAAAAATCTAGATATTTTTAAATCTAGATTTTTAAAATACCAATTTTATTATAATTTATCAATAATTTCTTTAAATTCGTTAACACGTGATTTTGCATAAGCAACACGATCACCGTTGATTAGATCCGGCATTTTTGTTCCATTAACTTTTATGAAGTTAATAGTTTTTGCACCTACAAATTTGAAAGCTGAACGTAATCATTGATTTTGTAATGATTCTGTTCCTTCTGCTTGAGGACCACCTTGTGAACTAACGATAACAACATTTAAATTGTTTAATAATCCAACTGGATTTCCGTCTTTTGATAATTTATATGAAAAAGTTTTATCAGCAACAGCAATTGCATCTATAAAGTTCTTAACAAGTGTTGGAACTGTAAAATTAACAACTGTAGATGATAATACTAATAAATCTGTTTCTTTTAATTTGTTTATTCATTTATCTGAATTAACATCAGCGTAAAATGATGGAAAATGTGTTTGTGATAAATGTGTTTTATCAAATTCTGAACCTGATAAATTAATTCTTTCAGGGTTTTCTACAACCTTTTCAAATTCGTTTAATAATGTTGTTGTGTATGATCCTTCGTTTGTGAAGAATGCACCGTCTAAAAATAATACTTTTTTCATTTAAAATCCTTTCATTTTTAATAATTAAATTATACATAAAAAAATAAAAAAACACATAAAAAGTATCTTTTTAATGTATTTTTTACATCTTTTCTTATTTTAAGGTATTATTAACATTTTTTACAAAATCATAATTTGTTTTATCTTTTATATCTTCAAAAACTTTGTTAATCTTTTTATTATCACTTCTGCCTAAATCAGGAATAATAATATTTATTTGAATTCTTAAATCACCAGTTCTTGTTGAGTTCATCATACCTTTTCCGGGTATTTTTATTATCTTACCATTTGAATATGATTTTTTCATCTTAATTCTGGTTAAACCGTGTGGAGTAGGTACATCAACTTCATTTTCCATGAAAATATCAATAAATGAAACGTCAAAGTTTAAATATAAATCTAATCCATCACGTTTAAAATAAGGATGTTCTTGAACATATATTTGTAAATACAAGTCTCCTGGTCTTCCGCCGTTATAACCTTTCTCTCCAAAACCTTCAGCTTTTATAACTAAATTATTAGATGCCCCTTTTGGTATAGATATATTAACAACCTTTGAACTTTTTGTATATTTTTGACCTTTACATAAAGTACATTTATCTGTTATTATTTTTCCTAGACCATTACATGTCGAACAGACAACTTTTTGTATTTGTCTACCAAAAAAAGAATTAAATTGTTTTGTTTCAGCACCTGTACCATTACATGTTGAACAAGTTTTATAAGAATTTTTATCTTTTGCACCTGTACCAGAACATTGTAAACACAATTCGTATTTATCTAATTTTTCCTTAAACTGAACACCATTAAACGCTTCCATAAAAGTAATAGTTTTATAAGCTTGTTTATCATTTCCTTTTCTAGGCTCGTTACTATTTCTTTGACTTCTTCTAGAGTTGAAACTACCACCAAAAATATTTTCGAAGATATCTTCAAAACCTCCGAATGAAGATTCGTCAAAACCTCCTGCTCCAGCTCTTCCTTGTGCAGCATCAGCTCCATATTGGTCATATATCTTTCTTTTCTCATCGTTAGATAAAATCTCGTAAGCCTCATTAATTTCATGCATTTTTTGGTCACTTGTTCCATCTTTCAATTTATCAGGGTGATATTTTTTAGCTAAACTTCTATATGCTGTTTTTATTTCTGCTTGTGTTGCGTCTTTTTTTACACCTAATGTTTCATAATAATCTTTTTTACTCATAATCTAAATTTTAGCATAATAATAATTTATTTGCTAATAAATAATATATATTAACTAAAAAAGGGTATAAAAAAAGCAGCTCCCTATTTTCACCAAGTGGCTATCGTCGGCGTAAAGAGGCTTAACTACTGAGTTCGGAATGGTATCAGGTGGACCCTCTTGCTATTGCTACTGATAATAGTATACACTATAAATTTAAAAACCAAAAAAATTTTTATTTTTTTTATTATTTTAATTTGATTACACAAAGCGAAAATATTTTGAATATGTCAAAATAAACGATCATAGTAAATGTAAAGATATAATTTTCTAATTTTGTTATTAATTTCTTTTTACTTATATATATTGTTCTAATTGAACACTTCACTTCATTCGTCGATTAAAATTATGATATTAAATTTTAAACGATTTTTTGATTTGTATTGGATGAAATCACTTGGGGCTATGAAATCAAAGTAGGTTGATTACATTTGAAATTATTATATCACATCAATTAAGTTAGTTTAAAAATAAATATTTAATTTAATAAATATTTGGGTCATTCCTTAGAATGACCGTCGTCTGAATAAACAACATCAAATGTTTTAGTTGTTCAATTAAGCCTTGAACTCTGTTTAACGCGTTGCCGTCCTTAGGCGGCTATTGGTCGGTCTTCACTCTTTGTTGAAGCCTTGAACCTTATTGAAGGGTGCTCTCCGGGATGCTGTCGCATCCTTTCTTTTAAAATAAAACAATATTTTTATTTGAAGCATTTTAATTTCGTAGATGTGTGAATCCCCTGTTAGTGGGGGGCAAAGCAATTAAATTTACAATTTAATTTATCGTGAGCGCGTACGCGTATATACGCATGATTTTAACAAAGTTAAAATTAAGAGAGTTTTGGTGTTGAAAATATAAAACAATTTAAAAAACAATTCATAATTGTTTGGTTTAATTTGAAATACCCCTTAAAACCCCTTTAAAATAGTCTGTATTAAAAAGTTTTATTGTTTTAATGGTATTCTTCATTTAAGTATTTTAATACGCCTTAAAACGCTTTTTTTAAATTCAATGATAATTTGATGTTTGAGTTCAAATTAATGGTTCAAATTGGATTTCGTCTAAATTCGTATATTCAGTTTTAAAATCAACAAAATTAAACTTTTCATTTTTGTTTATTTTAATTAAATTTAATATTGTTTTTAACGAAAATATTGAATATCTTTTTCTATATATGGATTTAAATAATGAAACTGATGATTCTGCTTGTGCGGTAAAGTTGTGAATATGAAATTTAAAAGTTTTACAATTTTTACGCATAAAATTAACAAAAGTTTTAATGGACTTTTTAGCAGTTTCAGTAACCAAAGGTGAGTTAGTTAAATGTTTTAATTTATCTAAAAAAATTCTAGGATTTTTTAAAGACTCAAATAATCATTTTTTAGCTTCGGAATTATTCAAAACTTGTTTAGTTTTTTTATCTACAAATACAAATATTTTATTTTTAAATATTTGTAAAAATTTTTTACAAAAATGAAAATAGTCATAAACATGCTCTGCACCTAACATTTTTGCTAATTTCTTGAAATACACTGCTCCGTCAGACAATAAATAAAGCTTAGTATTATCATCAATAAAATAATACTTTTTTATAATGTTTTGAATTATTTTAGATCTAGATTCATTTGTTATTTTGTTAGTATCATTAGAAGTATATGTTTCATAAAAATATAATGGATTGTGATTTGTATCTGAAAATATTTTTATCAACTTAGTATTTGATTTATGAACTTTATTTTTAATTCTAACTTTACCGAAGCAATCGTCTATTGAAATATAAATATGATTTGCATACTCTTTGTTTCACTTTTTTAGATTTTGATTAGTATTGTATAAATTTAGTTTATTAGAATAATATTTACATAAATTTCAACTAACCTTTGCAAATTTATTTCTAATTAGACCACAATACTGATGAAAAGTATCTAAAATTAATTTTGTATCGTATTTTTTCTTAAATAAATACTCATATTTTGGCGGATAATATCGAATATAATATCTTTTATTATCTTTTAAATAATAATATTCATATATTTGGAATTGATATATGTTATCGTTTTGACCTTTTAAATATCTAGTTATAACTTTGTTGATTTTTCAATTTAATTCTTTTCTTTCGTAACTATTTTTAAAGTCTTCTGAGAGTTTAGTAATTTCGTTGCAAGACAATTGATTAATGTATTCTATGTTGTTTGTTTCCATAGTTAAATTATAAAAAAGTTATTTATTTCTAAGTATCTATAATATAATAATATTGTGATTAGAACATACTATTCTCCTGAGCCGGGCACATTAAAATAATCGGTCATACTTACTAGCCAACTGTCGGGTATGCGACTTATCAGTTGGTTTTTTTATTTCAAAAACATTTTGTGAAATAAAAAAGATTGCTTTTTGCAATCTACCTATATCTTTGACGTTAGTACATAACGTTTAAACGGTTGTTCTACAGATATAGAACACAGTGTTTTAAAACCTGTATATGAATTATATCATTTATCATAAATGAAACTACTAAATACTTATAAATAACCATTATATGTGGTAGAATATTATAATGTGTGTAATAAGTGGAATAACCCACTTGCTAGCATAGCCACACATTAATAAAATAAGGTTGCTAAATTAACTATATAGGATGGGGTTGTTATTGGCTATATAACCCATCATTTTTTTAAAAACTTTTATGAATATTAAAATAAATAATATTTTTTAAGGAGGTTTATTATTAAAGAAAAATTCGATAGGATAAGAATAATATTCAAGAAGGTAGAGCATTATGAAAAACTAAATTTATATTTAAAAGAAAAAAATACTAATAATAAGATTTTAATTCATACAAAATACAATAACTTATATCATTTAGTTGGTTTTCATTATTTGTGTAATATATTTAACATTTATTATAAAATTAAAGGCAATTCTCTTTATTTTATAAACCAAAACGAAACGATAGAATATAAATCGAATAAAATGTTTAATATATTAAAATATAATTATTTAGACGAAAAAACTTTTAATACAATTGTTTTAAATAATTGAAAAAGTATTTCAAAGTTAAAGGAATTTGAACGATATAATTCGGCAAAGCAATTTATTGCTTTATATTTCAAAAGAATAGATTTTTTTATTAAAATATTTGAAAGCATATCAGAAAATAAAAAAGAAGATAAATGATGGTCATATGACGATGATTTAAATAATGTAGGGGTTGATAAATTTTATTGTATTGAAAAACCTTTTGATGAAGAGTTGCTCCCTGTTTTAGGTGTAAAGGAAATTAATTCAAAACAAAAAGAATATCCAACAGATGCCTTTATACCAAGAACAATCAGATCAATTAAAAGAAATAAATTTATAGAAATTGAAAAGATAGAATGAGAAAATAATAAATATATATAAAAAAAATAAAAACAATGATATAATTATTTTGTGAATTGGATATTACCCACTCCTACCCTAGGCACAATAAAATAATTAGGGACTGATATTTTTAAATTGGCCGGTTGTAATATAATCATTAAAGCCAATTTTTTTATATCTTTTTGAACGTTTTTTGTATTTAATAACATAGAAGCTTATAAAAACGCCTAAAAAGCAATACAGTTATGTGTTTTAGAAACAACAAATTATATTTTTATTAAAAATGTACGATTTTGTAAGATATGTTTTGTTTATTTTTTATTACATTTTAACTAAAAACTTATATTTTTGAGTTATTTGTTATATGCATGGTAAAGTACAAAAGGAAAAAATAAGGGAAATTATTATGCTTGATAAAGAAATATTAGAGATGTTTTCTGAAAAAACATTTAAAAAAGTATCAAAAAGAATTAAACAATATGAGCCAGAAAACGAAGAAGCGTTTGAAATAATCTTCAGAAAACTCGCTGAAATGTAATTTTAAAAATGTACTTTTATTATTTATGAGTACGTTTTTTATATCTATTTTTAAATAACTTTAATATTTTATTTAAATTAATAATTACATTTAATTTACTATAGATTTATAGCTTATAAAAATGCCGAAAAAGCAATACAGTTATGTTTTTTAGAAACCATAAATTATGTTTTTATTAATTTAATAACACAAAAACTTATTATAAATAGGCGAATTGAAATAAAGCGGCCGAATTGTGGTAAAATAACTATGTAAGACTAGGTCGGGATAGCATAAGGTGCTCCGGCTATTTTTTATTTTCTTGTGTTATTTAATATTATTTAGTAAATACGTACTTTTATTAGATTTAAGTATAAATTACATTATTTTTTAGAGTTTTTAACATTAAATTATAATTTAAAAGTTTATTATATTTAAATGTTGGATTTAAAACAGCGTTTAAATCGCTTGTATTGTAAAAATTATGTATTTTATTAATAATTAATTATTTATAATATAAACAATGTCTTAAAACGCAATTTTTAAATAAAAAAGCACTAACTAGTGCTTTAATTATCTGAATTTTCTTCGTTAGGTTTTAATCATAGTCCATTAAAATGATTACCATCAACATCTTTGGCTATAATATCATAACTAAATAATAAGTTTTTGTCTGTTTTACCTTCTATTTTTACAATAGAATTTTCTAAAAAGTTTTTAAGTTTGGTTTTAGCACTTAACATTTTAGCGTCATCGCTTGCGTTATTTTCTATTGTTTCGATTTTACCAAAAATTGGTTGGTAAAACTCTTCAAATAAGGCTTGTTTGAATTTTTTATCACTAGAACTTACAGGTTTATCTTCTAATAATGTATCAAAACCGTTTTTATCATCACCATCACTTAAAATATAACTAAAAGGCATTACGAATTTGTTGTATAGGTTTAAGGCAAAGGTGTAGAATTGACGTTGATTTGACGCTTGAAAGTGATTTTTTCTAACTAATTCTTGTGATTCTTTTCACTCATCATAAAAAAAGTGTGTAGTACCAAACTCATCAATGTAGTTTAAATAAATTGAAGGATCTAAAATTTCACCTATTGAGCCTTTCAAGTTTTTAATAATATCTTTAATACCATTATCATAATGATATTTTTTGTAAAATTCTTGTAGCTGTGTATTTGAATTATCTTCAAACTGTTCTAGGAATGGTTTTTCTTTATCTTTTTTTAGTAATGAAAGGGCTATTTTAAAGTGTATGTAGTCTCTTAAAACTTTTAAAGACTTAGATGTTATGTTTGAGTTTTGAATTGCTTTAAAAGGGGCTAGAATTATTGAATTATTGTAAAACTCTTGTGGAGTTCAACGATTCTCCTCTAATTGCATTTTTTGTGGGAATACACCAATATAATTTATTTTATTATTAATAACTATGTCTTTATTATATTTATAATTAAAGTTATATCAATCATTTACATATTCAGAGTCATTTGTTTGTTTGTTGGGAACAGCCATTAAAGATAGTATTTTTTCATTTTTATTTTTTGATTTACTATTAAAATGAACTCTTTTTTGAATAAAATGTCTATCAGTTCTCTCGTAGAAATTTTTAGAAACATCATACATATCATTATAACTAATGACTGGTTGTTCTGTAGCTTCTTCTAAATCTCTTTCCATTCATTTATGTCAGTTTGCTTTATCTAAATTTGGAATCTTTCTTAATTCTTGTTCTTTTTCTTGAAAATCAAGTGGGATAACACCATCGTAGAATTTTCCATTTCCTTCATATTTATAGAAAGAACCGAATGAATCTATAATTGTATCTAAATCATATGTAATCGCATCTTTTCATTCTTTTGTTAATCTGGTGGTTTTATAATCTGTTAGAGCAAACGAATCATAATTTTTATCAGTTAATTTTAAAAGTCTATTTGTTAAATTATCTTTTTGGTTATCAACTTGCAATAAATAATCATAATATTTTTTAATACCAGAATAATAAAACACAGCTGTAGGATGTTTAAATATAAATTCTTGTGGTTTATTAAAATCAACTTTATAATATATTGATTTTTCTGGTATATTCCCTAAAAAAGTTCCTGTTTCATTGAAAACACTCGGAGAAATATCGAGTTGCCCTGTGTTTTCATAAATATCAGTAAAATTATTGATAATTTCTTCTTGAGATATAGGTTTTGAAGTATTAGTATTATTTGTTGGAGTCGAAGAAATATTAGGCCCTAATGGAGCAGTATTTGTTGATGAAGAAGGGGTCGAAGAAGGTTGATTATTCTTTTCATCTTTTATGCCGTTTCCTTTTGGTGCTAAAACTCTATTAATTCTTTCTAAACAACTAGCAGAAACACCACTAAATGCAGTTAGTGGCAGCAAAATTGTTGCCCATTTTAATATGTTTTTTGTTTTACTTTTTATCATATAAAAATTATATATTAATATGATTTAAAATCTAGTTTTTGAATACATTTTTATAAAAAAAGTTAGCCAAACGCTAACTCTAAAAACCTTAAGTTTTTAAAAATATCTATCTATGTTTTATAATGAATTTTAATAGTGTTCTAATACTAAAAAACATTTTTTAGTACCAATAATATTGTTATTCAAAAACATTTACATCTTCTTCGTTATTTTATATATCTGTTTGTGTCGATTGTCTAATTTGTTCTTGGTTAAATTGATTATTAATGTTATACATTTCACCATTTAATTTTTGAAACACTCAACTAGCAGAATTTTTTGTCTTTTTAATGAAATCCATTAATGCTATTTCAGTTTTAAAGTATTTTATTAATGTTTCTAAATCATTATTAACAATCGCTTTAGAAAGATTATATGTTCCTAATTCTCTCATCATTTTGGTTGCTTGACTATCTGTAATCGTTGCGTGTTCTACTAATGATGAAAACAATACATAATCTCTAAAATTAGAAAAAGCATAATCTTTTGATTTGCATTTTAGAAAATAAACTTTTTGATATTGATTGTGTTTAAATCCAATTGTACTAACTACATTGAATAAATAACCTGTATAATTAACATCAATGATAATTTGATTGTTTTTTAACAGAAAGACTTTTCCTGAAAAATATACTTTCATTATCTTCCTCTAGAATTTTTAGTAAGTTCATGTATATTTTCATGATAGCAATTTCAAAATGTTTCTTCTAATCATTTGATATTTTTTAATAATTCATCTAAATCAATAGTTGCTGGCAACACATTTGCTCAATTTATTTTTTTGATTATGAAATTTATATCTGATAATGGTATTCTATAAAATTGTTGAATATGATTTCTCATTTTTGTTTCGATTAATTTAATTATTTGTTTTAAAGTCATTTTTTCTCCTGTTATTTTCTAAAATATTTTTCATTTAATTTATTAATTAAAATTTCTAACTCTTCAATTTCTTTTGAATTTTCTTCGGGTGAGTTTTTTAAATTTTCTAAGGTTTTTTGATATTTCTTTCATTTTTTGATTAAAGTAAATTGTTTAATTAATTTAAAGATAGAAAACATTGATAATAAAGTAGTTAAAACAATAGTAGTTATTATAATAATACTTTGGATCAGTGAGTAATCATTTCATTTTGTTATTAAATCATACATTGCATATGGAACAAAAAAAGAAATTATTGTTCCAATAGTGTAAAATGTAAATTTCTTCATGTTTGATATTTTTGGTGTTTGTTGTTTCATTTTAAAATAGTTTAACCTTTCTTTGTTTTGTTCTTAAAATATAAATTAAGGTAATTAAACCTGTTGATAATAAAGCGACTAAAATTGTTGTTGAAATTCAAAAAACATCTGAATTTTCATCTTTTTTAATCAATTTAGAATCATAATCTTTTGATGTATAAAAATTTATTTTAAAACTGTTTTGACCTTTTATCAAAAACGAATTGGTATTTGCTTTAAAATTAAAAGTTTTTGATGTTTTAAAATATTCCTTATTATTTTTTAATACTAATTTGTCTTTATTTTCAAGTTGTTTAAAGAAATTTTGGTCAAATGTAGGTAAATCAAGTTGATTTAAAATTTCTGTTTTAATTTCTTCGTTAACTAAAAATACACTAGTAATATTATTTAATATTTCGGTGATTATCTTTTTGCGAGCAGAATCAAAATATTTATCATCAACAAAAATATCTAATTCATTAAAATGATATTTACCAATATCTATTTTAGAATTTAATTTATATCTGTCATCTTTTTTTAAATTTATATCGTTATTGTTGTTTTTATTTGTATCAGTGTTTTTGCTAAAATTATTTTCGGTATCGCTTGAACCATTTGAGGTATCATTTAAACCATTTTGGGTATCGCTTGAACCATTTGAGGTATCGCTTGAACCATTTGCGGTATCATTATTTTTTGAATTATTTACTTCTTTTTTCGACGATGGGTTATTATTATCATTATCATCTCTATTATCAATTCTATTAATATCATTCTCTCCTATATAATCTTCATCTATTAATTGAGATGGTTTTAAATTACTAAAAATATATGATTTTAGGTTATATTCACCTGTAATTGTTTTTAAAGGAGAAATTAAAGATATATTAGTTTTTAATAAATAATAATCCGAATTAATAGTTTCATTATTAAAGATATTTTCTTTAATTTTTTCTTTATCGAACTCTTGATATGGTTTATCAACTAATTTTAAACCATCATAAATACCATTAATAACATTCTCAATATTTAATTTTGTATAAATATGACTAAATAATCTTATTTTTTCTAGTTTATTTTGTGATATTTTGTCTAATTCAACTTCTAAAAATCTTCATAAATTAAATAAAACATCTTTTTTATGACTATTTTTTAATTTATTAGCAAATTCTAATCATATTTTAAAATTTTCAATGGATTCTGTTGTGTATTTAAATTTTTCAATATTTGATGAAATATAATTAAATAACATTTTTTTGTTTTGTATAAATTGATTAATATTATTTCAATACATTTGATTATGTTTATCAACTAAAACAAATTTAAATTCTGTTAATTTTGATAATAGTTCGTTTATTTGTTGTATTTCTAATGACTTTTTGTGATTTGAAATAGCAAAACTTTTATTAGTTTTATCAATTCAATAATCTATGACTTCTTTTAAGAATGTATATTTTTTATTTATCAAGTCATATTTATTACCAATGACTGATTTTAATGCTACTATTAATTCATTTTTAGGTCTATTAAAATCAAATTCTTTATTTTCAATAAGATTTTTATCTTTAATTTCTTTTAGAGTTTTTTCAAATATGAAATTAGAGTTTGTATTTGATAAAATCAATTGTTTAATTATTGATTTTGGCTTTTCATTTAAATCTAAATATTTAGTATATTCTTCTGAAGACAATAAATCTAATTCATAATCTAAATTTTTAATTTTAAAATTATGAAGATATTTAAAATCATATTCATAATGATTATTATCATATTCGGTTTCATAATTAAAATTATTAAATAAGTTATCAGATTTTAAAGCTTCTTTTAATTGTTCTAATGAGAAATTATCATATGACAAATCGCTTATTTCTAAAAAATCAAGTGGATTTGAAAATTTAGGATATTCAATTTCAATTGTAGTATTAGAATCTTTGGTAATAATGAATTTTTCGTCATTTAGTTCAAAAAGACCATCTCAAAAAATATAAATTGAGTTATTAGTTAATGAAATTTTAGGCTTAAATAAATGTTTTAAAATTTCCCCCAGATTAAAAGATTTTCCATTCAATAGAAAGAATGTATTATCAAAATAAGAAAAATAGTCATCAACATCCATTTCAGTCCCATTTTCATTGATAAAATCCAAATTATAAAAACCTTCGCCAATAGAATAACCTGAAATTGATTTTAAGATAAATTCTTGTAAATAATTAATATTGTTTTTTCAATCGCTTAAAGTTCTTTGCTCTAATTTTTGTTTAATTTTATCTTTATCTAAAAAAATATTAATCGGTCAATTAATTTTATATCCTTTTTTAGACAATCAACTTGTTAAATCTATTTTTTGTGTTGGTTCATCTTTAATAAATTTAATAATTGTGCTATTAGGTTGCAAATTGTAATTAAAATTAAAACTATACACATTTAAAGTAGAATCGTTTTGATAAATATTGACTTCTTTATCGTTATCACTATTTAAATATTCAAATTTTTCTGCTTCAACCAAACTAATAGGTTTTGAATTTAGATAACTATAAATATTTGTTTGATTTTTATCATTTTGCATTTTAGATTCAATAAAATCTGCTAATAATTGTTTATATTCTTGTAATTCAGGTTTTAAAGAATTATATAAAAGAGTTTCTTCGTTGGATAATTTATTATTATCGACTAAATATTTTTCAAAATCATTAATGAATTCTTCTTGTTTTAGTGAATTAAAATGTAAAGAAAATGAAATGTTTTTATATAATAAAAAGTTTTCGTATTGAATTATTAAATCTGAATAATTTAAACTGTTTATATCTAATGATTTATTATTTAAAAATTCTTTAAATGACGTAAAAAACTTTGAATTTTCAAGATTATTAACTAAATTTAATTGATTCAATTTTATAAAAGCATTATCTAAAATATTTTTTTCTTGCGAATCCTTAAATTTTTGATTTGTTTGATAAATTAAATAAAATTTTGGTAATCCTGTTTTTTGAATTGCATTAAGTAAATATCAACCTTCTGTCTTCGGTGCTGCAAAATACAAAATACCTTGTGAATCTGTTGTTAAATTAAATTCTTGAATATTTTGTATATCTACTAAATCATTTCCGAAATAAAAACCTTTAATTTCTTTAAATCCATCATCAAATTGTAAATGAAGACCTGCGTCGGCAAATATTGTTTTAACTATAACGGAATTGTTTTCTTCCCCAAAATATTCAACTAATTTAGATTCATTTAATTTAGAAATTTTGGGTCATATTTTTAAATTTGATATTTGTTTGTAAAACTTAGAACTTAAAGTTCAAATTTGTTCGTAAGTACCAGTCTTTGGGTTAATTTTAAAGTCGTAATCAGGGTTAGAAATTAAATTACCGTCCTTATCAACAATTTCTTTAAAATTTGAATCAATTTGATATGGGTTTATTTTTTGTGCTTGGTCAAAATTTATTTTTGGATCTCAACTATGCAATTTAAAATCAATTTCATCAAAAACTTTATTCAACTCAATATCTTTAAATAAATTTTCTGTTATAGTATAAACTTTTGCTTCGTTTCTATTTATTTTTCCGGCTTCTACTTTATATTCTTTAACTTGTATTTTTAATTTTTGGTCGGTAGGCAAAATTTTATAAATGAAACCAATTAAAGATATTGGAACTACTCTATCATTGATAATTAATTCTTCATTATTTTTTGGACTTAAAAATAAATTTATTGAAGCAGCCGAAACTAGTGTTATTAAATTATTATCTAATTTTTGATAATTATATTGGTTTTGTTTATGTGCTTCGTCTGAAACTGGCACTGCGATACCTTCCTTCAAAGAAAATACTTGTTGAACAGAATTTTCACTAGTATCTTCAGATAGTTTTGGTATATTTATTTTAAATCTTTCTCATCAATAAGTATTTTTGTTTGAATTTTGTGCCGAAGGATTAATAAAAATTTTAATAGGTTCGTTAGCATTAAATTCTGTGTAAATTACTTCTACGTATGGTCTATCAGAATATATAAATTTAATATTATTACCAAGTTTTGAAGTTAAATGTCTATAAATATTAGAATTTTGAACTTTTGTACCTAAACTAGAAATATATTCTACATAATCATCGAATTCAATATCATAATTTCAATTGTTATTTATTTTTTTTACGCCTTTTGACAATAAAAATTTTTCTAAAGCATATTTTTTAATATCTTCTTCATCTAAAAATGATATTTTTGTATCAAAATGTGTACCGAATCTTGATGAAATTAATTTAATTCTATCTTCCGACTTAACTAAATATTTGTTAGTTAAGTTTGACCAATTATTTTTGATTTTGTTAAATAAATTTAAACTATACAAACTATTTATTTGATTATTATAAAATTCATCTTTATTTTGTTTAACTCTTAATTTATCATTATTAAATTCGAAATCTTCAATTTTTAAAGGAATTATTGACGGTCAATACTCATTATTTTTAATAATTAAACTTGAAAAAGCGTTGTAATCTCCGCTTGGTCTATAACTTTTAGAATTTTGTTTTGGATTTAATTCTTGTTCATATAATCCTAAATCTTGATTTGATGTTGTTGTTAATAAATATTGACTATATTCATAAAAATACAAATTAGATAATTTATATTTAGAATATGAATTATTAATGGTTGCACCAGAAATAGTATCTGTAAAAGGTAAATATGCGCTAACATCAACTGACAAAGTTTTAGATTCAATTGTTGATTTTAATTTTAAATCATTAATAAATAATGCGTTTTTTGTGTTTTCAGAAATATTAAAAATATCTTGATTTACAACTTTAAAATTTGATAATTCTTTTTTTAATTTTTTTCAAAAATCATTGAAATTATTATAAGAATTTATTTTAGATTCAACTAAATCCAAACTATTAGATTTAATAAATTTAGAATTTTTAAATTCTTTATTTAAACTAAAAAATGATTGTTTTCGTTTGAACGAATATGAAAGATTATGTAAGTTGCTATTGTAATTACTATCCGTATTTGAAGATATTTCTAAATTTGGATATATCTTTTTTATTTCCTTAAGTAATTCTAAGGTAGTGTAATTAGTTTCTTCGATGTTATTATTATATAACTCTTCATCATCATAATAAGAAACTACCCCAATTGTAGGTAAAATTGATGCAATAGCACTAGAACCTATAAAAAATTTTTTATATTTCATCTTTCTCCTTATAAACTCATTAAATTCTTTTTAAATTCAACTAAAAATGATAAATAATTCTTGAAATTTGTGTATTTATTTAAATTTGATTCGTAGTTTAATATTTCTTTATTGTATTCATTTAATAATCGTTCTTTAATTTCATTGTTCAATTGTTTTTTAAACAATTCGTCAATATCGAATTTAAGTGATTTAATATGCTTTTTAAAAATAGTAAAGTCATCAAAAAATAAATCTTTTTCAAAATCATTATAATTAATTGCAATTTGATAATGTTGTTTGTCCGTTAGAAAAAATAAACATTCACCTGTTTTTGAATTAGAAATAAATTTTAATTCATGTTCTGATAATGAGTTTGATGTTTTGTACAACTCTTTAATCGAGTCTAAATCAAGTTGTTTAGCATTAAAGAAAAAGGAATATTGTATATTAGCAAGTATTTTAGATGCATTTTGTGATATATCTACAACGTTTTGAGTTGCTAGAATAATTGAACCATTATATTTCCGAATTGTTTTAGTAGTATCAATTAAAAATTCCATTAATTCTGGTGTGTTGTCTTTCAATGCAAAGTGTGCTTCATCTATAAACAAAACAGTTTTAAAATAAGATTTATTTATTGAATTTATACTAATTTTTGTATTTATTATTTTAAGCAATAAATAAATTTGAGCCATTGCCGAGGATTGATTTTGTTGTGATAATAACTTTTTAACATTAAAAACAATAAATTTATTATTTAGATTTATATTAGACTGTTGATTAAAAATATTTTTATATGAAGTTTGTTCTTGAAAGAAGAATTTAAATTCTTTAATCATTTTTGTTAATGGTTTAAGATATATTATTTCTTCTGTTTTGTTATCAAACTTTGTATTTTCTAATTCGTTAATAAAATCATTTATAATAGGTCATTTTTTAATACTTTTTAAATCATTTAATGTTTTGATATTATAAAAATGATGATTTTTATATAAGTTTTTTAAAGCCATTTTGATTAAAATAGTATTTGTTTTAGAAAGATTTTTAAATAATATTTCAAATCAAGTTGCAACAAACTCAATATGATTATCTATCGCATTAAATACTTTGATATTTTCATCATTAAATTCATTAATTTGTATTTGTAATGGGTTTATAATGGTGTTTTTACCTTCTTTAAGGTCTATATATTGACCATTAACTTGACTACAAATTTTTGAATATTCTTCTTGTGGATCTATTACTATAATTTGTGAATTATCGTAAAATTCATTTAATAATAATTTTTTAGATAACGTTGATTTCCCTGAACCTGAAGTTCCTATAATAATAGCATTTGAATTTCTTCGATTTTGTGTTCTAGTGAATAAATCAAATAAAATTGGGGAATTATCATTGATTTGCGTACCTAAAATAAAATCATTTTTATCGTCTAAAACTTCTAAATTTCAAGGTCAACTAAAACCTATTAATTCAGGTAATCCTTGAATCGAAGAATTTAACATGTCAAATGGCGTTAATTGATATTGGTTATATGATTTTAATTGTTCAAAATTAAATTTAGATAATTTAATTCTTTCTCTTTTAGAATTATTAACATTTTGTTTTTCTATTTTTTGTAATTCTTCTAAATTATTTGCTCTATTTACAATATAAAACCCAAAGTCTATCAATGGTTTTTGTTGTTTTTTAACTATATTTTCAATTAATTCATTAAAAATTTGATATTCATAAATATTTCTTTTGTTTCTTAATAAATGTTTTGAATTTTCTAACGAATTTGAACCCACAATTCTATTTGATGATTCTAATAATTTTTCAGCATGTTTAAAAGGTATTTTTGAAAAATTTATTATGATTGTTGAATCTGTATCATACAAAGAATTTAATCATCCGTTTTCAACTTCATAATCAAATTCTTTAATTGCTTGAACCGAATAATAACTATTATTTAGTTTAAAATAATTCGATTTAAATTCAATAGATTTAAAATCGAAAATTTCAAACAAATCAACGTTTTCCGGATTACTTGAGTTCAGAACTTTCAATTCAATTTCTGAATAGGTTTGATTTAATTTGTAATAATCATTAAAAAACAATAAAGTTTCTATTTGATTTAAATCTGATAATATAAAATTTACACTTTCAAATGCGAATTTGAAACTTTGAATGTTTTCGTTCAACTTAAATTCATTATCACCATAAACAAGAACATAATATTCTTGATATTGTTGATTTTTAAAGTTTTCAATATCTCTTTTTTTAGATTTAAGATAGTTTTGTGAATTAATATCTTGGTATATATTTATTTTTTCTTGAACATAAGAAATATTTTGTTTAAATTCGGATGAATTATTTATTTTTATAATATTAATTTGGCCTTCAATTGTACTGATAGAATTAGATAATTGATTTAATAAAGAATTTTGAAGATCTGCATCATATTTAAAAATAGAATTTCCGTGTAATTTAAAAACTTTTGAATAAAGTTGTTTTTTAGAAATTATTTTATTAGTTTTTAATAAACCGTTTTTATCTATCGTATCAAAAACCATCATATTCTTAATTTGTTTTTGTTTAAATTCTTTTTTAGAAACTTTAAATTTAAACCAAATTCAATAAAGTTGATAAACTTTATAATTTGTATTTTTAACATCTAAAAACAATAGCATTATGATTGGAATAAAAGAAATAGGTAAAACAATCTTATAAATTTTATTTATTTGTGGAAATCCAAAAAATATCACACAAAATTCAACTATAACCAAAATCATAAAAAGAAAAACATCGTATAAACTTAAATTTTTAAATATATTAAATCTAGTTCTTCTTAATGGTTTTGGTTGTAGCATTTTTTACTCCTTTTAATTCTTGAATTAAAGATGTTATTGTTGTGTTTAATTTTGTTATAGGGGCATCATTTGTTGAAATAAGACTATTTTGTCTTTTTTTACTAATAATTATTTGATTGTTTTTTCTTAAAAAGTTTTTATCATTACTAATATTTTTTTGATTAGCATAAGAATTAATTAAATTATTATTAGTTTGTTGTGCATTTTTAGATTTTTTAAATTTAATTTTTGGTGCTTCTGCAAAATCGTTTAAATTGAAAAAATACATTATTCTAGCAATCATATTTTCAAGGCCTAACGACATTCCAATTAAAATTCCTGTTGGTAAAATTACTGAAATAATTTTTTTGTATGGAGAATATGAAGGATCATTAATAATTTCATCTAAAAGAATTGGCGTTTGCTTGAAAGTAGTCTCTAGTAAAAATAAAAATAATAAGAGTGCAATTAAAATAATGAACAAACTTAAAATAGTTTCTGTAAATTTAACAAGTCATTTTTTAAGTGTTATGCCGCTATCATTCAAACCTTGAGTTATTGCAGGCGGCAATCATAATAAATAAACAAATTGATAAGCAACAATCTTAACTACTCTAATAAATAAATTTAAAATAACTTTTAAAATAAAAATTATTGCAATAAATAATTCTATTATTAATAATATTCCGTTTGAATTTAAATTAAACCAATCATCATAACTTAAAGTATTAAAAGTATTTTGAACTTGTATTCAGGCGTTATGTCCTTGTGAGTTGTTAGTTCATTCAGGTTCAATTACTTTAAAGATGTATTTTGCAATAGTATCTGATGAATTAAGAATTAAAGATGTTTTTATTGCATCATAAACTAAAACAAACAAAATCATAAATAATCAAATCAACATTGGGATTCCGATGACTAAAATAAATGAAATAAACGTTTGTTTTAATGCATCTTTTAACAAAATTTGGTTTTGTTGTGATTTCGAAGACTTTAAAAGTCTATAAATTAATATAAAAACAATTGCAATTAAACAAATTACAGCTATCGTAAAGAATCTAACAAAGAAAGTACTTTGAAAATTAATCTTATATCCGCCAAAAATAATATAAATTGGTAATTTTAGAGCTATAAATTCTAGTGTTGAGTGAAGAATATGTAATACTCAAATAGGTAGAAATATAAATATATATCACAAAGCAGTGAAGATATATCAACCTACTCAATTAATTAAAAAACCCATTATATTTTAAGTTTGATTCAAAATACTTCAACCGTTAGAATTTTGGACAATTAAAAATCCTAACGCTATAAACAACACTAATACACCTAAACCATAAAAAATAAGTTTTTTTAATTCATGTTTATATTCACTAACATCTGTTTTTGATAATTGCATGAACCGGCGTGATAAATTTATTATGCTTCAAACTATAAGTCCGATTAATAAAAGGATGGCTGGTATAGTTAAAGCAGATATCAAAGTTTGAAAACCACTAGTAATGGACTTAGAAACGTCGCTTGATAAAGTGCCTGGAGCAGTTGTGGTTTCTAACAAAATATGTCTCATGATTTCTCCTTTCGATTATTTAGTTTCAGTCAAAGTTGTCAAAAACTAATTCGCCAAAATTAACACAATTATCTTGATTAGATTGATCTAAATCTGCTCTATAACTTAAAACATAAGGGTATGATTCGAAATGTGGATAATTTTGGTCATCGTAATATAAAATTGATATTGGTTCCTTATTTACATATTCTTTTAATAAATTTTCTAATTCAGATATAGTTAAATCGTCTTTTAAAACTAAAAAGTTATTTTTTGTTTTTTTTACAACATAATTTTTAGAATAATGATTAATTTTTTCGTTTTGTTCTTTATTGAAAAAAATTAAAATGTTAGGTTTGCTATTTAGACTATCATATAGTTCTGTTTGATTTCATTTTTTCATTTCTTTTCAAACTAATCTATACAAAATATCTTCAACCATTTGTTTGTCTAACTGAAATTTTCTATCAAGAATGTACTTTTCAAGTCGAATTATTTTTTGTTTGAATGACCAAGATTTATTTTCTAAATAAACTCTTAATCTATTGTCTCTATCTATTAATTCTTTTATTTTTTCTAAATTCATATTAAATCTTTTGTTTAATAACTAAATCTAAACAATTACGTGTATCTTTAATACAATGTCTTTGTTTTCTTATTTTTTTAGTATTATTAAATTTCATCAATATATTCCAATATTTCTGCTTTTGATAATTCATAAAATAATTCATTTTTTTCAAGTTGTTTAAATTTAGTTGAATACCCATTGATTTTAATAAAATTACTTTTAGAATCATCGTATAAAAACTCTTTACGATTAAAAATTAAAATATCTAAATTAGGCATTTCATCAAAAAAATAACCCATTGAATTTTCATTTAAAGTTTCAATATATTCATGATAGTTATAAATGTCATTATTTTCTAAAAATTCATTATTTTTAATTTTTAAGACTATTTCATTTCAGTCTTCAACAGAAATTAATTCTTTTATAAAATTGATAACTTTTTTTAATTTTTCTATGTCCGTAGTAAAAATAAAGTCATTTAAAATACGAATAATATTATAGTTTTCGAAATCTACACTTAAATCAAGCACATTTAAACATTCAAAGTATTCTAAAATTGTTTCATAGTATTCTTTTTGATTAATATGATTTTCTAAATTATTATTTAAAGTGCTTGAAATTTTATTTGATATCTGTTCAAACGTTTCTTCTGTAGATTCTAAATTGTCATAATAAGAAAGAACAAAAGTTTCAATATCGATATTATTAAATTTTAAGTCTTTTTTGTTTTGTGTTTGAGACATTTTACTCCTTTGTTTTTGTTGTTGAACTATAAGCAAGCAGTTTTTGACCTTTTGAGCCATTTTTTGGTTGAAAATATGGTCGTCGTTGAATAGTATCCTCAAATTTTTTAATTCATTTTGGTTTTGTTTTTAATAAATATTGAAGATTTATTTTTGACAAAGCAATAAAAATTCATAATGCTTCTTCATAATCGTCCGATTTTATAACTCCAATCAAATCATATTTAATATTTTTTGATTTTTTACTTTCTTCATAATCTTCATTTAAATTGAATTTTTTAAATAAAAGTTGTAAAATTTCTAACGCTTTTGTTGAGTTATAAATTCTTAAATTTGTATTTACAAAAACATTGTTTTTTGTTCCATAAAAAATTTGTTTAATATTTTTTGATGCTTTATCAACTGATGTTAAAAAAACATATTCTAAAATAGTAATTAATTTTTGGGCTATATTTTTAGCAACATCAACATTTATATTTGAATCAAAAGCATAAACTAATCTAATTTTTTTGTTGTTTTCATTTGATGAATTAGTTTCGTATCAAAAACTAGGTAAGAAATATTTTAAAAATAACATATCTGACCTTCTTTTGTTATTTAATTCTTCAAATTTAATAACTTTTTTATAAAAATTAGTTAAAGTTTTATACAAAATTTCTGCTTTTGAATCAATATCAATATTAATAAATCTAGTTTTTTGTCCTGTTGAACAAATATAACTTTTGTTT
>NZ_JAHMHG010000005.1 GCF_018913965.1 Mycoplasma sp. CSL7491-lung
ACAAATATAACTTTTGTTTTGTTGAATAGCATCAATCAAACTTGATATTTTCATACTTTTTAAATTTTTGCTTTTTTCAACAATATTTTTATGAAATAAAGCATTCATTTTTTGAGCATCTAAATTTGTTGGTTTAGAATCATACTTTTTTAAAAAAATGAAAAAATTTGTAAAATATTTATTTTGATTTCAAATTTTGTATAAATTCATTTCAACTCCTTTAGATTTTCTGTATTTTTCCAAAACTCTTTTAAAAAAGAGAAAAATAAAAAATAGGCTTTAACCTATTTTGTTTTCAGACCCCCAAAAATTAATAAAGAAATTAAATCTAAAGATGAATTAATAAAAGAATTAAAAGAAAGAAATGAGTATTTAGAAGCTGAATTATTGTATACAAAAAAGCTTCAAGTCTTAATTCCAATGAAAGAGCAAGCAACAAAGAAAAAACACAAATAATTATTGAATTAAGGAGCGAAAAACCAAGTATTAGATTAAATGTGCGATTGTTTGTTTCAAATTTACCTAAGTCTTCATTTTATGAGTGAAAAGTTAAATTAAATGGTGAAAACCTAGAAGAAAAAGAGCTTTTAGCTAAAATTCAGACAATAATTAATGATTCAAATAATAATTATGGGTATAGAAGAGTCAATTTAGTATTTAGAAATAAAGGTATTAAAGTTAATCATAAAAGAGCATTAAGAATTATGCGTGAGTATAATATTTTATGTGCTAAATTTCATTGTCGTCGTAAATCATATAGTTCATACAAAGGTAATGTTGGTAAAATCGCGGATGACATAATAAATAGAGAATTCTGAGCAAATAAACCAAATGAAAAATGAACTAGTGATGTAACCGAATTTCATATACCTGGATGTGATAAAAAACTATAACTATCACCAATAATGGATTTATATAATTCCGAAATTGTTTCTTTTAGTTTAAGCACATCTCCTAATGTAAAATTTACAAACAAATCATTATTAAAAAGGGTTAAAAAATTACCGAATATTCATAATTTGATTATTCACACTGATCAAGGTTTTCAATATCAAAACCATTCTTGAATTAATATTCTAAAAGAAAATAAAATTACACAAAGTATGTCTAGAAAAGGTAATTGCCTTGATAATTCACCTATGGAAAATTTTTTCAGTATGTTAAAAAGAGAGATGTTTTATGGTATAAAATACAACACCATAGAAGAATTAGCATTAGGAATTACAAAATATATTAAATGATATAATAATGAAAGAATAAAAGAAAAACTAAAGGGAATGTCACCTGTTCAGTACAGTTAGCCACTTTAGTTTAGTAAAATTCTTTTTTGTCCGGATTTAGGGGTTCACTACATATATATTATTTTTTTAGCATTTTTTAGTGCTCAAATCGTTCGTTTTCTGATTTCGTATTTTTCAATATAAAAAATAACAACAAAAATTAAATCAAAATATTTTTACGGAATAATTTCAACTTTTACTAATATTTAAATTTTGTTTCTTCGAATAAAAGTTTTGATTTTTATAATCAATAAGTTTTTCACATTTTAAATTTTTCAAACTTTTTTCTAAACTATTAAAGTTAATTTCAAAATCATTAACTAAAATATTAATCATTTTTTTAATTAACACAAAAACCAATAAATCTAAATTTTTAACTTTTGAATCAACTGAAATAAATAATTTTACATCTTTTGATAAAAAACCAACTATTTTGTTCCAACTATATTTTTTGTATTCGAGTATTCAAAGTGTTCAACAATTAAATCTTTTATTCTGTTTAACCTAAAATTATTAAATATTTTTTGTTGTCTTCAATTATTCCATTTGCTCAAACACTCATAAAAACGCCTTTCAATTTTGAAATAAAAATACACTTGAGCTTGAGTGTATTTGCTACATATCTAATTTCAACAGGATCTAAAAACAAACAATATTTATCAGAATAAATAAAACCTTAAAAATATTGTAAGTTAGGCGAAAGAAATTTTATACCCTAATAAAAGGGTGTCATTTTTATTCCAAAACATTTTACATTTGAACAAAAACTTAAATATTGTAAAATTATTAAAAAAACTGATTTAAAAACTGCATTAATACAATTTTTAATATATAACGAAGAAAGATATAAATGTTATTAAGATTTAGATAAAAAACAAAAAGAGAAATAGAAGACTAGATCGTTATGGTTATATACTACCTAAAAAGTGATATAAACGTTATAATATCGGTATGAATGAGTTAAAAACTAAAAGTAGAAAAAAACTAAAAACCTAAAAAAGTTCAAATTACCGACCTAAATAAGGATGAACTTGAAGTATATCATGAGTCTATTGAGGAATTATTTAAAGGTAAAGGTATCAATAGTAATGAATTATGAAAAATAATAAAAGATAAAATGCAAAAGAAATCGAGTTCAAACTTTAATATTTCAAAACTCACAACTTTTGTAAATGTTTCAAGAACAACTTTTTATTATGAACAAAGATTAAGAATAATCAAAGAAAAATGAAAGGCAAACATCAAGTTAATAGATTGAATTTTAGAATAAGGTAAGTTAAGCGGAAACGTAGTTGGCAGGACTAAAATGTACTATCATTTTATAAACCTTTTTAACACTGATAAAAGGTTTAGAAAACATTTTAACGAATATAAGCATAACATTACAAAATATGAATTCAGACTATCATACGAAGCATCTAAATATAAATCACAAGCATATATAAAAGGTAAGCGAAAATGACCAAAAGAGCGCAAATATAGGGATATTTGCGCGTATAATGAAATTAAAAATATAGTCGATTTTAAATTTGGAACAGTATGAACAGCATATATCAAATATATAAAAATTAAAAATAAATACCATTACTTACACGTTATTAGAGATCACAAAACAAATATGATTTTAAATTGAAGTTTAAAAGATACTAGAACTGCTGATGATACTATAATGCTATTAAAAGTTGTGTTAAAAAATGATATTAAACCTAAATATTTTCATATAGATCACGGTGTAGAATATGCTAATCTTGATGTTAAAAATTACTTAGCAAAAAAGCAAAATAATTCAAACAATGTCAGTTAAAGGTAACTCGTTAGAAAATCGTGGTTCAGAATATTTATTTGCAAATTTAGAAAGAGAGAAAATAAGATTAAGCAACTTTAAAAAACTAAATTATTTAAGTATTTATAACGAGATAAATAAATATTTTGTTTATTACAGTTTCACACGATTACAAAAAATCTAGATTATAAAACTCCGTTTGAAGCATTTAAAGAAGAAGGTTTTAAATTTCTAAAAAATCATTTAATTCAATTAAGTTTTATAATTACTTATTTTAACAATTCGAATATAAATATTAATAACAAACTTTTTAGAAATAATTATATAAAAAATATAATTTATGTTGAACCATTTATAAACCAAAATAATTTTTAATTAAATAAATTAAGATTAAAAACTCATATCAATGAAAATCAATATGAGTTTTGTGTCAAATTTTAGTCACCCAACTTACCTTAAAAATATTGTTGTTTGTTTTTTATTTATTTTAAATGTATAAGAAGATCTAGATTAAGATATATAATATTTTATATAAAATATTTTGGAGGTATTTATGAAAAAAATAAAAATTAAAATAAGTGATATAGAAAAATTAGAATTCATAGTTGAAGAAGATGCTAAAAAGGGAGATTATTTTACATTAAGCGATTTATTAGATAACCAACAATCTATTATAGAAAGTGCAAAATCAGATTTAATTAAAAAGATAACTGATTCATCTAAGAATAATTGGGAAAAAGAATGAAAAGTACAATATGATAACCTTAAAAAGGTTGAGTTACTTGAAAAAATAAAAGAAAAAGAAGAAGAAGTAAGGGTAAAAACAAAAAAAGAACTTGAACAACAAAAACAAAATGAAATTAACACTTTAAAAGATAAATTTAAAGAAGAATTAGCTAAAGAAATTCAAATTATTAAAGCTAAAGAAAAAGAATTATTGGGTACTGAAATAAACAAGTTAAAAGAAGAAAATATTAAACTTAGTCAAGAGTTAAAAAACAATGAAGTTGTTAAAAAACAAGAAATTCAAACACTTTTAAGTAAACAAGAAGTGTTGATTTCTCAAAAAACAACAGAAATAAATAATACATATCAAAACAAAATATTGACATTAGAAACAAATAAAAATAAACTAGAAGAACAATTGAAAATTGTTAAAGAACAAGAAACGCATAAATACGAATCACAATTAAATGAAATTAAAGCAAAATTAACAGAACAGTTCCATAATAAAGAATTAAATATGGCATCTGAATATCAAAAAACCATTGAAAAACTTAAGTTTGATAACGAGAGTTTAAAACAAAAAGAAAATGAATATAAACAACAAATTAATTCATTAGAAATATCTGAAAAAAAACATTTAGATATCATAAATAAAAATGTTGGATTTTCAACTAAACAAGTTGGTGAAAATTTTGAAAATAGTATTTACAATCTTTTAGAAGATAGTTTTGGTTTTATGGGTAACGAGATTAAGTTTTCTAAAACAACCGAAAATATAGATAGAACAAAACCTGATTTTGAAATTAATCTTTTTAAAGATAAAGAAAATATTGGAAATATTATTATAGAAGCAAAATCAAAACAAACTGAAACTGGAAGTACAACAAACAAAAAGCATTTACCTAAATTGTTAAAAGACATGAAGAATTACAAAGGAACTTTTGGTGTTTTAGTAACAGAACTTGAACCGGAACATAACTTTTTATTTAAAGTTTACGAGGAATATCCGAACATTTTTGTAGTTAGATTTGAAGGTTTAAAACCTTTACTGCAATTATTAATTAATTTTATTAAAGAAAGATCTAATTTTGATAATACACAACTAGATATTGAAGAGCAACGTAATTTAATTGTTGCTTGAAACGAAAAACACTTTAAAGCTATCGTTAAAGCTATGGCTAGAATAAAAGATGATTTTGATGATATAAATAAATTTGTAGAAAATATCCAAAAAAACTTAGATGATTTAAAAGGATCGTTAGAAATTTCGATTAGTAAGCACATTGACAGCTTTTCCAAAGCAATTGTAGGATCTGCAAAAAGTAAATTATACAAAAACATTAAAAATATTGAACCAAGATTAACTAAAGAAAATTCTAAATATTTGGAATTAGATTCATATCTTAAATTAGAAAAAGAAGAATAATTATTAAAAAACTCTAAATACCTATTTTGTTTAGAGTTTCCTAAAATGAAATATCAAGTGCAACACTTTCGTGCTTGGTATTTTTATTATATCTTAATGATCCAAAAAATCTTAAATTTATTTAAAAAAATCAATATTTTTGCTTTGTCGTCAATATTAAAAGTTTTTTTGTTTCACTTTTTTTAAAAAGTGAAAACTTCGTTTCTTTGGTTACAAAGAAACCCACCCTTCGCTAGAAGGGTGTTTTAAAATTGTTTTGTTAAATTTTTTATTGCTTAAATCTTAAGTCAAATTTTCAAAAGTAAACATTTCAAGGGAAGTTTTTCATTTTAAAATTTTTCTTGGCATATTGTTTATTTTAAAAACAATTTCTTGTAAATAATCAAAATTTATAGAGTTAAAATCAAAGCCTTTTTTAAATTCTCTACGTATAAGTCCATTTCAATTTTCATTTGATCCGCGTTGGAATGATGCATAAGGTTCTGCTCTATAAATTTTGATATTTAATCACTTAGCTAAAATACCTATTTTTTCAAATTCAATTCCGTTATCAATTGTTATTGATTTAACATTAAGTTTATTTTTAATAATCATTTGCTTTAATTTTGCATTTATTTCATTCGGTGATTTAGAACTAACAAAATCTGCAAAACCAATTCTAGTTTTACGCTCAGTTAAAGTTATTATATTTTTATAACCTGTAGATCTTTTACCTAATATTAAGTCTGCTTCCTAATGTCCAAATACTAGTCTTAAATCGACTTCTTTAGGTCTAGCCCATATTGGTAATACGTATTCAGCGCTTTTAATGAGTCTGCTTATTACAGAAGATTGCCGCTTTCCGCCTTTTTTATAGTAAGATCTTAATCTATCTTTTCTGGTTATAATTCATTTATTAGTTTTGAGTCAATTAAAAATAGTTTTTATAGATGGTATTAAAATATTATTGTTTTTACTTTTTACATAATTATATGTAGCCTTAACACCGTGAAATTTTTTATCATATTTTTTCTTAAAATAATTGCTAAATTCTTCGAATTTAAAATTAACATCAAATCTAAAAAGATATTTATGTGATTTTCTTCTCAGCCTTTTTTCCTCGGCAATTAAAAAATTATAATTACCATAATAATCACAATTTTTTCTTATTTCTCTTGAAATCGAAGAAACATTTCTTCTTAAACTTCTAGCGATACTTCGTAAAGAAAAGTTATTTTGAATACTATTTTGTATAAAAAATCTTTCTTCTTTAGTAATTTGATTGTAATTTTTTGTTGTATAATTCATATGGTTCCTTGGTTCATGTGGAGCCATTTTTTTTATTAAAAAATTTCAAGTGCTCCACAACTATATTTTATATTAATTGTGTTGCACTTGAAATTACAATTTAGCAAACTCTAAATACCTATTTTGTTTAGAGTTTTTCTTTAATAAAAAAGTATTAAAAAACCCCTTTCGGGGCAAATTCGGCAGACTATTAAAGTCGCCTTGTTTTAGCACTTTACTATTCTTAAGCAATACAATAGATTTAGTACATAATTATTATAACACATTTTTTTAGATGTTGTAAAATATTTTATATATGAAATAGATTTATTTTGAAAGGTTTAATTATGAATAAAGAAAATAAAATAATTGATGTTACTTTAGGTTTTGATTTAGGTATTGGTTCTGTAGGGTGGTCTATAGTGGATAATTCAAATAATGAGGTGTTAGAATTAGGTTCAAGATTGTTTGATGAACCTAGTTTAGCCACTGATCGTAGAGGATATAGAAGCATTAGGAGAAGCATTAGGAGAAAAAGATACAAGAATGATAAATTTGATAAATTAATTTTTAAATACAAAGATATGTTTGGGTTAGAACTTGAAAATAGACACCAAGTTAATAATATTTATCAAGAAATGTCTTCTAAAAATCCAAATATAATTTTTGTTAAAAATAAAGCTTTAGATGAAGTTGTAGAAAGTAAAGAATTAGTATGAATATTACACGATTATTTACAAAATAGAGGTTTCTTTTATGAAGTTATTGAAGAAGAAAATAAAGAAAGTTCTGAAGGTAAAAAGATATCATATACGAATCAATTTGAATTTCCAACAAGAGAACAATTCAAATTCTTTAATAAATTCGGTTACTTTAAAGGTTTAGAGCAATATGTTGATGTTAAATTTTCACACTTAAAATGAAAGAGTGAAATTGAACACGTTTTAAATGATGTTCAATCTAAAAAATATGAAAATAAACAATTTAATGATTTTGTATTAGAATTTATAAACATTTATGATTCGATACGTGAATATGCTAAGGGACCTGGTAGCGAACACAGTTATAGCGAATATGGTATTTACGATTATAAAGAAGATGGAAAAACTTTATATCAAAAATATAATAATATTTGGGACAAAACTATCGGAAAATGTAGTATCTTCGTGAATGAAAATAGAGCGCCACAACAATCTCCGAGTGTTGAATTGTATAATTTATTATCTGATTTAAATAATGTTAGACACACTTTAGCTAATGAGTGAGTTTTATCAAAAAACGATAAAAGAGATATTATAAATAATTTAATTAAAGACAACTTGAATGAAGGTAAAGTTAAAAATGTTACTTATCAGACAATTTTAAAATATTTAAAATCTTGAAACCTTGATTTTAATTTAGAATTAAAAGCTGACGAATTTAAAAATGCAGATAAAAAAATAACTGCATTAGAATCTACAATTATTTTTATAAAAACATTTATTAAGAATGGTGCAAAATTAGATAACTTAAATGTAGATACTATATTCGAGTTTGCTAAAGGTTTAGATAATATTTTTGTTGTTATTTCCAACTATAAAGAAGTTGAAAAAAGAATCAAAAATATAAGAACTCAACAAAATATAGATTTTTTAAGTAAATATCTTGATACTCAAGAACAAGTAAATAATTTTATAGAAGATATAGCAAATAATCCTAAATTTAAAGTTTCAAAAACTCATTCTTTATCTTTTAAGGCAATTTATTTAGTTAACGAGGATCTATTAAATACATCTAAAAATTTATCTAATTTTAAGTTTGAAAAAGATTTTAATTTGTATAAAGAAATAAAAAAATATAACGAAAATTTAGAAAAAGAAGGTCTTTTATCAATTACTTCTAATTCTAAATATATGGATAGTTCATTTTTACGTGATGCAGTTATTAGTCCAGCCGTTAAAACATCTTTAGCTGAAACAATTAAGGTATTCAATCAAATTTTAAAAGAATATAAAAATAAATATAAAGTTACTAAAATAGGTCTTGAAATGCCTAAAGAAAATAATCTTAAGTCTGAAAGAGAAGGAATAGATAAACAAAACAAAAAGAACAAAAAACGTTTAGAAAAAATAATTTCTATATTAAAAGATAGTTACAGAATTAGTATATCTGAAGACGAAATAAATCTTAAAACAAAACAAAAATTACTTTTATATTTCCAACAAGACGGTTATGATGCGTATAATGTTAAAGATAAAATAGATGTTAAAAAACTTATATTTGATCCAGGTTATACAGAAATTGACCATATAATACCATATAGTATTAGTTATGATGATTCTATGACTAATAAAGTTGTCGTTCTTAAAAGTACAAATCAAGCTAAATCCAATAAATTGCCAAGTGAATATTTAGGGGTTCATACAACAGATTTTAAATTATTCAAATCTTTTTGAATAGAAAATAATGACAAAAAGAACGATTTCTTTGATACTAAAAATAAAGAATACGATCGCAAGAAAGAGAATTTATTACGCCTAGAAATCAATGATAAAGACAAAATTGAATTTGCTAATAGAAACTTAAATGATACTAGATATTCAAGTAAGGTTTTCTTAGAAAAACTTAATGAGTACGCTAAAAGTCATGATAAGCAATTTAATGTAGTTACATTTAGAGGAAAATATACAAGTATGTTAAGAAAAATGGGAGGTTTATCACCAAAAGATAGAGATCATTTTTCACATCACGCTATAGATGCTTCTTTATTGGCTATTTCAGCAAACAACTATAAACCTAATATGCAAAAGTTATTATTTACACCAGAAAAATATTTTATAGAAAAAGGTAAAGTGTATGATAGAGAAAGCGGAGAAAGCATCGGTTCATTAAATGAATTTACACTTAATTTAAATAATATTTCCGAGATAGTAAAAGAAAAAATGAGTGAAAAAGATGGTGATGAAAATTCTAAATTAACAAAAACAAAAGATTCTATAATACAAAAAGTTCGTTATTCAAGAAAAGTTAAGAAAGACTACAATATAGAATTATTTAATCAAACAACCTATGGCACAAAAGTTGATAAAAATGGAGACTTAAGAAAGATAGAGAAAAAATCAATTTTTGAGATTACAAAATATATTGGTAATAAAAAAGAAGATAATATTGTTATGAAACATACTAACCCTGAACAATTAGATAGAATAAAAAATATTTTAGCCAATTATAAAAGTTCTAAAAATCCATTTTTAGACTATACTTTAGACTTATTTAGAGAATACAAAGAAGAATTATGTATTGATCCCGAAAATTGAGAAAGAGAAGCTCGTAACTTTATAAATAACGATAGTAAAAAAGCGTTAATTATAAGAAATAAAAAAGGCTTTGACTATATCAAGAATATAAAAATGTTTTCTGATAAAGTTAATGTAGATAACGTAAGTTTTATTAAAAATCAAAATAATAAAAGTTTTAAAGAATCATTTAAATGAGTAGCCTTATTAATTTACAAGAATAAAAAAGATAACTATGTTTTAATACCGGTTAACGCAAAAATTTATAAATTTACTAATAATAAAAATGAGAACTTTTTTGATGAATCCGTATTTATTAAAGAAAACTTAATTAAAGAGAAAGAATTAAAAAATATTCCTTTAGACAATAAGATTGTAGATGTATATTACAAAGGAACGATGTTTATTAACGAAAACGAAATTGATGATAATAAAAAATTAGTTCACATAGTGGGTGCAGTTTCTTCAACCAATAAAATAGAATATAATTACTCTGCTATGATAGTTAAAAAAGAAGATATAAAAGAAAAGTCGGTAGATAATAAAGAAAAAACAAATATTACCAAGAAAAAAGAAAGAAATATTTTAGCAACGAATTCTTTTTTAAGTACGTTTAAGAAGATTAATAAATCTGTTTTAGGGTAATATTAGGGGACATAATAATAAATTATGTCTCTTTTTTATTTTATTTGTAGTAATCTTATTTTGTCGTAATTACGACAAAGGAGGAAAATGAAAAAAATAATTGATGTATCACAAAGTGAATATGTATCATTATTTTTAAACAATTTAATTGTTAAAAATAGTCAAGGTAAAATTACAATACCAACTAACGACATTGAGACTGTCATATTTGAGAATACTAGAGTAAATATTAGTATGCCATTGATAAACAAATTAATTGAACAAGGAGTTAATATTATTTTTTGTGACCACAAACATTTACCAATTGCTCAAATAATACCATTTAGTGGTTATTTTGATAATAAAGTTTTTAACTCGCAAATCAATTGGAATGATGAATATAAGGGTAATACGTGAAAACATATTATTGAGTTAAAAATATTAAATTCTAAAAATTTAATAAAATCTATTATTCCTGATTCAATTGAAGTGGTAAAAAAATTAATTGAATATCAAAAAGATATTAAACCATATGATTTATCTAATAGAGAAGGTCACGCGGCTAAGGTTTATTTTAATCTATTGTTTGGTAAAGATTTTAAAAGGGACAAAAATAACGCAAAAGACTTTGTTAATATTTGTCTCAACTATGGATACACTGTAATGATTGCGTATGTAAGTAGAGCATTAGTTTCAAAAGGATTTGATAATAGAATCGGTATTTTTCACAAAAGATTCGATAACAATATTCCGCTAGCTTGTGATATTGTAGAACCAATTAGATGTTATGTAGATAAAATAACATATGAAATAATTGAAATGCAAAAAGAAGATAACAACATAAATTTTAAAGACTTTAAAAAAAGATTTTTCGAAAATTTACAAGAACATATTTTTGTAAATTCTAAAAGAATTAAAGTGGTTGATTATATTAGTTTATTAATTAGAGGTTTATTAGAACATAAAGACATAAAGGAGTTAGAAATTGACTGAATTTCAAAATAGATATATGAAAATAATATTAATGTATGATGTTTCTATGGATGAAGATAATACAACCAATTATGCTAGGTTTAGAAACAATTTATTAAAAATGGGTTACATAATGATTCAATATTCAATATATGTTAAAACAATAGGTTTTAAGACTATATATGAATATGAAAAACAAAAACTAATGAAGATAATTCCGAAAAGATCGAATGTTAGAATATTATTGATTACAGAGACTCAATATTCTAATATTGATATTTTATCTGGTGAAAAGTCGGCTAACGAAATTTATAACGAAAAAGAAAGGTATATAGAACTATAATGTTAAAAATAAGAAATTTGAATACAATCGGAGAAATAGAATATCAAGGGATTTTTGTTATTGAAACAAAAAATAGTGATAGTTTAATTTCAGATTTTTATAAATATGAATGTGAAAATAACGAAGATGTTTTCTTAATAAATTCCAAAAGTTACTCAATACAAGATGTGATTATAATATCAAATCTGACAAAATTAACAGATTTATACAATTTGACATCAAAAAATATTTTGACTAAAATGATAACTAATGAAGACAATTTAAATATTGAATCAAATATTGATAAAACAAAATTTTTAAATTCTTTAGATCTAATTAACACTCTATTAGGAGAAAACTTATTAGATTTGAATTTCGATAAAATTAAAATTTTAAAATCGTTAATTTCATTAAATGATAGTATTTTTATTGATGAAAGAACTCTTTCAAAATGAATGGACAATTATGATTCTACTAATAAACCTTTTGTTATTTTAAAGGATTTAAGTTTTATTAAAATAAATAAACTAGAAAAATATATAAATAAATTCAATATATTAATAATTAATAATGATTTATTTGATTTAGTTGATGATTATCAAGAATTAGAAATATGTTCGTTAGAAAACGACAGAAATTTAACGCTAATAGATTCGTATTTACCTTTACATACTTGAATTGAAAATAAAATTAATAATTTTCAACTTAGTTATGACGAAAGTTTTGGCATCCTAAAAAATGATAATCTTTTAATAATTGAGTTGCTAAATAACATTAATTAGGACAATTTTTATATTTTTTATTAAATTTGACACTTTAGTGCTATACTATTTTTAAGCAATACAACACTTTCAACAACTTTTATTTGTTGCTCTTTAAACTTTAGTGCTATACTATTTTTAAGCAATACAACACAATGGCACATTAATTAAAGCACATGCTAGTACTTTAGTGCTATACTATTTTTAAGCAATACAACACTCAACACGATGCGTACGAACTAATCAATGTACTTTAGTGCTATACTATTTTTAAGCAATACAACACTACTTTGAACTTTTAGGCATGTTTATAATTACTTTAGTGCTATACTATTTTTAAGCAATACAACACGAATAATTCAATTTTTGGATTGTCCAATGTACTTTAGTGCTATACTATTTTTAAGCAATACAACACTGTTTCAGTTTATCATAAAAATATTATACAACTTTAGTGCTATACTATTTTTAAGCAATACAACACCTTTAACAAACACAGGTGCAACAGCACATAAACTTTAGTGCTATACTATTTTTAAGCAATACAACACCAAAAAACTTGTACGTGTTAGCGACCACTGACTTTAGTGCTATACTATTTTTAAGCAATACAACACATTGAAAAAGGTATGATTATCAACATACAAACTTTAGTGCTATACTATTTTTAAGCAATACAACACATAACGATAATTATTATAAAGTTGAACAAAACTTTAGTGCTATACTATTTTTAAGCAATACAACACAAATAATTCAATTTTTGGGTTGTCTAATGTACTTTAGTGCTATACTATTTTTAAGCAATACAACACAAGGTTTAATTGATTTATTAGTTGAGAATAACTTTAGTGCTATACTATTTTTAAGCAATACAACACATTTTTTTAATCCAAGCGGAAAAATTACTAACTTTAGTGCTATACTATTTTTAAGCAATACAACACGCTTACACTTTCAATTCCACCCGTATTTAAACTTTAGTGCTATACTATTTTTAAGCAATACAACACGAATATAAAAACAAATATAAAAATTCAGCAAACTTTAGTGCTATACTATTTTTAAGCAATACAACACTTCAATCGCTTCAGCTGTCCATTATCTCTCACTTTAGTGCTATACTATTTTTAAGCAATACAACACAAAACATATCTAATAACTACGGAATCTTTAACTTTAGTGCTATACTATTTTTAAGCAATACAACACCGTTTGTATCTACTACAATACTTAAACCGTACTTTAGTGCTATACTATTTTTAAGCAATACAACACGTCAACTTATCGATAAAGGCGATGTATTGGACTTTAGTGCTATACTATTTTTAAGCAATACAACACAGAAATTTATCAAAATGCAATTGTGGCCGGACTTTAGTGCTATACTATTTTTAAGCAATACAACACTCATTTTTAAATTTCTATAATTTGTTTCTCACTTTAGTGCTATACTATTTTTAAGCAATACAACACACATATGTTCATTATTATTCATTCTTTCTAACTTTAGTGCTATACTATTTTTAAGCAATACAACACCATATTTATGGGATAACTTGAAAAGTTATAACTTTAGTGCTATACTATTTTTAAGCAATACAACACTATTGAAAAAATAATTAAAGAAGGGAATTAACTTTAGTGCTATACTATTTTTAAGCAATACAACACAAAAGGTGAGCGAGTTATAACAGAAGCACAACTTTAGTGCTATACTATTTTTAAGCAATACAACACACGGCGACAAACTATTAGCAAATTCAACACACTTTAGTGCTATACTATTTTTAAGCAATACAACACGAATAATTCTATTTTTGGGTTGTCAAGTGTACTTTAGTGCTATACTATTTTTAAGCAATACAACACATATAAGTAATATATATCTAAATCAACCACACTTTAGTGCTATACTATTTTTAAGCAATACAACACACAATAAAAGTTCTAAAATAAGATTTGTATACTTTAGTGCTATACTATTTTTAAGCAATACAACACATTAAAAATGGGGAGTATAACTCCAATCTAACTTTAGTGCTATACTATTTTTAAGCAATACAACACTTCAATTACTATCATTGTTTGTTAGAACTTACTTTAGTGCTATACTATTTTTAAGCAATACAACACGGGGCTTCACTTTTGATTTAAATTAGCCCCACTTTAGTGCTATACTATTTTTAAGCAATACAACACTATTTTGAACTTTTAGGCATATTTATAATAACTTTAGTGCTATACTATTTTTAAGCAATACAACACATATAGTCAAGTATATAGCATAATCGACAGACTTTAGTGCTATACTATTTTTAAGCAATACAACACTAATTCTTTATATGTTGGCTCTTTGACTGTACTTTAGTGCTATACTATTTTTAAGCAATACAACACTTGCTTTGCTTCTTTAAAAAAGAAGCCTGCACTTTAGTGCTATACTATTTTTAAGCAATACAACACTGAAATTGTAAAGATTTTGAGCCGTGACAAACTTTAGTGCTATACTATTTTTAAGCAATACAACACGCGAAAAAATAGACCCGCAGGCTTTTGAGTACTTTAGTGCTATACTATTTTTAAGCAATACAACACTAATTAAAATAAATAACTTACATGAGATGTACTTTAGTGCTATACTATTTTTAAGCAATACAACACAATATCAAGTTAATAAATTGTTCGAAGGTCACTTTAGTGCTATACTATTTTTAAGCAATACAACACACGCATTGATTTGTCTTTTGTGCTTGCTAAACTTTAGTGCTATACTATTTTTAAGCAATACAACACACTTAAAGGTTGATTTAAGTCCTGAGTTAAACTTTAGTGCTATACTATTTTTAAGCAATACAACACTTGAAGCCGAAAAAATATTTGGATCTAAAACACTTTAGTGCTATACTATTTTTAAGCAATACAACACAATATTCATTATTGGTGTTAATTTTGGCTAACTTTAGTGCTATACTATTTTTAAGCAATACAACACGAAGATGCGAACTAAAGCAACCGTCCAACAACTTTAGTGCTATACTATTTTTAAGCAATACAACACTTTTAATATTGAAGTTAATGACCTTATTTAACTTTAGTGCTATACTATTTTTAAGCAATACAACAAAGTCGTTATCATAATCAAGACATTTGATTATGATAACTTTTTTATTTATGATTATTATATTTACATAATTGATATAATACTAGTAATAGTCAAATTTAAAGGATATTACAATATGAATAATAAAGAATTGTTGAGCGTTTGACCTGGATTATCAAACATTTTAAATGAAAAAAACGATAGCAAAATAGATAATATAAATGATTTAACTTTGAAAGAAATTCTAAATCACTTAAATGTAGATGTAACTATATCATCTAAGCTAGATAAAAAAATATTATGTATATATATTGATGATTATAGAGCGGTAACATTTTTGAAAAAACTCTATAACGATGGTTATTTATCAAACTTAGTTTATATATATGATTATAAAAGAAGATCATTTACTTTTTATTTTAAACAAACATTAGCAACTCTTAAAAATTACAAAGATAAAAGTGTTTATACTACAGTATCAGGAATAAAAGCAAAAGTCTTAACTAATAGAGTTACCATTATTAAATCTACTTACATATACAATAATTTTGATAAAAAATTACCAACAATAGATATTTTATTTGCAAAGATTTATGACAAAAAATGAGCAGCTTTTAATGGTGTTTTAAATTATTTTGATAAGTTTGATAAAGAAGTTAACAAGCAAAGAGCAGCTAACTTATGAGCTTATGTTACTAATTTAAAATGAGGCACTGTTAGGTTTTCTAAATTTAATAAAAATATTATTAATCAATTTCAAAATGATCATGAATTTAAAGACCAAGATTACGAGAGATTAGTGCAAGTTATCAATGATTTTATACTAGAGAAACCTTTAAACCATGAAGAAATTGATAATTTAATTTTTAAAAGTATTAAATCAAATGAATATTATAAAATGATTAAAATTAAAGTTAATGATTATAAAAAATTATTAACTTTTGATAAAAAAAGCATTGATTATGATAAAGCATCTTTATTTTTGTTTGAAAAATACAAAATTTACTCCAAAGACAATATTTATTATGTTTGATATAACAACGCCTATGTAGCGGATGGAAAACCATTTAAATTATCGAATTACGATAAAGAACATTTTTTAAAAGAACGAATAGAAAAAGGTATCATTTTAGAGTGTATTTCAATTGAATTTTTTATGGATTATAATGCTTGAATATTAGATGATAAATTAATGGAGCGTATGAGTTCATCGGCTATTAGCAAAATTATATCTAAAATCAAAATTTTAGCTGATAATGCTAATAAACTAAATAAAAACTAACAATATTAAATAAAAATTAATTTTGTTAGTTTTTTTAATAAAAGTAATGGTTTAATTTATAAATTATTATTTAAATAATTGTTAAAATATATATTAAAGAGGTAAAAAGATATGAAAAATGATTTTTTAGTTATAAAAGGTGCCAGAGAGAATAACCTTAAAAATGTTGATTTAACAATCCCTAAAAATAAATTAGTTGTATTTACAGGTCTTAGTGGTAGTGGTAAAAGTTCACTTGCTTTTAATACTATTTATGAAGAAGGTAGACGAAGATATGTCGATTCACTTAGTTCGTATTCAAGAATGTTTTTGGGCGGAACTAAAAAGCCAAATGTAGATAAAATTGATGGATTAAGCCCGTCAATTTCTATTGAGCAAAAAACGGTTCATAATAACCCACGTTCAACAGTTGGGACAGTAACAGAAATATATGATTATTTTAGACTTCTTTTTGCTACTATTGGTAAAGCTTATTGTCCAAGACATAATATTGAGATAACTTCACAAACAACAAAAAGTATTTTAAAATCCATTTATGAATATGGCGAAAACACACAATTAATTATTTATGCTCCATTAATTGATAACGAGAAAGGTACTCACCAAAATTTACTTGAAAAACTAAGAAAAGAAATGTACCTTAGGGTAAAAGTAGATGGAATTTTATATAAATTAGATGACGAGATTATTCTTGATAAAAATACAAAACATACCATTGATTTGGTTATCGATCGTGTAGTTGTAAAAGAAGATAACTATAATAGAATTTCGGAAGCTATTGATATTGCAACCGAAAAATCAGAAGGTTATGTAAAAGTTGAAAATCTTTCAACAAATAAAATTGAATTATTTTCAAAATTACACGCATGTATTTATAAGGATTTTTCAATTAAAAAAATTGAAACAAGATTATTTTCATTTAATGCTCCTTATGGAATGTGTGAGAATTGTAAAGGTTTAGGTGTTGAATTCAAACCTGATGTTGATATATTAATACCTGAAACTTGAAGAACTATCGAACATGGCGCAATTAAATATTTCGAAAATACAGTTAATACATCAAATTTGGAATGACAAAGATACGCACGGATGCTAGAACATTATAAAGTTCCTTTTGATTTACCTATTGACGAGATGAGTGAAGAGCAGTTTAGAAGAATACTTTACGGTAGTGAAGAAGATGAAATAGAGTTTGTTTTAGAATCAACTTCAGGAAATAAATATCGTAAAAAACAATCTGTTCCCGGAATTATGACTATGATAGAAAGAGCATATTACGAAACTTCTTCAGATAATCGTAGAGATTATCTGAAAAAATATATGGGTGTATTTACTTGTTTAAAATGTAAAGGAGCAAGATTAAACCAAGAAGCTTTAAGTGTTAGGGTAGATAATCAAAATATTTTTGATTATATTAAAAGCACTATTGGTGATTTATTAATAAAAGTAGAAGATGCGGTTTCGAAATTAGATGATTCAGAAACAAAAATTAGTTCACTTGTTGTAAAAGAAATTTTAGATCGTTTAAAATTTTTAAAAGACGTCGGTTTAGAATACTTAACACTTGATCGTAGTGCTGAAACACTTTCAGGTGGTGAAGCTCAAAGGATTAGATTAGCAACGCAAATTGGATCAAATTTAAGTGGAGTTTTATATGTTTTAGACGAACCTTCAATTGGTCTACATCAAAAGGACAACTTAAAACTAATAGATACTCTTAGAAAAATGGTTGATTTAGGTAACACCTTAATTGTTGTTGAACATGACGAAGATACCATGTTTGCCGCCGATCATATTGTTGATATCGGGCCACTTGCAGGAGCAGAAGGTGGACAAATTGTTGCTAACGGACAATTAGAAGATATTATTAATGAACAAAGTTCAATTACCGGAAAATATTTATCAGGTGAGTGAAAAATTGAGGTTCCTAAAACTAGAAGAAGCGGAAATGGTCAAAAAATTGAAATTCTAGGAGCAAAACAAAATAATTTAAAAAATATAAATGTAACAATACCGCTAGGTAAATTGGTCGGTGTAACGGGTGTTTCAGGTTCAGGAAAAAGTACCTTGGTTAACGATATTTTAGTATCAGGAATCCAACATATGATTTCTAAAGATTCATCTAAATTAAACAAAAAAATTAAATTTGATAGTATCAAAGGATTAGTCAATGTTGATAAAGTGGTTCCTATTTCACAAACACCAATAGGTAGAACTCCAAGAAGCAATCCGGCCACATATACAGGTGTTTTTGATGACATTAGAGATGTTTATGCAAATGTAGAAGAATCTAGAATAAGAGGATATTTAAAAGGTCGTTTCAGTTTTAATACACCTGGTGGTAGATGTGAAAAATGTTCAGGAGATGGATATCAAAAAATTGAAATGCACTTCTTACCTGATGTTTACATTGCGTGTGATCAATGTGATGGAAAACGCTATAATAAAGAGACTTTAGAAATAAAATATCACAATAAAAATATTAATGATATTTTAGATATGAGTGTAGATGATGCCTTCATATTCTTTGAAAGACATCCTAAAATAGTTGATAAATTAAAATATTTAAAGGACGTTGGTTTAGGATACATAAAACTAGGACAAATGTCAACAACAATGTCTGGTGGAGAAGCTCAAAGAGTTAAATTAGCTACATATTTACAAAAAAGACCAACAGGAAAAACTGTGTATGTTCTTGATGAACCAACAACAGGTTTGCATGTTCATGATGTTAAAAAATTAATTACTATCTTAAATAGAATTGTAGATAACGGAGATACTGTATTAGTTATTGAACATAATTTAGATGTAATTAAAAACTGTGATTATATCATTGATTTAGGTCCTGATGGTGGAGTTAACGGGGGTAGAATTGTTGCTAGCGGAACACCTGAGCAAGTCGCTCTAAATACTAATAGTTATACAGGTCAATTCCTTAATAAAATATTAAGTAAAAATAATTAAAATAAAGTATAATTAATATAAATTTAATATTATAAACGAGGTCTAATGAAAAATATAAAAAAGATTAATGTCGAAAAAATAATTAACTTTTTTAATTTGGAAATAATTAACAAAAATAAAGAAAGTATTGAATATAACGATATTTATCAACCAGCAATTAAGCGTGTAGGTCTAGATTTGGCCGAAAAAGTTAATAGCGATCGTATTAGCAATAACGTAATTGCTTGAGGTACTACTGAATCACTTTGATTTCAAGGCATTGGTAAATTTAGAGCTTGTGAAGCTTTGGAGCATATTTTTAAACAAAAACCACCATTGGTTATGCTTTCTAAAGGTGTTACAAAACCAGCTTTAGAGTGGATAGTTGAGGTTGCAGATACTTATAATGTTCCTGTAACTTTATCGCAAACTAGTTCTTCGTATATATCAACAAATGTTGGTTCATATTTAAACAACTTTTTTTCAGAAGAAAAACAAATTCATGGTTGTTTAGTTTTAATTGGTGGAACCGGGGTTTTGATAATTGGTTCAAGTGGTGTTGGTAAATCTGAAGCAGCTTTAGAATTAGTTCAGAAAGGTCACGTTCTAATTAGTGATGACTCTGTTTTAATTAAAGATACCGGAAATTTATTTATTGGTAGATCTCCTGAAATAACACGTAATTTTTTAGAAGTACGTGGTATTGGAATTATTGATATCAAATATACTTATGGAATTAGATCTGTAGCCCCTTCGTCAATTATAAATTTAGTAGTTGAATTGGTTAGAACTGACAAACAACAAGAATTCGATCGCTTAGGTGTTGATTTTCTTAAGTATTCAATATTTGGAAGAAACATTAAGAAGATACAAATACCAATCAAAGAAGGTGGCTCTACAGCTTCTTTAATTGAGGCGGCGGTGAGTTCGTATCTTTCTCGACATGATGGAGTTAATGTTTTAGATGAGATAGAAAAAAGGAGGTTAAAAAGCAATGACTAATATGGCATCATATATCCCTTCACAACCAGCTTTTGAAGGTAGACCTTGAAGTCCTTTAATTCAAATTGGGACTTTTGAAATCCAAACCTATTCATTAACAATGATGTTAGGTTATTTACTTTCAATACTTACTGTTATCTATTTTTGACGTAGAGAAAAATTAAAGATGGATGTTGTTTATACTTTAATTTTAATTACTATACCTATGGGAATTATAGGGTCACGTTTCGGTTATATTATAGAGCAATTAATTTATCAAGATGAACCTTTTAAAGGATCTGCGTGGTATAAGATTTGAGAAGGTGGATTAAGTATCCAAGGTGGTTTAGTAACGACAATTATAGTTGATTTAGCTTACGTTTATACAAAGAGAGATGTAGTTGATATTAGAAAAGCAGGTTCCTTAATAATACCTACAATTTTAATAGGACAATTTATTGGACGGTTTGGTAATTATGCTAACCATGAGGTTTATGGAAAAATAGATTGAACTGGTACAAGTTCTTTAATTTGAGGAAAAACATTTGCTGATAATATGTATATTAGCGATGCTGTAACTAATCAGCTAGGGATTGAGGCTGCATATAGATACCCTCTTTTCTTATACGAGGCAATAGCAAACTTAATTGGGTATTTAATTCTAGTATGAATATTTAACTATTTCTGAATTTTTAAACCAGGAGTAAATATTGGTATGTATTTAGTTTGGTACGGGTTAATTCGTATGGGAATGGAGCCTTTACGTGAAGAATCATATAAATTGTACGAATATGTTGCTTTAGGTTTTGTGCTCTTTGGTGCATTTTTGGTAATTTATTATCAATTCTTTGGAAGAGTTAAATATATTAGAGTTAAGAAATCAGAAATACAAAGTATTACAACATATCAATACGCCAACCCTGAAATTTATTTATCTTACGTAAATGTAACATCGTTTAAACACATCTTTAAGAAGATAATTTCAAAATTCAAAAATAAATAGGAGCATTATGCAAAACAAAATTTATGATTTAGTAATAATTGGCGGTGGTCCAGCAGGTCTTAATGCAGCAATTTATGCATCAAGAGCTAATTTAAGTGTTATTTTTATTGAAAAAGGTGCACCGGGCGGAAAATTATCTACAACAAGTAAAGTTGAAAATTGAATTGGTACAGAAAATATAGAAGGTTGACAATTAGCCTTAAACTTTTTTAACCATTCAAAAAAATACGGAGCTGTATATAAATACGGTAAAGTAGTCGAATTAAAACATAACGAAAAGTTTGATAATGAAGTTAGATTAGAAAACGGAGATGTTATATATGGAAAAACTGTTTTAATTTCAACAGGCATGAAAAATGTTGAACCTAATTTTATTGAAAACTTCCAAAGTTTTCTAAATAGAGGTGCTAGTTTTTGTGCTATTTGTGATGGCCCTTTATTTAAAGGGTTACCTTCATTGGTTTTAGGGAATGGAAATTCCGCTATCGAAGAAGCTAGTTATTTATCTACAATTGCTTCGAAAGTATATGTAGTAATTAAGGATGAAGAATTTAAAGCTGAACAGAGACTTGTTAACGATTTATTAGAAAAAGAAAATGTTATCATTTTTAAAAATTCAAGAATTCTATCACTTAAAGGTGATGGAACATTAGAAAATGCAATTATAGAACATAAAGATGGAACTACATCAACAATTCAAGTAGCTTCATTTTTCCCATATATTGGTATGGAGCCATCAACAGATTTTGTTAAAAATAAAGAAATTTTAGATGATAAAGGTTTTGTTGTTACAAACAAATTTATGGAAACTTCTTTGCCTGGGGTTTTCGCAGCAGGTGATATTAGAGCAAAAGAAATTCGTCAAATAGTAACTGCAGCATCTGATGGTGCAATAGCAGCAAGACGTGTTTCTGATTTATTATTATCAGAAAAATAATGAAGTCATACTTTTTAGTATGATTTTATTAATATTAAGGAGGAATGTTGATTAATCAAGAATATATAATCAATAAAAAAGGATTAACGACAAAAGAGGTTGAAGAGTTAATCAAAAAAAATGGTTATAACAAAATTAGTGTAAAAAAAGAAAAAAGCATCTTTAAAATGTTTGTTGAACAATTTAAAGATTTTATGATTATTTTACTTTTGATAGCCTCTGCGTTCAGTTTTGGAGTAGCGATATATGAAGCTATAACCAACAATAACCAAAAAACATCAGAATTAATAATTTCTTTCATTGAACCATTTATAATACTTATAGTGGTGGCATTAAACGCGATGTTAGGTACTTACCAAGAAATAAAGAGTAATCAAGCGGTAAAAGCGCTTTCTAAAAGTAATGAATTATACTCTAAAGTTTATCGTCAAGGTAAGTTGATAACTATTCCTTCATCCAATTTAGTGGTGGGTGATTTGATAGTTATTGAAGCAGGAGATATTATTTCAGCTGATGCTCAATTAGTGGAATCATATTCATTCTATGTTGTTGAATCCGCATTAACAGGCGAATCAATTTCGGTTGAAAAAGACGCAAATTTTATTTCTACTGAAGTTACCAATTTAGCGGAACAAAAAAATAAAATTTTTTCAGGAACATATTCAACTCAAGGAAGAGCGATTGCGGTTGTAACAGCTATCGGAGATCAAACTGAAATAGGTAAAATTAATAATTTAATTCAAGAGCAAAAAGTACCTTTAACACCGTTACAAATAAAATTAAACAAATTAAGTAAAATTTTTGGTATTGCGGGAATTATTTTACTTTTTGTTACTGCTTCACTACAAATAGTTATACAAGGATCTATTTCAAATAATTGAACTAGACCAGAATTATATTCAAACGCAACAGTTATAGGGATATCTCTAGCAGTTGCTGCTATACCCGAAGGCTTAATAACATTTACAACAGTTTTATTAGCTATTGGTGTAGCAAGAATGACTAGAGAGAAAGTTATTATTAAATCATTCTCCGCGATAGAAACAATTGGTTCTACAAGCATAATATGTTCTGATAAAACGGGCACATTAACAGAAAATAAAATGAAAGTTGTAGATTTCATAAACTACAATAAAACATTAACTGACAATAAAGTTTTAGAATACTTTGTTGCGTGTTGTGACGCGACAATTCATAAAAACGAAAAAGGTGAATTCGTTGAAGTCGGAGATCAAACAGAAATAGGAATTTTATATTATGCAAACGATCATAATATAAATGACCAAAATATTTATGATAATTTTAAAAAAATACATTCTTTACCGTTTGATAGTGATAGAAAATTAATGTCAGTATTATTAAAAGAAAATAATCAAAACTTTTTAATAACAAAGGGTGCTCCTGATGTTATTTTCTCAAAAGTAAAAAATTTAGATAAATCATACAAAGAAAAGGTTGAAGAATTATCAAATAAAAGTTATAGAGTATTGGCGATTGCCAAAAAAATGATAGAAAAAGATGTTATTGATTTTGATGACGAAAATGATCTAGAATTTGTTGGTTTGATTGCAATGGTTGATCCTGCGAGAGTAGGAGTTAAAGAAAGTATTCAACAAGGTTTTGAAGCTGGAATTAAGCCTATAATGATTACCGGAGATCATTTGACAACAGCTGTTGCAATTGCAAAAGAATTAGGTATTTTTGTTGAAGGAGATAGAGCAATAACTGGTTTGGAATTGTCGAACATGGATGAAGAAGAACTAAAAAATGAAGTTAAACATATTTCAGTTTATGCTCGTGTCACTCCTTCAGATAAGTTAAGAATTGTAAATGCTTGACAATCACATAACCAAGTTGTTGCTATGACTGGTGATGGTGTAAATGATGCTCCTGCTCTTAAACGTAGTGATAGTGGTATAGCAATGGGTATAACCGGGACAGATGTTTCTAAACAAGCTGCTGATATGATTTTAACCGACGACAATTTTAGTACAATAGTTAAAGCTGTTAAAAGTGGGAGAGAAACATACTATAGAATAAAATCTGTTATATTAAATTTATTAATTTCTTCAATAACTGAAATTATTGTTATGTTATTTGGGTTATTTGTATTTTCTTTTGTTTTTAAAGAACAATTTAAAAACACAGATGTAATAATTTTGTCTGCATCTCAATTATTGTGGATAAATCTATTAACTCATGGTTTACCTTCTATAGCATTAGGTATGACTCCAACAGATGCGAATGTTATGAAAAATAAACCCACAAAGAGAGATGAGAGTATTTTTGCTAATGGTATGTTTAAAGAGCTTATAATTCAAAGTATTGTTCTTTCTTTTGCTTCGTTATTATCATACGGATTAGTTGGAATGTTAGCAAAAAATACAAAGATAAGTTCAGAAGATTTTGTTAAATTAACTTCAAGTGCCATGTTCATTACATTAGGCGTAGGCGCAAGTTTAAATTCATTAAATTTAATGAGTAAATCTTCAATTGTTTTTTCAAAATTTAAAAAATATAAGTTAGTTTATCTTGCAAGTTCATTTTCTGTCTTGTCTATGCTAATAGTCACTTTTATACCAGGAATATCAAGCGTTTTTAAAATTATTTCGTTAGATATTTATGGTCAAAATTGATTATATTGATTTGTACCAATAATTCTTTCAATTAACCTAGTAATTTATTCAGAATTTAAAAAAATATATTTTGTTATTAAAAATTATTTAAATAATAAATCTATGATATAATAAAAAGGCAACTTAATATTAAAACATAAAAAATTCAAAATTAACGTAGGAGGTTGTATGAGACAAACAACAATTGTTAATACACAAAAAGCAAATAAAAAGTGATATGTTATTGATGCTGAAGGTCAAGTTTTAGGGCGTTTAGCAGCATATGTTGCTTCTGTATTAAGAGGAAAAAATAAACCTGATTTTACTCCAAATGCTGACATGGGTGATAATGTAGTTATTATTAACGCTGAAAAAATCGTTTTAACTGCTAAAAAAGAAGAACAAAAAATTTACTACTCACACTCAGGATACCCTGGTGGGTTAAAAAGTATCACAGCAGCTAAATTAAGAGTAAAAAGACCTACAGCTTTAATCGAAAAAGCTGTAAGTGGTATGCTTCCTCATACAAAACTTGGTAACAAACAACGTCGTAACTTATTTGTATATGCAGGACCAGAACATAAACAACAAGCACAAAACCCAGAAAGATTAGAGGTTAAATAATTATGAGTAAAAATATTGAATATCGTGGATTAGGAAGAAGAAAATCATCTGTTGCACGTGTTAGATTAACACCAGGAACAGGTAAATTCGTAATTAATAAACGTGAAGCTCGTGAATACTTAACATCAGATATTTACTTAAAAGACGCTAACCAACCATTTGATTTAACTGAAACAAAAGGAACATTTGATGTTTCAGTAGTTGTTGCAGGTGGTGGATTAAGCGGTCAAGCTGGAGCAATTAGATTAGGTATCGCTCGTGCTTTATTAGAAGCAAGTGCTGACTATCGTTCAACTCTTAAGGCAGCTGGAATGCTAACAAGAGATGCTAGAGCTAAAGAACGTAAAAAACCTGGACTTCGTGCTGCTCGTCGTGCAAGACAATTCTCAAAACGTTAATTTTATAATAATAAAATGCTTTGCTATTGTGCTTTATATGCTATAATAGTAAAGCAATATATGCGAGCGTAGCTCAGCTGGTTAGAGCACACGACTGATAATCGTGAGGTCGATGGTTCGAGTCCATTCGTTCGCACCATTTCAAGAAATTGACCAAATAAGCCGTTTGGCTTATTTTTTTATTTTTTAATTAAAAAATAAAGTTATTCCTGTTTAAAGTTATAATAATATTATAATTCTTAAGGAGTAAAATGAAGAGTGACAGAAAAATAGGATTTTTACTATCATTGATGATGTTAATTGGTACAGTTGTAGGTATCGGGATTTTTTTTAAAAATATATCCGTTGGAAAAGCGGTAGATTATAACGGTTTAAGCTGATTAATAACATGAATTATTGGAGGAGTAATATCTATTTCGGTTGCTCTTTGCTTTTCTGAAATAGGATCAATGCGTAACAAAAGTTTTTCAGGAATATCTAATTGAATACATAAATTAAAGCCTGGTTGCACATCTTACGGTATTTCGGTAACTTATGCAGTTTTCTATTTTGGTTTACTTTTTACAATATTAGGTAGTTTTGCTTCAGAAATATTTTTTTATTTCTTATCAGTTATGAAAATAATTGATTTTAATAAAATAAAAATTTGAATTCATCTAATTGTTGGTGCATTTATTAGTTTTTATTTTTTATCGCTAGTGTTAATCTCTCAACGTGCGTCTGGTATATTTCAATCAGTAGTTACAATTTTAAAGTTTATTCCGCTATTTTCAGTAATGTTAATTGGTATTTTTTTAGCAAAGACCCACAATTTATCGAATGAAAATCAATCAGTAAATGCTTTCATAAATGGTTCATTTACTCTTAAGGGTGTAATAATTGCGTTGCCCGCCGTATTATTTTCTTATGATGCTTTTTTGTTAGTAGGATCGTTCGGTAAGAAAATAAAAAAATCGGAAAAAAGATTGCCAATTATAGTTATAGTTGGTATGGTATCAATTACTATATTATATACATTGATAGCTTTATCTTCTATATTGCATAACGCAAAGACAGTTGAAGATATTTTGTTAGATTCTTTACCACAATCATTAAGTAAGGTTATAGAAAAAATTATTTACACATTATTATTAATTTCTACTTTTGGTGTTATTAATGGATTAACATTTGCGTATAAAAACGAAATTGAATCTATGGTTTCAAATGAATTATTATTTGGTTCAAATTATGTTTTAAAAAAAATGAGCCTAAAAAAAGGTACTTTACTTTATTGTTCTGTTATATTTTTGTTTTACTTTATAATTTTATTCACCCTAAGCTCAATATTAGATACAGATGCTTTTTTAGATTTATTTAGTAATTATCCTACGGTTTTATTTTTTGGAGTATATTTATATATTATTGTTTTATATTCTAAAAATAGAAAAAATATTAATGAGACAAACAAAATAAATAAAGTTATTTTTTATAGTGCATCAATAATTTCTTTTTTAGGAATCATAACAATTGAATTAGCATATTTTTCGACAATATTTTCTAATTTATTAAATTCAGAATTTAAAAACAATTATGGTGTTTTTTACAAAGGATCAAATATATTATTTCCGGGTTGATTTGAATTAATGATTTATTTTGTATTTATAATATTTGCTATATCTATACCTGTTTTAAATTATTATTTGGAAAAAATAATTTTTAAAAGAGATTTAATTAGTCATATTAAAAAACTACACTAAATAAACAGTGTAGTTTTTTAATAAAAAAAATAAGCCAGATGGCTTATTTGGTCAATTTCTTGAAATGGTACGTCCTAGAGGATTCGAACCTCTGACCCAATGGTTAAAAGCCATTTGCTCTACCTGCTGAGCTAAGGACGCATAACAATGGTACCCAGAACTGGACTTGAACCAGCACGATTTTGCAATCGAGGGATTTTAAGTCCCTTGCGTCTACCATTCCGCCACCTGGGCATATTTTGCGTTCGTTGCTAAATTATTATAACACAATAAAAAAAAATCAAAGAAATTTTAAAAATATTTTTTTATTTTTTAAATTTAAAAAAATTAACGTTATAAATTAGAACAATAAAATAAAATCTCTATTATTTAAATTTAATTAAATTATATAATATTAACAAAGATTAAAGTAATCAGACTATTTAAATTATTTTTTTATAATATAGTTAGGAATAAAATGCAAGATAAAATAAATATACTTTTTATAGGAGATATATTTGGAGCTCCTGGAATATTAACGGTAGAAAAGATATTACCAGATTTAATTAAAAAAAATAATATAGATTTTGTTATTGCTCAGGGTGAGAATGTAACAGGTAGAAAAGGTCTTGATCAAGAGGACTATAATAAATTAAAAAAAAATGGTGTTAATTGTTTCACAATGGGGAACCATGTTTGAGCGAATGAAGATATATATAATATTATAAATAATAAAGATATTATAAGACCTTTCAATATTGACTCTAGTTATCCGGGGCACGGCACTTCAGTTTTTAAAGTAAAAGATTTTTTATTAAGAGTTAGTTCATTACTCGGAAATACTTTTAACGAATTAAACCATCCATGAAATGAGTCTGTAGCTTTACCGTTTCTAAAATCAGCACATAAATTAATGGAATATAATGATACAGATTTTCACTTTATCGATTTTCATGCAGAAACAACAAGTGAAAAATATGTACTTGGACTAGAAGTTGATGGAACAATAGATGCAGTTTGCGGAACACATACTCATGTTCAAACAAATGATGACCATATTTTACCAAAAGGTACTTGTTATATAACTGATGCAGGTACTGTTGGACCAATTGATTCAGCTATTGGTGCAAATTTTCAAGAGGTGCGTGATAAGATGTTGGATCCTAGTTCTAGAAAAAGATTTCAAGTTAGTCCAAATAATACACAATTTAATGCAGTGATAATAACATTACAAAAAAACGGTTTGAAGAAAAAAACAAACTCAATTAAAAAGATAAATATTTTTGATATCGATATTTATGAAAAAAAATAAAAAAATATTTTTATATTTCTAAATATGGTGTTATAATAGTTAGGCAATCACTCAAAACGATAAGTTAGAATGATGCATTAAGTTCTTTGAAAACTAGATATATACAATAAACATGACAGTCAATTTTTTCGAGAGTTTGATCCTGGCTCAGGATGAACGCTGGCTGTGTGCCTAATACATGCATGTCGAGCGGAGTTCTTCGGAAC
>NZ_JAHMHG010000006.1 GCF_018913965.1 Mycoplasma sp. CSL7491-lung
TAATTCATCAAATGAAAACAACAAAAAAATTAGATTAGTTTATGCTTTTGATTCAAATATAAATGTTGATGTTGCTAAAAATATAGCCCAAAAATTAATTACTATTTTAGAATATGTTTTTTTAACAGCAGTTGATAAAGCATCAAAAAATATTAAACAAATTTTTTATGGAACAAAAAACAATGTTTTTGTAAATACAAATTTAAGAATTTATAACTCAACAAAAGCGGATTCCGTAGTTATTAGATATGTAGCAAATACACTCAAGCTCGAGTGTATTTGCTACATATCTAATTTCAACGGGATCAATATTTAAAAATTATTCTCGCCATTCCCTATCGTATTTACACCAAAATCACAAAAATGGTGAGAAAAAAATACACCAATTAAAGTGTATTTTCCAAGAACTACATTTTAGCAAGTTTTTTGAAGATTATTTCGAACGCTTCTTCATTTTCTAGCTCATATTGTCTAATTCTTTTTGATACTTTTTCAAATGTTTTTCAGAAAACATATCTAATATTTTTTTATCGTTCATAATAACCTCTTTTTTAATTTGAAAGTTAAATAATATTTTTACTCATTTTTACTTACATATTTTTTATTAAGGTTCATGAGTTCTTTTTCGTCAATTTTAACACGTCTTTTACCTTTGATTAACTCTTCTATTTTTTCGAATAAGTCATCAGATATATTCTCTCGTATATTAGTTTTTGATAATTCACTATAATTTATTGAATTTGTGTAAAAAACTTTATCGCAATCTATGATTGTTCAACGTTTAAAAGGATTACGTAATGGATTTGGTTCTTCAATAATAAAATCATTCATTAATTTATCTTGTGATTTAGTTATTTTATAACTTTGGCACTTAACAAATTCGTGTTGAACGTTATTTTTTATACAAATATACATATGACTTTCTTTTTTTAACCCTTGACCATAAGGTATTTTCAACCTTATTACATCTTTTATATTAATCAATTACTAAATCTCCATCTTCATCAATTTCAACATAAACAGGATTATATAATTCAGGGTCTTTAGAAACAGAAGTTAATATATCTAAATGTTCTGGTTTAATTACTTTTGAGTCTTTGTTACTAAAAACAAAATACTTTTCACCTATTTCATAAATAGTTGAATTATTAATTGTTTCTATAGAAGCTATAGAACTTAGTTTTTTAATTAATTTAAAATCATCATCATTTAAATCTTTTTCATCTAAATCTACTTGTTTTTCACCACTCATAATTAAATCTTTTTTAACTAACCATAAATTCATTTGGTGAGTTAAATTAGATAGTTCTTCTTGTGTTAAAGTAGCAATTAAAAAATTTGCTTTTTTTGCTCTTTCTAAGTTGACTAATGAATAATTTTCTTTTAGTGATTCTGTAATTTTTATATTAAATTCTTCTTTGTTGTGTGTATAATAACCTCATACATTACTAAAAACGGGTCCATTTTTATATCCTTTTAATTTTTTAAAGTCACTTGTATCTCCATCCATTTTTGAAAATAACTCATAAAAAAATAAAAATTTTTGGAATTTTAACGGGGTTTTATATGAATCGAAATCATTTTCTTTTAATCAACCACTTAAAGTTAATTTTCTTTTATTTAAACGTATTTCAATTTGGTTTTTTGTTTTCATTTTCTATCCTTAAAATCTTTATATGGTGTAATAATAACTGTTGCTCAATTAATTACACACATATATATATAGATATTAAATATGATATCATATTTTTCAACTTTTTAATTCCATTAAGCGTTTTTATAAATAAATAAAATATTTTTTAATTAAAATTTAAATATGAAAGTAAATATAGAATAGATCAATAAATTATCTTGCAATGAAATTACTAATCTTTCAAAAGACTTTAGAAATAGCTGCGAAAGCAAAGAGTTAAATTGAAAAATCAACAAAAACATACCTTATAAAATAGTACATTTTTAATAAAAATATAATTTGTTGTTTCTAAAACAGATAACTATATTGCTTTTTCGGCGTTTTTACAAGCTTCTATGTTATTAAATACAATTAATAATCTAAAATGTTCAAAAAGATATAAAAAAATTGGCTTTAATGATTATATTACAACCGGCCAATTTAAAAATATCAGTCCCTATTTATTTTATTGTGCCCAGGGTAGGAGTGGGTAATATCCAATTCACAAAATAATTATATCATTGTTTTTATTTTTCTGTTTCATTAATAATTTTCAGCGTGATATCTTATCGCTTATTTTGTTATCTTGTATTAAGATAATTAAATAATTTTTCGAAATTAGAAAATAATGCTATAATATGAGTACAGGTTTAATTAAAACACTGTGTACTATATTGGTAGAACAACAGTTTAAGCGTTATGTGTTAACGTCAACAATGTAGGGAGACTGCGAATGCAGTCTTTTATTTAATTTTAAACTCTTAATTAAGTGAGAATGTATGGATTTAAAAATTTGAAGGTATGAAATCAAAGTAGATTGATCTCATCGAAATAAAAGTGTAATTGTGAAAAAATACGTTTAAATCTATTTTGTTTTCAATCCATCAATTATTTTCAATTTCACTTATTTTTTGACGTTCAGATTGTATTAAAGAATTTAATATATTCAATTCAGTTATCTTTTAATTTCTTTTTAACAAAGTTAAAATCAACAATTACTGAATAATCATTTATAGTCTCAATCATAGAGCTAAATAATTTTTCAAAACTACTCATCATTTGTAATTATAACTTCTTCTCCTTTTCTGTTTTTAGAATCCCTATTAATCATTCTTTTAGCAGGTACTACTTCAATATTAAAACCTTTATATAGTTCATAAACTAAATCTACATTGTTGTTTGTTAACATTATTTTAACACCTTTCGAATCTAATTTCCTATATAAATTAGCTAACCTCACATGATCGTCGTAAGAAAATCCGTCTTTTGTATAATCTGTAAAATTTGCTGTTTTTGTTGCAGGAATATAAGGTGAATCAAAAAATACAAAATCACCATTTTTGCATCTTTAACAGCTTCTTCGAAATCTTTTGAACTAAATTGAATATTATTTTTATTTAAAAAATAATTTATATTTAAAATATTTAATTTATTAATTGACGACCCTTTGATTTTATTATTAAAAGGGACGTTAAATAACCCTTTAGAATTTACTCTATAAAGACCATTAAAACAATGTTTATTTAATCAAATAAGATAAGAAGAAGTTATAACATCCAATTCTGAATTAATAATTTTATCGTTATATTTATCTCTTATATTAATATAAAATTCTTTGTTAATCTCATGATTATCTAATTTTTGTATAAACTTAATTAAATCATCAACATTATTTTTTATATCATTATAAATATTAATCAATTGTTTGTTATTATCGTTTATGATGGCTTTTTTAGGTTCTATTTCAAAAAAAGTGCTCCACCACCAACAAAAGGTTCATAATATGTATTAAACTCCTTCGGTATTTTATTTTTTAATATATGAAGAAGTTGTTTTTTTCCTCCGGCTCACTTCACAAAAGGCGTTAATTTAAATTCCATATTTAATCTTCCTTAATAACTTTTATTAAAGTGTCATTTATTCAAACCGTATCGCCTACATGTATTTTGGTAGAACGCCCTATAGGCTTTACGCCATTTATTTTAATATCATTATTTTGTAAAAAATATTTAGATTCACCACCAGTTGATATTTCTCTAATTTTCTTTAAAAATTGACCTAATTTAATTGATTCATCTCTTATTTTTACTATCATTAAAACTTCCTAATTGGTGTTATTAATTGAATATTATCTTTTTCGTTTTCAGAAATTAAATATATTTTATCATCATTTTCTGTTATATATAACTTTATAATTCCGCTTGATAAAACAGAAACCGCATCTTTTAAAAATTGATAATCAACATCAATTTCAAAGTCTTTTCCAACTAAATTGTGCTTGTTAGTAGAAACTTCACTAATTCCTATTTCGGGTATTTCAAAAGTAATATTTATAGAATTTTTAGAAATGCTAAATTGTAATTTTTTAGCTTTTTCTGTATTGTGAAATACAACTTTATTTATTAATTTCAATAATTCATCCTTATCTATTTCAATAGTTTTATTATATTTTATTTCTAATAAATTATTTAGATCAATAAAATTGATTTTTGATATTGATGTTTGTATAATTGAACCTTCATAAGAAATTCCAAATTTATCAATATTGTAGAAAATATTTATTTTTTCCGGAACGCCTTTTGTTATTAATTTTTTTAAATTTTTAGCATCGATATTGATATTAATATCATTTATTTTGTTAATTTTTATTTTTTCAGTAGATAATCTATATGAATCAGTAGATAAGAATCTTAAGTAACCATCACTTTTACTGCTTATATTTACACATCTAAAAACAGCAACATTCAATCTTTCGTTATTTGTTGAATGAGCGGTTGATATGTAAACATCATTAATAACTTTGTTTAATAATTCAGAACTTATTTCAAATGAATTCTCTGTATCTTCAAAATTAATTTTAGGATATTTATTATAATCTAATTGAGTAATTGTATATTTTGTTTTATTCTCAAATATATTTACAACATTATCTTCAACAGAAAAAGTAACTTCTTTATCAAATTTTTTAATTATATTTTTTAATATTATTGAATTTAATAGTGTTTTACCTGTTCTTTTTATTTTTAAATCTTTTTCATCAACTTCAATTATTCTTTTTCCTGAAATAGAAGAACTAGTACTTATTAATGTTAATTTTTCGTTATCTAATTCTAAATATATTCCTCTTTGTGGTAAATAAGAGTCACTTTGATCTATAAACGAATATAAAAATTCTATTGCTTCGTCTATTATTTTTTTACTAATTGTGAAATTCATGTTTTCTCCTTAATATTTTTTTAAAATAATTATATTTTGTTAATATGTTAATAAATAACTGAAAAGTTGAAAAAATGCTCTTTTTTAACAATTATTTTAACTTTTACAAGTTATCCACAACTTATTTAATTGTTAATAACTAGTTATTTTTTCCCATATATGTCCTTTTTTAATTCGTTCATAGTTTTATTTATAGATAGAGCTTGTGCCTCATCATTTAGTTTATTTAAGGCACTCAAAATAGTTGTATGATCTCTGTTGAATATTTTACCGATCTCCGTAGAAGATTTGTTTAAAATATTTTTTATCATTATTATTGATAAATGCCTTGCGATAACTATTTCTTTTTTTCTAGATTTTCCTAATATTTCTTTTGAACTTACTCTATAATATTTTGCAACGTGCTTAATTATATTTTCGTGAGAAATGTTATCGTTATTTTTTATAACATTCTCAAAAATGTTTTTAATAATACCTTCTACATATTCGTTTTCTTTAAAAGAACTTTTAAATAAATTTATTCTATTGGCAGCACCTATTAAAGATCTTATAGAACCAATATGATTTCTAACTATATAATTTATTGAATTATTATCTAAAATGGATGTATCAAAATTTCTTTGTTCTAATAAGAAAAGTAACATTTTATTCATATCTTCTTCAGTGGGCGTGTTTATTTTAGTAACTAATCCGGATTGTAATCTTGTATATATTTTATTTTCAAATTGATTTTCTAATTCGAATAGCTCATTTTCAGATGATATTATTGTTATTTTATTGTTTTGAATTCTGTTATCAAGTATTTGATATATAAAGTTTTTTGTTTGTTTTTTTTGCCCTTCTGCAAACACTTGAAAATCGTCGAAAATAACTATATCCAAGTTAGAAAAGAAATTTAAAAGACTTGAAATCTTCTTGGAATTATTTTCTGTATACATTTCAGAAATTTTTCTTGTAAATAACTCAGGGCTTATATATACACCGTTTTTATTATTGTTCTTGAATTCGTTTCCTAGAGCGTGTAGTAAATGGCTCTTTCCTAAACCTGATGACCCTGAAATATATAGTATATAAAACCCATTATTGTCATTTATTATAGACTTACATATATCTATGGCTTCTTTATTGAAATCTAGTTTTAAATAATTATCAAAGGTATAGTTTGTTTGAAAGTTATTTAATAATTGATTTTTTTCTGCTTTCGTAGCAATATTAGCTTTTATACTATCTTCTATTTTTTGTTTTATAAGTTTTTTAGTTTCTTCTGATTTACTAATGTGGGTTAATTCGTATTTTGCTTGATTACCAAAAATTTTAATAATACATTTTTGGTATAAATCATCAAAGTTTTTTTGATGACCTTTTAAAATATTTTCATTGACGTTTGGTATATATATTTTTACCATGTTTTGATCATAACTAGTTATACTTAAATTTTTTATAAAAGTTTTTCAAATCATATTATCATTTATTTGTTCTTTCATAAAATTTTTGACTTGTTCAGTATAGTTTGATAAAACGTTTTCTTCGTTTTCTTTTGAATATTTATTTATTAAATTCATATACTAATTTTATAACTTTTTTTACTTTCTAAAAACTTAATAATTTATGTAAAAATTAATTAACATAGTTTTCATAAAGTTATCAACAACTTTTTTGCCTATAATATAGTGTTTTTATAGATTTATCCACACATTTAAAAATATGTTGATAAATATGTTATTATCCTTGTTATAAATATGTGTATAAATATGTGGAAAACCAATATTTATTTTGTTAAGTAAATTTACAAAAAAATGTATAATTTAATAATATGATATTCGAAAAAGAAGATGAAACAAAAAACAAAAACGATGAAACTTTAATTGGAAAATTTACCGACAAACTAAAAGGACCAGATAACGGCTCTTGAGGTTTTTTTAAATTTAAAAAAGATAATTCAAGAGAACATGTCATGATTTATTGTTCAGGATTAGAAATGCCTGAACTAAACAAAAAATATGAGGTGACAATTGTAAAAGCACAAAGAAATTTTAAATTGATTAAATATATTCCTGTTAAAGTTGAAATAGATATTAATTCTGAAATTAATACTCACCTTAACAAAATACCATCAGTTGGTAAAGCGACAAGTAAAAAAATATTAGACGCTTTCGGTAAAGATGTTATAAAAGTTTTTTTCGATGAAAGCAAAGCTATCGAAATTTTAAAAGTAATTCCAAAGAATACTTACGAAAAGATATTGAGTTATTTTAAGAAGAACGAGAAGCAAATGCTAAAAATCAATGATTTGATTAATCAAAACACAAAAGAATACCAAGAGAACATCCAATTCTTTTTCGGTAATGATTTACAAAAAATATTTACATTATTAACAAAAATTCACGAGAATGATTCGAACCCAAATTTTATTGAGTTATATAAATCCAAGAATCCATACGATTTATGAGAACAATATGATATACCTATCAATGATGTAGATACATTCGCTTTACTTTTAGGTTATCAAACCCTTTCAAAACAGAGAATTTATGCTTACATCGATTACGCAATGTTTAATTTGGAAGAAAATAATTCAACTTTTATTAATATTAATGATTTGATTATTTCTGTAATTAAATTTGCTAATTTATCAAGCGATATAGAAATTAAAGAAATAATCAATAGTTTTATAATAAACAAGATTAAAGATGGTAAACTTTTTATTAAAGAAAATTGTGTTTCAAGAATAGAAATGAGAGAGAAAGAAAAATTTATTGTTGACAAAATAAATTTTATTAATCAAAATAGTGTTTTAATTCTCCAAAAAGAACCACAAAAAGAATTAAAGTATTTATCTGATGATCAAAAAATAGCATATCAAATGGTTTCTGATTGTGGTGTAAGTATAATTTCCGGTATGCCTGGCACAGGAAAAAGTTTAATAATAAAACACATTTATAGCACCTTAAAATTAAATGATTTTAAAGAAGAAAACGATTTTTATATTTTAGCACCTACGGGTAGAGCAGCCTCAAATATTTCAAGTAAACACGGAATTTCAACCAGAACAATACATAGTTTTTTAAAGATAAAAAATGATAAAGAGGAAGTTCCTTCTGATATAGATTTTGATAATATTAAAATTTTAGTTATAGATGAATTTAGCATGGTGAATATTAATATTTTCTATAAAATTTTAAGAGCTTGTTCCAATTTACAAAAATTAATATTAATAGGTGATTCTAATCAATTGCCTGCAATCGGACCGGGTGTGATTTTAAATGATTTAATTGAAAGCAAGAAAATACCATGTGTTTTCTTAAACAAAATTTATCGAAGTGATTCCGAAGAGATAAAAAATTATATAAATTTTATAAATGCTTTAGGAGATTTGAAAAACCCTTATTTTATCGATTTTTTTAAATTTTTCATAAACAAGAAACTTATAGAGTTTATTTCTGACAGAGAAATTATTGAATATTATAAACAAAAATTATTACTAAATCCGGAAAATACGTATAAAGAATTTGTTTATAATTTTTCTGATTCGTGGATTGAATATATAGCGAAAGGTTTTACAGGAAATCAAGTTAACGTTTGAAATAGTAAAAAACCTTTTGATGATTTATCATCATTATTTATTGAAAAAGTTAACAAGTATGGAATTTTTAATACAGTTATATTGTGTCCTATTTATAGAGGTAGTTTTGGTATTAATTCTATTAACAAAGCTATTCAAAATAAATATAATCCAAACGGAGAGGTTGTTCATGTTTCTAAAATTAATGGAGAAACTATTGAATATAAAGTCGGAGATAAAGTGATACAACTAGTTAACAAAAACGAAATAGGCATTTCTAACGGTGATTTAGGTGTTATTAGTTATATTGATGAAACTAAAGCAGAAAAAGAAATTTTTGTTAAATTTAAAATCGGTGAAAAAGAAATAGATGTTAAATATACTAAAGAAGATTTTTCGGCAGAAATTAATTTAGCATATGCTATAACCGTACATAAATTTCAAGGAAGTGAAAATGAATCTGTTATTTTTGTGGTTTATAAAGAACATTCAGGAATGCTCAACAGAAAGCTTGTTTATACCGCTGTTTCTAGAGCAAAAAAAGATTTAACTATTTTTGCGCTTAATGATAATATTTATTCATCAATTTTTGTTAACAGGTTTTCAAAAAAAGAACATAAAATAACAAATATGCAAGAATTTTTAGATTTGGAGGAATAATGAAATTAATAGTTGGTTTAGGAAATCCAGGAGAAGAGTATAAATATACTAGACATAATGTTGGATTTTTAATTATTGATAGAATTTGTGAAAAATTAAATGTTAAATTAAACAAAGAAAAATTTAACGGAGTTTTTGTTAAAGTTGATGACATAGTTATTGCAAAGCCTATGACATATATGAATTTATCAGGTACTTTCGTTCAACAATTAAAGAATTTTTTCAAAATAGATAGTACTGATATTATGATTATTCATGATGATAAAGATTATGATTTATCAAAAGCAACAATAAAAATAGGTGGTAGTGGAGGCAGTCATAATGGTGTTAAAAGCATTATAGATAATTTGGGTACCTCAGATTTTAAAAGAATGAAAATTGGTATTAATGCTCCTCATCAAGGTCAACTTAAAGATTTTGTTTTAGGTAAATTTTCTTCAAGCGAAATGGAAAAAATTTTACCTATTATTGATTTAGCGGCTGAAACAGCAATTTCTTTTGGTTTTAATGATATTTATACAATAATGAACAAATTCAATGTTAACAAAAAATAAAAAATATTTAATTGCTGTTTCTGGCGGCCCGGATAGTATGTTTCTTTTGAATAAATTTAAAAACAAAAACGTTGTTGTAGCACACGTTAATTATAATCAAAGAAAAGATAGTTATGAGGACCAAAAAATAGTTAAAAATTTTTGTTTCGATAACAATATAGATTTACAAATTCTTGAATTAAAAAAGGAAGATTATATTTCAGGAAATTTTCAAGAATGAGCAAGAAATGAAAGGTACTCATTTTTTAAAGAAATTTATGATAAGAAAAAATGTGATGTATTATTAGTTGCGCATAATATAGATGACTTTTTAGAAACTTCTATATTACAAATTAATAGTGGTAGAAAACCACTATATTACGGAATAAAAAGAACAAATAATATTTATGGAATGAATATTATTAGACCGTTATTGTTTAAGTATTTTAAAAGTACAATAGAAAATAAATGTCTATCTAAAAAAATTCCTTTTCATATTGATTATACAAATTTAACAAATAAATACTCACGTAATAAAATAAGAAATGTATTAAAAAAGAAATATAAAATTTACAAATTATTTTTATTAGCCAAAATAATTTTTAAAAATTCATTTTTAAAGTTTAAAAAATACAAAATATACAAAGAATATTATGAATGAGAAAAGAAAGATTTTTCAATTGATTTTTTTAGGTCATTAAAATATAAACATGAAGTTCTTTTTAAATTCTTAAACGAAAATAATCATGAAATAAATTTATCGAATCAGAAGATAAATAGTATTATAAAATTTATTTTATCTAAAACAAATAATAAAATTTATAAGTTAAATAATAATTTTTATTTGAGTAAAAAAAATTGAAAATTATTTATAAAAAACTCTATAATTTAAATAACATATATGAAAGGAATAAATGAGAAATAAAAAAATATGAACAGGTATTTTGTTCGTTGTTGTTTTAGGCATTATTATTTATTTTGTTTGAAGCCAATTGACTTCTGGTCAAAAATACGAACAAATTTCACTTACAGCTTTAGCTGATAAGCTTAAAGAAGCAGCTGCAAATGAAGGTGACGACAAATATTTTATTGGTATAAACGTAAACCAATTCGAAAATACAATAATAGGGTCCTTTAATGATGGACAATTAGGTTTAAAAACTTTTCAAACTTACGGATCTTTGAGTTTACTTAAAATTGTTTTAGGTGGTTCTGATACTCAATCTTCGGAATTAATTAATAATTCATTTTTAGGTGCTAATAGCGAAGTCTTATCAAAAACTTCGGAATCATTAATTGGTTTATCATCAGTAAAAACTCCGTCCCAAAGTATGTGAGGTTCATTCTTTATATCTTTAGTACCGACTTTGATTTTAATAGGTGCAATTGTGTTATTAACTAGATATCAAATGAGATCAATGAACGGTCAAGGTGGAGGAGCTTTTGGTGATAAAAGTCCTGCCCAAATAATCAAATCAGATAAAAAATTTAGTGATGTAGCAGGAAACAAAGAGCCTATTGAAGAAATTTCTGAAATAGTAGACTACTTAAAATTTCCAAAAAAATATGAAGAATCTGGCGCTAGAATGCCGCGCGGAATTCTTTTAGGTGGTCCTCCAGGGACAGGTAAAACTCTATTAGCAAAAGCTACCGCCGGTGAAGCTAACGTTCCATTTTATTTTGTTTCTGCATCTAGTTTTGTAGAGCTTTTTGTTGGAATGGGTGCAAAAAGAGTTAGACAAGTTATTGCGGAAGCTAGAAAAAATTCTCCTGCAATTGTTTTTATTGATGAGTTAGATGCTATCGGTAGAACTCGTGGTTCTGGTATAGGTGGAGGCCACGACGAAAGAGAACAAACACTTAATCAATTGTTAGTTGAAATGGATGGTATAAAGGAAAATTCTGGATTATTATTCGTTGCGGCTACAAATAGAACTGACGTTTTAGATCCGGCTTTAACTAGACCAGGTCGTTTTGATAGGGTAATTACAGTTGGTTTACCTGATGTATCAGAAAGAGCTGAAATTTTAAAATTACACGCTAAAGGGAAAAGATTTTCTCCAGATATTGACTTTAAAAATATTGCTAAAAGAACACCAGGTTTTTCGGGTGCTCAATTAGAAAACGTAATAAATGAGTCGGTCTTATTATCTATTAGAGAAAAAACTAATTTGATAACTTTATCAATAATTGATGAAGCAATTGATAGAGTCATGGCAGGACCTGCTAAAAAATCAAGAACAATTACAAAGGAAGAATTAACTTCTGTTGCATATCACGAAGCCGGACATGCTGTTGTTGGATTAAAAACACCCGGTGGAAACAAAGTTCAAAAAATTACTATTATACCTAGAGGTCAGGCTGGTGGTTATAATCTTATGATGCCCGAAAACGAAAAATACAACTATTCTAAAGAAGAGTTGCTTGCTTCGATAGCAAGTTTTATGGGTGGTAGAGCAGCTGAAGAGATTATTTATGGTAAAAATAAAATTTCAACCGGTGCATCTGATGATATAGAAAAAGCCACAAATATAGCAAGAAGAATGGTTACAGAGTTTGGGATGAGTGACTTAGGACCAATTAAATATCAAAGCGAAGAAGGTAGTCCTTTCTTAGGGAAAACTTTAGCCACAAATAGTAGTTTATCAAATCAAATAAGCCATGAAATTGACTTAGAAATTAGAAAAATTATCTTAGAAGCACAAAATCATGCTCATAAAATTATCAATGAAAATATGGAACTTTTAGAATTGATAAAAACATCATTACTTGAAAAAGAAACAATTATAGCCGAAGAAATTGATTATATAGCTAAGAATCTTAAATTACCTGAAACAGTTTCTGAAGAGTCTATAAATGAAGAAAATACACTAAGTTTAGACGAATTAATAAAAACCACAAGTGATAGGTCAGAAGATAATAATAATTAAAGTTTAAACTTATAAGCCTACACACAAGGCATAAAAGAATAAAAAAGAGGTTTGAACACCTCTTTTTTTACACCTTATTATTACTATTAAATTTATTAGAAAAATATATATAATTTAAACTATCATTATAAAAGGAGAAATATGATTAAACTTTTTAGAGAAGTTTTTAGGTCGCTATTTAAAAATAAAATTACAGTAGCGGGTTTAACAATACTTATTTTCTTAACTTCAGCTATTTTCACTATGCTTAATGATACTTCTAAAGGTATTCAAAAGCAATTTGATAAATATAAAGCAGTTTCAAAAAAACATGATTTAACAGTAGACTTAAATTTACCTACTAATGGTAATGCTTTTAATGATGGTTATTTTATTAATGGTCTAACAAGATCTGAGGGTGGACCTAGTTATGATAAATCAATTCGGTACGAAGAAAAAAATTCTACCGAACAAAGTAATGCTATTAATTTTGAATTAATTAACCAAAAATATATTAAATTAAATAATTTTCAAAATGACCAAATAGATGTAAATTTAAGAAACAAATATTTACTAAGTCATGATTTTAAAAATTTGATTAATAGTTATAATTCTGAACTTTCAAATGAGTCCCAAGACTTATTATATTTAGACTATTCAGAAAATGACAAAAAATTAGTATTTAAAAATGATATAACATATCCTCTTTATTCTGTTGACTCAAACGGTAGTTTTGTTCCATCAACTAAGACAAAAACAATAAATACCAATAAAGAATTTCGTTTTGATAAACAATATACTTTATCTGACGTTTTATTAATTTCAAGCAATCCTGAAGGGTATTTATTTTCTCAATTACAATCATTGTTTATTAACCCTGATACACACGAAATGACATTTGACGTTTTGAAGAAAGATCAGTGAGATGAGACGGTTCAAGTCATAAGACTTGATAAAGATAAGACGCTACAATTATTAGGATTAAAAAAATCTAAAAATAGTGATTATGTTTATATGATTGATGATAGTATATCACCACAATTGTATAACAAGCCCGCAAATGAGAACGATTACGATTCAACAAATTTAAAACAAAATATTAATTATGCGGATCTTTTTGGTAGTGATTCTGTAAATTATTTTATAAAAGAAAAGATTACTTTTAAAAAAGGACAAGAATACGTAATACCACTTGAATGAGCAGTTAAATTAACAAAAAAGACATTTTATAATAGAAAATTATATGAAACAACTTTTGTTGAAGGTAGTGCGGATAAGTGAAGTGGTGCTTATAAAAGTTATGTTGAAAGTTTGATTATAGAAAATGGCGGACAATTACCTTTAGATTTTAGTAAATTTTCATACTGAAACAAAGAAATTTTAGTTTATACATCAAATTATTATAATGACAATGGTCAAGTAAAACTATCTGATAAAATGACTTTACTTAGTGAACAATATCCAAATATTTCTTACGATGAAATTAATACTAAAAATATAACATTATCAGAACCATCATTACAACCTCAAAATTTTAAATTCTCTTTATTTAATAAAGACTTTTCTAATTACGGAAGTTTAAGAGAGTATAAAACTATTTTACAAATTGAAAAAATACCCACTTTAAATAATGATATATATACTAAGCTAACCGATAAAGATGTTGCTAAAAACGCGATTCAAAAAATTAAAGACGGAGCCTTAGAAATTGTAAAAAAAGAAATTTATAATTTTGCAGAAAAAAAGGTAACATCGCAAAATATAGGTATTAGAGAATCGATAACAATAGATTCATTTAATGACAACGAGGGTAAAAAAGTTTATCATTTTGTGAATTTAGGAGATTCAAACAGAACGATTGATGGAATACAAAATAATAACGATTTATTAGTAAATGAACAATCAAAACCTACACCAATAAACAATATTTCAGAAGATATAGCTAAATATTTTAGAAGTAAAGAAATACCACCTTATGTTGCTTCTGTAATTATTAAGCAATCTTTTGATAATATATTGCCTCATAATGAATATATTAGTCCGGATTTTTCTTTTGACAATGTAGTTTTTGTTAATAAATTGAATAACGAAGTTAATGTTGTAAAACAAAAAGTTTATAAATTAGCTTTTTATAGAAATGACGCTAATTTAGGATTTGATCAATATAATGTTTTCGCTGAAATTGGTATATCTTTATCAAAAGATAAAAATAATAATTATATTATTAATTTATTATCTCCAGAATATAATAAAAGTGGTCAAATAGTTGGTTGAATTAATTCCAAATATAGCGATGAATATGCTAACGACGGATTAATTTTATATCAAGATTTTTTAAATTTTTTAAGAAAACATAGTTTAACCTTAAAAGTAGAAATAAACAAACCTGTTTGGGCCGAAATTTCTCCAAATTATAAAAATAATGTTTATGTACCTTTTGGTTTTAGAGGTCCTGAAACCGAATCTTTTAACCAAGCTCTAACACAAAATACACTTAAATTAGCTGTTGAAAAAATTGAAAAGAATTTTCTTAAAACAGATATAGTTAGAAATGGATTTATACAGAAAGAGACAATTTATGCTTTTACAGAAGCTATACAAACAGCTTTTGATAAAAACGATTTTGCTAAAATATTTTCAAGTGGTGAAATCAATTTAATAGTATTACCTAAAATGATTTTAGATGGTATTTATGTTATGTCACACAATGAAAAAGGTGATTACTTCAAAAAGTTTTTGATTGATATATTCCAAAAAGCAAAAGAATACATTAATAAACAACCAGAAGAAATAAGAAAAGAGTATGTAGCGGCAGAATTAAGTAAATTATTTAATTTATTTAGTTTATTTTCTCAATTTAACATAAACGATGTTATAAATACTTCGTTAATAGCAAAAATTTCAAAAGATCCAATCTTATTTATTGATAATATTATCAACTTAATAAAATCAATTGACTTTATTAAGTTTACTGATCAGATGGAAGATTTTTTTCAAAACAAATATAATAAAGGTGAAACAGATAATAATGGTATTGTAAGACAAAGAAAATTAAGTGTTTTCGAAATAGTCATATCATTATTAAAGTCGATAGATCAAAAATTATTAAAAACAAGCTTGATTAATATTTTAGATAATATTGATACTTCGTTATTAAAAAACGAAGAATCATTAAAAAATATTAGTAAAAGTCTATTTGGAAATATTCCATCTAAAATAATTGATTTAGTCCAATTAATAGATGTTAACAATAACAACGACAGGAAAAAATTTGAAAATACAATTAACGGTTTAAAATTTTTTATTAAATTATTTGATTTAAATGTATTTATAGAAACAATGGAAAGCAAAATAAAAGTACTTCCGTTTGATATACAAGCAACAGAATATAATAAATTATTTGATGATTATGTTGAAGTAACAAGATATTACTTAGCAGGTTCCTTAAATACTTCAGATATAATTTATTCTATTATAAAAAGTTTATTTCATCTTCCAGGTTCTAATAAACGTATTAAGACAGAAATAGCTAATATGCTTAACCTATCCTTTAAAGGTTCGAGTGTTGAAATAGGAGAAAATGAGTATTTAATAATTCCTTCAAACGACTCTGAAAAACTAGATTACTTTGATTTACTTGGGTTATTAAGCGAAAACGACAAGAATATTGATACTAAAAATAATCCATCAGAAGTTGCGAGGCTTGAATCAGGTGATTATTTTAGTCAAATACATAATTTAATTAATAAAATTCAAAAAAACGAAGTATTTGAATGAGAAAAGCTTACAAGCAATGATAAAAATGTAGCAAATTTTATTTTTGATTGAAACAAAGATACAGATATTACAAGCCCAGAATTTAAAAATAAAATAAAGGTTTGAACAGATGTTGTTAATTCGTTTGAGTTAAATAAACAACATTTATTAAATGGTAAATTTAACGAGTCATTATCATCTTTATATAACTTTTATGCTTTTTATCAAAATATTGATAAAAATTTAATTCATAGTTTGATATCAAAAACTTTAGGTAAATTCATTACTTTAAAAGAAGGTTCTTTTAATTACTTAAAAGATTTTTATCCAATATTTAAAATTTGATTTGATTTATTTGGAATTGAAAATTCTAAAATTACTATCGAAAGAAAAATGGAGTTTGCTGATAAATTATTATCACTTGCTAATAATGATAAAATTTTAGAATATATTAATTCCTTTAAATTATTTGAACCATACGCAAATATTGCTTTAGCTGAAGAAACTAAATTTGGTATTACAAGAGGTTTATCTAATTCTTTTAAAATTAATGATGAGCTTTTTGTAAAAGAAAACAATAGATATAAAAATGAATTATTTGCTAATTTAATTATTGAATTTCCTGAATTCGAAAATTTCTTCAAAGAAAATGAATTTGCGCTTTCACAACAATTTTCATATATTGGTGCATCTAAATTGTACTCAAAATTAAATAGTGATATCGATCAAATTGATGGCGAAACATTAAGATATAATGATTTACATTCTATAGTTGTTGATAATTTGATTCACAAAATCTTTTCAAATAAATATATTTATGATAATATAGACAAAATAAATAAATTATTAAACTCTGAATATAAATTTAATTCTATTGAAAAACTTGGGATTTCAGATGTTTTAATAAATCCTTTATTAACATTAAAATACCCACAAGTTGTTTTATGATTATTAACAGACGTAAGTAGAGATAATAAAGGCGCAATTAATAACTCTAATATTGGATATTTCTTGATTAATAAAACAATTGACTTAGAAGAATTACTTTCAAAAGGGGAAGAGTCAACGTACAAATTTATAAATTCCTTTTTCAGTGAAAACGTTATTATTCCTACTATTGAAAGTGATTTAACTTACAGTATTGCCTTGGATAATGACTTATTTGTTGATTTAATTAATAAGACAAACAAAAATCCAGAGTTATATAATATTTTTGAACTTCATTTAGTTGATGATATATTTAAATTAGTTAATTCAATAACCTCCTTGACAAAAATCAATAATATACTTGTTTTTGATCAACCATCATCATATTTAGCAAAAGTAAATTACGCTTTCTTATCTAGAAATAATAAAGAAATTTATAACGGTTTTATTCCTAAAGATCCAATTGAATTATTAGAACTTGTTAACTCATTACCTGATAAATATTTATTAAACATCAATGGTTCTAAATATATAATTGTAGGTGATGATATAACTTTTGATTATCTATACCCTATTCAAGATGAAAATAATATTCAATTGAATGTCGAAGATCAAGCAATAGTTTACGTTAACGATAAAGGTTTTGATAGAATTAGAAAAGCGAATGCTGGTAATTTAGTTAAAGAATATTTAACAGTTAAAAATGATACTAATCTAAGTGGGCTAACTAATGAAGAACTTAAAAATGAATTAGAAATATTTGTTCAATCAAAAATTGATAATACTGTTAATTTACAAAGAGTCTTTCTTTATAATGAGCTAGATCCAATCAATCCTGAGCGTAGTATTAGAATTACCGCTATTGAAGTTATAATCAACTCAGTTTCAAAGGTTTCTACTATACTATTAATTATTTTGATAACACTTGTTGTGGTATCGATAGTATTTATTATTAAAAGATATATATCAAATAAAAATAAAGTTATTGGTATATTAGTAGCTCAAGGTTATACACCTTTAGAAATATCTGCTTCTATGGTAGTTTTTGCGTTCTTTACAATTTTTACTGGTAATTTACTTGGATATATAACTGGTTTCTTAATGCAATCAGTTTCATTAAAAATACTTAAAAATTATTGAACAATACCAATAGAAACTCTTGATTTTTCACCTTTATCATTAATAGTTAACATTGTTGTTCCTTTATTATCTATGTCACTTTTAATAATTACTATTTCTCTGCGTTCTTTAAGATATAAATCAATTGATTTAATGTCCGGAATAGTAGAATTAAATACTGGTGAATTTTATAAAAAATATATTTCATTATTTAAAGGACGAAGCGTTAAAACTAAATTTGGAGCCTCTTTAGTGTTGAATAGTTTTTGAAAATTAACTTCATTTGGTATAAGTGTTGTTTTAGCAAGTATAACCACAACGTTTGGTTTTGCAACATTTGGTGTATTTGAAAAATCTATTCAAGATACCTACAAAAATAGATCATATAATTATAAATTTGATTTAGTTTCACCGACAGATCAAGGCGGTCCTATTAATACGATAGATCCTCAAAATATTGGTAATAATATTTATGTTCCAGTCGGTGATGTTAAAGAAATTAGTTCATACAATGCTGATTATTTCAAATCTGGTGTTTCTGAAGAGATAAACATAAATAAAGATGGTATAAACAAAAACGGTATCCCTAATCCATTTGATGGTCACCTAATTACCCAATTCTCTGTTAATATAACAGTTGATTCGGCAGTCTCTATTAATCCTTTTGAAGTTGTTTATAATTCATTACCTGATTCTCAAAAATCTAGAGTTATAAAATCGCATGATAATGTTGGGTATGCATTAATGTTGACACAAAAAGATATTGTTTTTAAAGAACAACAAAATGCAAATGATACACCTAAAGTTGATGTTGAAAAAACTAGAAAAAAAGGTATTAAAAACTTTTTCCTTTATGTTCCAGATAATAATGATGTAATTAAAGGTAAGTTTTACTACATGAAATGAAACGATGTAGAAAAAGCTTACACACATGAAAATATAACTACATCAAAATACAGAGACGAATATCGTGAATTTTTAGTCAATGCGTATAACGAAATTTATAAAATAAATAAAGATTTTGATTTTATGGTTTCGTTTAATGGTATTTATTTTGACAAAAGATTTGATGAGATATACACTTATGTCGATAGTGTTATTAATGATGAAAAAATCAAATTATATGGTTATAATGAAGATAACAAGCAAATTAAAATAATAGATCAAAATGATTCTAATTTACTTGTTGATATTAATAAAATATTTGAAAATCAAGGTAAAGACGTTTTTAAACCAATACCTTTAATTATTAATTATGTTTCAAAAGAAAAATATAAATTGGATATTGGAGATATCGTTAATTTAAAGGTTTTAAACACAACAAATAGATATACTTCAAAATTCAATGAATTGTTAGATAAACCTGTAGAAGAACAATTAAATAATTATAAATTTAAAGTTTATGCAATTAATCCAACATATATCAATAATGAATTTATTATTCCTAAATATGCAGCGGATAAAATTACTGGAATCACAGATTTAGTGGATTCAAAATTTGAAAAAATAAAAAATACTAAATATGCATCATTAATTAGTAACTTAAATCCAGAAGATTATAAATTTAATGGTATCTTATCTAGACATAAATTACCTATTCAATTATTATGGTCTACAGGGCTATACTCTTTAAGTGGTTATTCACCTAGTGCTAATTCATTTTCAACAAAATCATTAACACAACAAGATTTAAACGATTTATTTGATGGTATTTTTGGTTCTAAGGAAGTATTACCAAATAACTTAGTAGATAGTGCTATGGTTTCACTAGGATATGATATTTATGATATTGTAAAATTTTTAGATCCAAACTTTAATAAAAAAACCGATAATTTTGCATCCGTATATAATAGAGTAAAAACAACATCGGCCGCTGATTCTATTGAAAAGTTTGCAAATATTTTTGAGGATAAACTTTATGTTCCGTCGGCCTATACAATAGATTCTAAAGATATTGAAGTATCATTTACTTTAAATATTGCAAAAACAGTTCAGACAATTGTTACAATTGTTTCGTCTTTAAGTTTTATTATTTCTATAATAATATTAATTATTATTTCAACAATATTAATTAATGAAAATGAGAAAAATATTGCTATTTGATCTATTTTAGGTTACAACAGTAAAGAAAAAATAAAAATGTTCTTTGGTATTTATGTGCCATTTATAATAATTTCAATTTTAATATCATTGCCAATTGCTTTTGGTATGATGGTAGTATTCACTTCCTTCTTAACTACAGCGGCATCAATTTCAATTCCACTAATATTGTCGCCATTAAATATATTATTAACAAGCACGGTAGTATTAAGCATATTTGTGCTTACAGCTGTTTTATCATGATTTAATATAAATAGAATAAAAGCCATTGACTTATTGAAAGGAAAATAATGACTGAAAAAAACGATAAAAATATAGAATCAACTTCAGAGATTAACACTTCAGAACCTATTGTTGTTTCTAAAAAAAATTTAAATCAAAAAATTACTCGTAAAAATGTTTTTGAAGTTCTTGATTCAGATTCTAAGAATTCAAAAATGATTGTTGATCGAGCAATTGCAAGAAAGCTTAATAGGGCAGCAAATAAAAGAAGACCTAAAGATGAATTCAAAACATTAAAAAATGACCCAGGTAAAATAATTGAAGTTAGAAACGTAAGTAAATATTATTTATCAGGTAACACCGTAACTCGTGTTTTGAAAAATGTTTCTCTAAGCATTAATAAAGGTGAATTTGTAATGATTTTTGGTAAATCAGGAGGAGGTAAATCGACATTATTAAATTTAATTAGTGGTTTAGATCGTCCTTCTCGTGGAAACATTATTGTTTCTGATACAAACCTACCTTATTTAAGCGATTTACAATTAACATTATTTAGAAGAAAAAACGTTAGTTTTATATTTCAAAACTATAATTTATTACAAAATTTATCTGGTTACGATAATGTTGAAACAGGGGCTTATTTGCAAAAAAACAAAGAAAAAAGATTAAATATTGACCAATTGTTTAAAGATTTTGATATGGAAGATGTAAAAAATAAATATCCTTCACAAATGTCTGGTGGTCAACAACAACGTATTTCTATTTTAAGAGCTCTTTCTAAAAATTCAGATATTATTTTTGCAGACGAACCTACCGGTGCTCTAGATGATAAAACTACTAAATTAGTTTTAAGTTATTTATATGATATTAATAAAAAGTATGGAATTACAATAGTTATGGTTACTCATAACCAATATATAGAGCGTATAGCTGATAAAGTTATACATGTAAGAAATGGTAAGATAACCGGAGAAACTATAAACAGCAATCCGACCCATCCAAATTTATTAGATTGAAAAGAATAATTAATAAACGTAACTATTTTATAAAGTTGCGTTTATTTTTTGCTTTTATTGTAAAATATAGTTGTAATATTAAGAAAAAGGAATAAAAGAAGTAAATGAATAAAAAAGATTGTGTATTATTCGGAATGAATAATTCTACTAAGTTAGCAACTAAAGTTTCAGAATTACTACAGTTGCCACTTTCAAAAGTTGAAAGAACAGTTTATGCAGATGGAGAAACAATGTTAGTTCCGGGTGAAACTGTAAGAAATAGGGATGTTTTTGTGATCGCAAGTACTAGCAGACCAGTAAACGAAAATGTAATTGAATTATTACTTTTTATTGATGCATTAAAAAGAGCAAGCGCTAAATCTATTAATATTATTTTAAGTTACTATGGTTATGCAAGGCAAGATCGTAAAGCAAGTGGTAGACAACCAATAGGTGCTAAGTTAATGGCTGATTTATTACAAACTGCAGGAGCAACAAAGATAACATGTGTAGATCTACATAACCCATCAATACAAGGTTTTTTTGATATACCTGTAGATGATTTAAAGGGGCAATATCCTATTGCTATTGCACTTAAAGATATGAAAGAAAAATTCACTGTTGTTTCTCCGGATCACGGCGGAACTGTTAGAGCAAGAAAATTAGCAGAATTAATTGCTGACACTGTTCAAATTTGTATTATTGATAAAAGAAGAACCGACGTAAATAAAACTGAGGTTATGGGTATTCTTGGTAATATAGAAAATAAAAATGCCGTTATTATTGATGATATTATTGATACAGGTGGAACTATTTTGAAGGCTGTTGATACATTAAAGGAAAATGGTGCAAAAAAAGTTGTTGTAGCTGCAACACATGGAATTTTCACAAAAGGATTTGAAATGTTTGAAAACAACCCAAATGTCGAAAAAGTAATTATTACAGATAGTATTGATAATTATGAATTAGCGTCAAGATTTACAAAATTAGAAATAATTTCTCTTTCAGAATTTTTATCGAAAGTTATAAAGGCTTCGTTTGAAGATGAAAGTATTTCTCAAATTTATCAAGATTATAGAACTTTAATCTCTAAAATGTAGATGTAAAACCCACTCATATTAAAAATGAGTGGGTTTTAAAAAAAACTCCTAATTAAAGGAGCTTATTAATAAAATGTAAATACTGTTTACAATTCCTGACTAATTAAAAACTAAGGAAAAAGAGTAATAATAATTACTATTATTTTATTTGAAATTTATAAAGGCGAGAAAGAGAGAGTATTTGACCTTTAAAAATAAACAAGAAAGAAAAACTAAAATATTTTAAATTTTTAAACTATGACTAATTATTATGTAAGAATTAGCCAGGAATGTACCAAACCTATTGCTAAGCTTGGAACATTATTATATAATATTCACACCGAAAATGCTAAAAATTTATTATTTTTTATTGTTTTTCATATTTTTTACCTTTTTTAATTATTTTTTTAAATTAAAACAAAATAGTTTATAATAATATATTTACTTATTTTTTAGATTAAAAAATAATACGATTAACGTATTATTCATGAATTGAAACTAAAACACCCTTATTATGGAATGGTTTAGGATTTTCACCAAAAATATTTTCGTATAAATTAGGATAATCGATAAAAGGGTTTCTCATCTCTTCGAATTTTGCTGTTTCATTGTTTCTTGTAATATCAAAGATGTCTACTGTATCATTTTTATCTCAATCTCTATATACATCTAGGAAAAATGCATCTATGTAAGGGAATTTATTTTTGAAAATACTATTTCTATTTAAGATATTTTTATCGTTATATGTTGCAATAAAATATAAATATGCTCTAGCTATGTCTCCTTTAAATTTATCTACAGGTTCAAAAACAGTTTGTTTAAGACTATCAGTACCTAATTTAGATCCATTTTGTGAAGTGTAAGATGCTTCAACAACATTACCGTGCGGATAATTACTTCTTCTATTATTAACTTTTATATCAGTTGGTCATACAAATTGACCATCATTTCTTAATGGACTTTCTTTATTGAATCATGATTGAGGAATTATATGTTCTCTATTAGTACCATCACCTTCTCTCCCGCCGTTTTTAGTCATATATTCTTTAAAATTATATGGATCTTCACCGTCTGGATTTTCAGAGTATACATCTAATATAGTGTCATCTTTTTCAAAATAAATATCTCTAAAGGCGTTTGTTGTGTTATAAAGTTTTTTTAGATCGTTATAAGTTCCAATACCTTTCATGTGTGATTTTTGAATTCTAGTTATTTCATTAAGTAATTCTTGGCCTGATAAACCATCTGCGCTTTCATAATAATCATTTGTATCATCGTACACATATTTTTTTGAAATATTTAAATTATCTTCGTTTGATTCTTTTGTTTCTTCGCTAGTTGAATTAGATTCTGGTGTATTTGATTGTTCGGTTGTTGATTTTGATTCTTTATTTTCAGATACTTTATTTTCTAAATTATCTTCTTTTGAACTATTGCAAGATATAGCAATAATTGGTAAACTAGAACTAGCAATAGTTAAACCAATTATTTTAAAAAGTTTTTTAAATGTCATTTGACCTCGTTTCCTAATTTTATTATACTATGTATATATTTATTAACGGAATTAAAAGTAAAAAAAAGAGTGCATTTTAATATATCACTCTAATTTATGTTTTTCATTTTTTCCATAAAATCAGTATCTTCTTGTGTAAAGTTTACATTTTTATCAATTCATATTTTACGTTTTGAAGCATCTTTACCCATGAAAGTACTTACTCTTCGTTCTGCTAAACTAGCGTCTTCTATTGTAACTTTTATTAATGTACGTGTTTCAGGATTCATTGTGGTGTCTCACAATTGATCTGCGTTCATTTCACCTAAACCTTTATACCTTTGTAATTCGATATTTTTTTGATTTTCGATTATCCTATTTAAATCTTCATCATCTCAAGCATATTGTATTGTTTTTTTTGTTTTATTAGTAATTTTATATAGTGGTGGAATTGCAATATAAACCATCCCTTTTTCTACTAAAGGTTTCATGAATCGATAGAAAAAAGTTAATAATAATATTTGTATATGGGAACCATCAGTATCAGCATCGGTCATTATAATAACTTTATTATAATTAGATTTGTTAACATCAAAATCACTACCAAACCCGGCACCAATAGCGTTTATAATGGTTATTATTTCGTTATTTTTAAGTAAATCTAATGCTTGGCTTTTTTCAGCATTAATTACTTTACCACGTAGAGGTAAGATAGCTTGAAATTTACGATCTCTCCCACTTTTAGCAGAACCTCCAGCAGAGTCTCCTTCGACTAAAAATAATTCTTTTTCAGATGATTTATTTGACGTTGCGGGAGTTAATTTATCACTTATTACGCTTTTTTCTTTTAATTTCTTTTTGGAAACTCTCGCATCATCCTTAAGTTTTCTTTGTTGTAATCTAATTTCATACGCGTTTTTGATTTTATCTAAAACGCGGTTCATTTGATATTTATTTTCATAAAGCCAGAGACCTATATGTTTATAAACTATATCCTCAACAACACCGGTTGCTTCAGGTGTACCTAATTTATCTTTTGTTTGACCCACAAATTCGAGGATGTTTTCAGGTATTTTAACTGATAAAATACAAGTTCAACCCTCTTTGATATCGTTCAACTCAAAATTAGCTTTATTTTTTAAATAACCTTCTTTTTGAGCATATTCATTTATTATTTTTAATAACCCTCTCTCAAGTCCTTTAATATGAGTTCCACCATCTCTTGTTTTAACATTATTTACAAAACTTAACATTACATTTGAGTATGAATCTGTTCATTGAAATCCGAATTCTACTTCAATATCTTTTTTTTCTTCTTTAAAAGAAGCGGGATTTGTGAGATATTGTTTACCATCGTTTATAAAATTTAAAAAAGAATTAATTCCGTTATTATATTGATATATTTCGTGAAAATTAGTTTCTTCTTCTAAAACCTCAATTTTTAAGTTAGAAACTAAAAAAGCACTTTCTTGTAATCTTTCAGAAATTGTATGAATGTTTAATTTAGCCTTTTTAAAAATTTTATAATCTGGCCAAAACTCTACAGTCGTTCCGTTTTCTTTTGAATTTCCAATCACATGTGTTCTTTCAATTATTTTATCCTGTTCAAATGCTGTTCTATATATTTTTTTATCTCTTGAAACAGTTACAATTAGTTTGGTAGATAAAGCATTAACTACCGTTGATCCGACACCGTGTAAACCACCTGCGGTTTTATATGTACCAGAATTAAATTTACCACCCGCATGTAGGTCGGTAAATACAATTTCAACTGCGGTTTTGTTTTCACCTTTTTTCTTATCAACAGGTATACCTCTACCGTTATCTGAAACTAATACCGAACCATCTTTTCGTAATATAACTTTTATATGGTTCGCAAAACCTGAAAGAGATTCGTCAATAGCGTTATCAACTATTTCTCATACTAGGTGATGTAATCCATTTACATCGGTTCCTCCGATATACATTCCAGGACGTTTTCTAACTGGGTCCAATCCTTCTAATTTTGTAATACTATTTGCATCATATTGGTTTTTTATCATAACTAAATTATATGTTATTTTTTACTTAATTTTAATAAAGAAAGAATACAAAAAATACGTTAAGAATTATTTAACGTATTTTTTGTATTCTGAATAACCTTCTTGATCCATTTGTTCAAAAGGTATAAATTTAAGAGATGCAGAGTTAATGCAATATCTTAAACCACCCAATTCTTTTGGTCCGTCAGAAAAAACGTGTCCTAGGTGAGAATTTGCATTTTTTGACTTGACCTCAGTGCGTTTCATGTTATATGAATTATCTTCTAGTTCTTTTATAATTTCGTTATTTATAGGTTTACTAAAGGCTGGTCAACCACATCCTGAATCAAATTTATCTGTTGATATGAATAATGGTGTACCATCAACTATATCAACGTAAATCCCTTTTTCGAAATGTTTGTCATATAAATTATCAAAAGGTTTTTCGGTATAACCTTCTTGAGTTACTTTGTACTGCAACTCAGTTAAATGTTTTAGTTTTTTATCCATATGTCTCCTCAAACAAGAATTATAATTAATTTTTAATTATACAAAAATTATTTAATATCTCTCTTTTAGGTTTTAATCACTTGCAAAATTACTTGTTATAAAAACAAAGTTTAAACTTTTTCTTGTAACATAAAACATGTATAAAAAGATCAAGTAAAAATTTAAAATTTTATTTTTAAGGAATACTTTGCATATTATTATCTTCCCTCTTATCTTATTTTGTATATTAATATAAAAAGGAAGTGATTGGGGGTCTGAAAACAAAATAGGTTAAAGCCTATTTTTTATTTTTCTCTTTTTTAAAAGAGTTTTGGAAAAATACAGAAAATCTAAAGGAGTTGAAATGAATTTATACAAAATTTGAAATCAAAAT
>NZ_JAHMHG010000007.1 GCF_018913965.1 Mycoplasma sp. CSL7491-lung
ATAAAAAAATGCCCTTCTGGGCTTATTCTTTGAAAACTGAATAGTAATTAATAATTCATTAAAATGTCTTAAATACATCTTAACTTCTAAACCTATCAATTTATTAGTAATGGTCAGCTAAATGTATTACTACACTTACACATCCATCCTATCAACCTCGTAGTCTACAAGGAATTTCAAGGGAATACTTATCTCTGAGGAGGCTTCCCACTTAGATGCTTTCAGCGGTTATCCTTTCCGTACTTAGCTACCCAGCTATGCTCCTGGCGGAACAACTGGAACACCAGCGGTACGTCCACTCCGGTCCTCTCGTACTAAGAGCAGCTCTCATCAATATTCCAACGCCCACATCAGATAGGGACCGAACTGTCTCACGACGTTCTGAACCCAGCTCGCGTACCGCTTTAATTGGCGAACAGCCAAACCCTTGGAACCGACTCCAGCTCCAGGATGCGATGAGCCGACATCGAGGTGCCAAACCTTGCCGTCGATGTGATCTCTTGGGCAAGATAAGCCTGTTATCCCCAGGGTAACTTTTATCCGTTGAGCGACTGCCGTTCCATGACGTACAGCCGGATCACTAAGTCCTGCTTTCGCACCTGCTCGACTTGTAGGTCTCGCAGTTAAGCACACTTCTACCTTTGCGCTCTACATACAGTTTCTGACTGTATTGAGTGTACCTTTGAACGCCTCCGTTACTTTTTAGGAGGCGACCGCCCCAGTCAAACTACCCACCACGCACTGTCTCCTCGCCGGATAACGGCGACAGGTTAGAAACTCAACATACCAAGGGTGGTATTTCAAGGTCGACTACTCTAAGACTAGCGTCTTAGCATCAACGTCTCCCACCTATCCTACACATGTTAGGCCAAGTTCCAATACGAAGTTGTAGTAAAGCTCCATGGGGTCTTTTCGTCTTGATGCGGGTACCCAGCGTTTTCACTGGGACCATAATTTCACCGAGTCCAATGTTGAGACAGTTGAGAGATCATTGCGCCTTTCGTGCAGGTCAGTATTTAGCCGACAAGGAATTTCGCTACCTTAGGACCGTTATAGTTACGGCCGCCGTTCACCCGGGCTTCATTTCAACGCTTCGCATAAGCTAACGCATCCACTTAACCTTCGGGCACTGGGCAGGCTTCACCCCCTATACATCACCTTGCGGTTTAGCAGAGAGTTGTGTTTTTGATAAACAGTTGCCCCTCACAATTTACTGTGGCCAACCAAAAGTTGGCACCCCTTCTCGCGAACTTACGGGGTTAATTTGCAGAGTTCCTTAACATTGGTTTTCTCGCTCGCCTTAGAATACTCATCTTGGGAACGTGTGTCCGTTCTCGGTACAGGTGACCATACATTTAAACGTTTAGAAGCTTTTCTTGGAAGCATGAAATCACACAATTCAGCTTTTCAGCTTATGACTCGCAACTCCCGGTTAGAGGACACGCATTTAACTATGTCCACCAGTTGTTACTTACCCCACAATCCAATAAGTGGTAGTGTTATCCTTCTCCGTCACTCCATCACTACGTACTACCTACGTACAGCCAGTACAGGAATATTAACCTGTTGTCCATCAGATACGCCTTTCGGCCTCTCCTTAGGTCCTGACTAACCCTGGGTGGACGAACCTTCCCCAGGAAACCTTTCCCAATAGGCGTTGAGGATTCTCACCTCAAATCGTTACTCATACCGGCATTCTCACTTCTTAGCGCTCCACCAGTCCTCACGGTCTGACTTCGCCGCACTAAGAACGCTCCTCTAACGTACTTTCGTACCCGTGGCTTCGGTATCGTGTTTTACTCCCGTTACATTATTGGCGCAAGTTCTCTTGACTAGTGAGCTATTACGCACTCTTTAAAGGGTGGCTGCTTCTAAGCCAACCTCCTAGTTGTTTATGAAAACTCACAACCTTTCTGACTTAACACGATTTTGGGACCTTAGCCGACGATCTGGGTTGTTGCCCTCGCGAGCCGGGACGTTAGCACCCCGGTTCCGACTGCATGATAATACACAATGGTATTCGGAGTTTGATTATAGTCAGTACCGCTAGGCGCGGCCATTCCATATTCAGTGCTCTACCACCAAAGTTTAACATCACACGCTAGCCCTAAAGCTATTTCGAGGAGAACCAGCTATCTCCAAGTTCGATTGGAATTTCTCCGCTATTCACAAGTCATCCGGGCACTTTTCAGCGTACTACGGTTCGGCCCTCCACTTGGTGTTATCCAAGCTTCAGCCTGCTCATGAATAGATCACATGGTTTCGGGTATATGTCAACATACTAAGCGCCCTATTAAGACTCGATTTCTCTACGGCTCCGCTTTTATCCACTTAACCTCGCATGTTAACATAACTCGCCGGTCCATACTGCAAGATGTACGCCATCACGCATTAACGCGCTCTGACTAATTGTAAGTAAGTTGTTTCAGATTCTATTTCACTCCCCTCCCGGGGTTCTTTTCACCTTTCCCTCACGGTACTAGTTCACTATCGGTGTCTGGTTAGTATTTAGCCTTACCGGATGGTCCCGGCAGATTCAGACAGGGTTTCACGTGCCCCGCCCTACTCAGGATACTATCAGAAGATTTTGCCATTTCGCATACGGGAGTATCACCCTCTATGCTAAAGTTTCCCAACTTTTTCTGCTATAACAAAATTTTGTAACTTCATGTAGATAGTCCTACAACCCCAACATAAATGTTGGTTTGGGCTCTTCCAAGTTCGCTCGCCGCTACTAATGGAATCATTGTTTATTTTCTCTTCCTGTTGCTACTAAGATGTTTCAGTTCACAACGTGTCTCGTCATTAGAACTATGTATTCATTCTAATGCAATTAGATATTACTCTAATTAGGTTTCCCCATTCGGAAATCCCCGTATCGTAGCTTATATCCAGCTCCACGAGGCTTATCGCAGGTAATCACGTCCTTCATCGACTTCCAGACCCAAGGCATCCACAACTCACTCTTACTTATTTAAAAGTTCAATATTTTCCTATTGTTGATGTATTCAAAGACATTTTAATAAATTATTATTTAAAATAATTACTCGGTATCACAAAACAAATTGACTAATTTATTTTTATTGATGTCGTTGTTATATTAATTTATCTTTACTATTCAGTTTTCAAAGAACAATTGAGAGAAGTTCTCTCAAAACTAGATATATAAATCTTTCTGACCATTAAAGAAAGCCATGACTCAAATATTAATAAATAAAAATGGTCTTAAAAGTTAGTAATTGTTACTAAAATGAATTGTAACTTATGTACTCCGTAGAAAGGAGGTAATCCATCCCCACGTTCTCGTAGGGATACCTTGTTACGACTTCACCCCAGTCACCGGCCCTGCCTTAGGCAGTTGTCTCCGTAGTTAACAAAACCGACTTCGGGCATTACCAGCTCCCATGGTGTGACGGGCGGTGTGTACAAGACCCGAGAACGTATTCACCGTAGCGTAGCTGATCTACGATTACTAGCGATTCCGACTTCATGTAGTCGAGTTGCAGACTACAATCCGAACTGAGAATAGTTTTTTGAGATTTGCTCCACGTCACCTAACGTCACCGTATTGCTTCTCTTTGTACTATCCATTGTAGCACGTGTGTTGCCCCACTCGTAAGAGGCATGATGATTTGACGTCGTCCCCACCTTCCTCCCAATTACTCGGGCAGTCTCCCTAGAACATTTAACTAAGGATAAGGGTTGCGCTCGTTGCAGGACTTAACCGAACATCTCACGACACGAGCTGACGACAACCATGCACCATCTGTCATTCCGTTAGCCTCCGCTATATCTCTATAGCATTGCGGAAGATGTCAAGAGTGGGTAAGGTTCTACGCGTATCTTCAAATTAAACCACATGCTCCACCGCTTGTGCGGGTCCCCGTCAATTCCTTTAAGTTTCACTCTTGCGAGCATACTACTCAGGCGGATGATTTAATGCGTTAGCTGCGCCGATAGTTCTCTATCAGCTAATCATCATCGTTTACAGCGTGGACTACCAGGGTATCTAATCCTGTTTGCTCCCCACGCTTTCGTCTCTCAGTGTCAATATGTGCCCAGTTAGCTGCCTTCGCCATGTTGGTGTTCTTCCTAATATCTACGCATTTCACCGCTTCACTAGGAATTCCGCTAACCTCTACACAATTCTAGCGTGCCAGTATCCAACGCAATTTGGGGTTGAGCCCCAAGTTTTAACGCCAGACTTAACACACAACCTACAGACGCTTTACGCCCAATAATTCCGGATAACGCTTGCAACCTATGTATTACCGCGGCTGCTGGCACATAGTTAGCCGTTGCTTTCTGACAAGGTACCGTCAAGGCAATAGCATTTCCTCTACTGCTTTTTCTTCCCTTATAACAGCAGTTTACAACCCGAAGGCCGTCTTCCTGCACGCTGTGTCGCTCCATCAGACTTTCGTCCATTGTGGAAAATTCCCTACTGCTGCCTCCCGTAGGAGTCTGGGCCGTATCTCAGTCCCAGTGTGGCGGATCAGTCTCTCAACCCCGCTAAACATCATCGTCTTGGTAAGCCATTACCTTACCAACAAACTAATGTTCCGCACCCCGATCCTCTAGTGAAGCAAACGCTCCTTTTATATTAGTTTGATGCCAAACTAATAAGTATCCGGTATTAGCGATAATTTCTCATCGTTATCCCAATCTAGAGGGCACGTTAAGTACGTGTTACTCACCCATTCGCCGCTAAGTTCCGAAGAACTCCGCTCGACATGCATGTATTAGGCACACAGCCAGCGTTCATCCTGAGCCAGGATCAAACTCTCGAAAAAATTGACTGTCATGTTTATTGTATATATCTAGTTTTCAAAGAACTT